>JAIOJS010000443.1 GCA_019911795.1 Thermoanaerobaculia bacterium | reverse complement strand
GCCCTTCTTGTCGGTGACGAAGACGTCGAAGTTGACGAGGTTGACGTGCACTGTGTCGAGAAACAGCTGATCCGGGTCTGGCGACGACGACGGCTCCTGAGCGGAGGCCAGGGCGGGCAGTTGCAGCACTAGGACCAGGCTCAGCATGGCCTGCGCCAGGGGTCGGAAGAAGGGTTGGGAGAGTCTATGCACGGTAGTACCTCAGTCTGCGTTGGCGAGGATGCGAAGGCAGGTGGATTGGAAACTGAACTGACGATGGATTGGCGGGCGGTAACCGGAATAGCGAGGCGTAGGGGGCATGGGGAACACCGAGCCGTGGTCGGTCACCAAAGCCTCGAGGGCGGAGTAACCCTGCCGCAACTGCTGCCCACTAGCCAACGACTATACAACGAGGGTCCAAGATCTCTCGCTAGGAAGGGACCTGCCGGCGACCGAGTGCAGAGCGGAATGATGTCCTCGTTTGGGGTGTCCTGTGGGTTGGTATACTGCGGCCGGGTCGCCTCGGATTGACCACCCTCCGGTCGACGGCTACCCGTGCCATCCCGTCGCAACGACCACTTCGTCGCAAGGAACGTCGGTTCAATCATGCCGCAATCTCATCCAGGGGCTCGTCAAAGAGCCGATCGAGGCCCCTTGCCCCTCTTCGACCACCGTCGGCACCGGGCTGGGCAGAACGGTGTCTTCACGTACCCTGTACGAAGGATTCTCGGTGTGGGTTGCTTAGTGGGCGGATGGCTGGCGGCGGCCGCCCTCGCTCCCGCCCAGGTGCCTGCAGCCACTGCCGAGGAGTCTCCGCGAGGGGAGGCGACGACCGGGGAGAGCCTTTCGGCCGACGATTGGTTTGTCGATTCGACCACCACGTCTGGACTCGACTACGTTCATTTCAACGGCATGTCGGGGGAGATGTACTTCTCGGAGATCGTCGGTCCCGGTGTCGGTCTCTTGGATTACGACGGAGACGGTGACCTCGACATCTTCATCCCGCAGGGTTCGATGCTGGGTGAGGGCAAGACGATCGACGATGCGACGTTTCCTGTCCCGCAAGGCTCAGCGCTCGGGGACCGGCTATTCCGCAACGATACGGTGATCAAGGCAGATGGAACCCGCGGTGTGCACTTCGTCGATGTCACCCTCGCCGCCGGACTCCGAGGTTTAGGCTATGGCATGGGAGTCGCGGTCGGGGATTACACCGGCAACGGATTCCCCGATCTCTACGTCACGAACTTCGGTCGCAACGACCTCTGGCGCAACGAGGGTGATGGAACCTTCGAGGAAGTGGCGGCGGTCGCCGGAGTCGCGGACGATCGGTGGAGCATCAGCGCTACCTTCTTCGACTATGACCGAGATGGTCATCTCGATCTCTTCGTTGCCGACTACGTCGACTTCTCGATCAACACCCACAAACCCTGTTTCTCGACATCGAGCGCTCGCGACTACTGCGGGCCTCGGTCCTACAATCCCGTACCGGCCCGCCTTTACCACAACGATGGCAAGGGAGGCTTCGAGGACGTGAGCGCACGATCGGGCATTGCGGCCGAGTTCGGCGGTGCTCTTGGGGTCGTGGCCGCGGACTTCGACGAGGATGGCTGGCCGGACATCTACGTCGCCAACGACCAGTCCCCCAACCAACTCTGGATCAACCAGCGGGACGGGCACTTCGTCGACGATGCCTTTCTGGCCGGGATTGCGGTGAACATGGACGGAGCTCCCGAGGCCAGCATGGGAGTCGACGCCGGAGACATCGATGGTGACGGTGACGAGGATCTCATCCTCAGCCACCTCAATCGGCAAAGCAACACCCTCTACATCAACGAGGGCGGGGGTCTGTTCAGCGACCAGACTCTGCAGGCCGGATTGGCGGCTCCGAGCTTCCCCTATACCGGTTTTGGGGCGGGCTGGTTGGACTTCGACTCCGATGGTGCCCTCGACTTCCTGGTGGTCAACGGCGAAGTGCAGGTGATCGGCGCGCTGGCCCTGGAAGGTGATCAGTTCCCTCTACACCAGCAGAACCAGCTCTATCGCAACCTAGGTGACGGCAAGTTCGAGGAGGTCAGCGCCCGAGCCGGAGCGGCCTTCGAACTCTCGGAGGTCAGCCGTGGAGCCGCGTTTGGGGATGTGGACAACGATGGAGACGGCGATGTCCTGGTGACGGCCAACCAAGGCCCCGCCCGCTGGCTGGAGAATCGCTATTCGGCGGGCGGAAGGAGCTGGCTCGGTGTCGTCTCGCGATCACCCTATGGTGCGACATCCCTCGGTACCAGGGTTCGGGTGGATCGCGGCAAGGCGGGGTCGGTCTGGCGGCGGTCTCGCGCCGATGGAAGTTATGCTTCGGCGAATGACCCACGGATCTTGGTTGGATTGGGCGAGGTGGAGGCTTCGGCACTAGTTCTGACTTGGCCTTCAGGCGCCGTTCAGCGTTTCAACGCACCTGCCGGCAGAAACTACTGGGTGGTGTCGCCACGATGAAAGTCTGGACTCCGGTGGTGGCGATCGCCCTGTGCCTGGTCGTGACGCCGATAGTTTGGGGGTCTAGCGAGTCCCCGCCCGCGGCGTCGGTAACGCCGGAGATCCCGCAGCCTCCCCTCGAAGGCTTAGAACCGGCAGTGCGTGAGTTGCTGACAGCCACGCGCGAAGCACTTCTGGCTGCGGTCGACGGAGGAACCGCATCGACTGAGGAACTCGCTGATCTCTATGGCCACACCGGGATGGTGTTCCATGCCCACCACTCCTTCGAAGTGGCAGAGGTTTGTTACCGACGGGCGTCGGAACTCGCTGCCAAGGAGCTGTCGTGGCCCTACTACCTCGGTTACCTCTACCAAGACACGGGACGGTTTGGGGAAGCGGCGTCGAGCTACCGCGCCGTCCTTGCTCTGGAACCGGAAGATCCGCTGGCCAACTTGCGGCTGGGAGAGGTCCTGCTCAGTCTCAATGAGCTCCTCGAAGCCGAGCCTTACCTGAAGGTGGCGGCCGGCGTCGACGGCCTCCAAGCGGCGTCGGAGGCCGGCCTCGGCAAGATCGAGATGGCCAAGGGGAACCTCGAGGCAGCAGTCCAACACTACCGACGGGCCCTCGAACTGCAGCCCGACGCCAACCAGCTGCACTACCCTCTCTCCCTCGCTCTTCGCAAGTTGGATCGGATCGAGGAGGCCAAGGCGGAGATCGCGAAAGGAGGCAAGGCCAGGGTCTCGGCTCATGATCGGCGGTTGACCGAGATCGGAACGCTGACCGCGAGTTCTGAAATGTTCATGACCTCGGGCGCCCGGGCCATCAAGGCGGGGAAGCTGGATTCGGCGGCGACTGCCTTTCGGGGAGCGATCGCCGCCCGACCGAGCAATGCGAGGGCCCATCTCAACCTCGCGGTCGTGCTGCGGCAGCTCGGTGACCTCGAGGCGGCGGAACGGAGTGCTCGTAAGGCGCTCGAATTGCAGCCTGACTACTTCTTCGCCCACTTCAATCTCGGAGAGATCCTGGAGGCGCGAGAGGATGTAGCAGGTGCCAAGGCGGAGTATCAGGAAGCCCTGGCGATCGACTCCCGACACATCAAGGCCAACGAGCGGGTGGCGGCTCTTCACATGCGGGCTGGCGAGTTCGAGGAGGCAGCGAAACACTATGAGGTGGTCGTCGAGCTGGCCCCGTCCCTGCCGACGCCTCGCTATCTCTTGGCCCTGGCCTACGTGGGGGTCGGCGAGACGCAGCGCGCTCACGAGTGCGTCGAGGAGGCGCTTCTGGTGAATCCCGGAGATGCGCGATTGCAGGAGGCGATGGTTCGGTTGGTGGCGGTCGACAGTAGCGCGAACGCGAGCGACATCGAACGCGCGTTGAAAGTAGCCATCGAACAGCAGAAGGAGACGGCCTCCTTCGGAGGGGCGGAGGCCCTGGCCATGGTGCTGGCGGCGGCTCAGCGTTTCGATGAGGCGGTGCGTCTCCAGGAACGCCTGATCGCACAGTTACCGTCCTCGGCGCGTCCCGCTGTCGTCGAGCTGATGCAGAGCAATCTGCGTCATTATCAGGCGGGAGAGCGGGCCGTTATTCCTTGGCCGGAGGAGTAAGGGTTCGCGCGGATCACCGACTGGCGCGTCGTGGTATACGATAGACTCAGTCGTGTCCGGCAAGACAGGAGGCATTAGCATGGCCCATAGAACCTTGGTCTCGAGTTCCTCGCAGCGTCGCAGGGTCGTCACCGTTGCGGTTCTCCTGGGGCTGTTCCTCGCTGCGTTGGGGGGCATTGTGGTGGCAGCTCCCGTCGAGCTCCCGGCTCTCTTTCAGAAGGCGAAGGCTCAGTTCGAGCGCGGCGAGTACTCCCTGGCCCTGGTGACCCTGGACCAGGTGTGGGAGATCTCAAAGCGCCCGGGATTGGAGTGGGACCAGTTACAACTGGCTCCGGTGGTGGCTTTTTATCGGGCCGCCTGTCTCGCGATGACCGGCCAGGAGGAGGATTCGGTCGAGGAGTTCGAGGTGTTCTTGCAACTGAGGCCGGGGGCTGAGTTTGCCAAGGATTCCTACCCGGAACCGGTGGTCCAAGCCCTCAAGACGGCTCGCCGCTCGCTCAAGAAGCAGGGACTCGATCGAGGCTACGGCCTGCAGGCACTCTTTAGCCGGTTTTCGCCCTCGGTAGGAGCTCTCGATGTCGGAGAGGATTGGGCCGATAGCGCGGTGCGGTTCTTCCTTTCGTCAGAGCAGAAAGACACTTGGAAGAAGCTCTCGGAACCGGTCGCGCGCTGGGAGTTCGTCGAGAACTTCTGGAAGGAGCTGGATCCGACGCCGGAGACGCCGGAGAACGAGTTGCGCATGGAGGTCGAGCGCCGGCTCCTCTTCGCCGACGCTGCCTTTAGTACCGAGACGACCCGGGGGCGGGAGACGGACCGTGGTCTGGTGTTCTCGCTCCTCGGAGCCCCGTCCTTTGTCACCGTGGCCCAGATAACGGGCGCCGAGGATCCGATCGAAGCGATTCGAGGGCCGGCCAGGTCCCGCGCTAGCTCGACCTTCTACTTCGATAACCCGTTCACCCAGGACAACAATCTCAGTTCTGATCTCAATCAGGGCTCCCGAGAGTCGTGGCGCTATCGTGGCCAGGAGGTGCCCGAGTTCATCTCCCATCCAGAACTCGCCTTCGACTTCATCACCAAGACCGGCTACGGTGAGGGTGTCTTGGAGCGGGACCCGAAGATCCTGGGAGTCTTGGCCGGAGTGGCGGACCATCTCGGTTCCTCGCTAGCTCCGCACTAGGTTTCACGTCGTCGTCCTCGGAGCGATCTAGCGACCGAACAGTTCGGCGATGCCGTCGGGCAAGATACTGCGCCAGGCGAGGGGATCGTGTCCTCCGGAAAATTCCCGGTAGATGACCTTGTACTGCTTGGCCAAGAGGACGTCGCGGAGATGCCGGGTGACGGTCAGCATGCTGAGGCCGGTGAGGGGGTTGGGGACGTCCTCCTGGTTACCAACATCGAGGTAGAACTCGATAGGTTTGGCCGGTCGAATGGCGATCTGGTGAGCCATCCACTCAGGTGCTTCGTCGACGGGACCCCACCAAAACGAGCCGGACTGGGCCAACACCTTGCCGAAGAGATCAGGACGGTAGAACGCGGAGCAGGTCGCGGCAAGCCCGCTGAGGCTACGACCGACGAGAGCGGTGTCCTTGGGATCCTTCGACACGTGGTAGCGCTCGCGGATCCACGGCACCAACTCCTCGGACATGAAGCGCAGGAACTGGGGATTGCAGGTGTACTCCCAGGCGCGGCTCTGAGGAGTCGGATTGTGAACGAACACGGCGACCACCGGGGGAATGCGCCCCTCGAGGATCAGCTGGTCGAGGGCGGTTTCAGTGCGATCAATGGTGAGGAACTCATAGCCGTCGAGGAAGATGAGCAACGGAAAGGGCTTGGGTCGAGTGAAGTCGTACTCCTCTGGAGTGTAGACAGCCACGTTGCGGTTGTTTCCGAGAAGTGCGCTCTCGATCTGCTCGTCACTGACGCTGCCGAGTCGTTCGTATTTGTCCACGCGTTCCCAGAAGCGTTCCTCGTCGAGCCTCAAGTCGAGGACCGACCAAGTACGATTCTCGACCCCTCCCGTCGTCAGGGGATTGAGGGGATCGACGGTCCAAGTCGCTTGCACGATGCGAGTGAAGAGCATCTGTCCCAGATCCGTGAGGCGAGTGTCGTTGGGAGAGAGCAGGTAGCTCATGCGGAGGTCGCTGGGTACCCGGAAGGTCTTGAACCAGACGTTGGTTCCGGACAGCTGATGCATCGACCGATGCTTGATCTCTCGGACCCCGAGAATGGACTCGACGACTACGTTGTCGAGGGGCCGGTCGGCGAACCAGAGAAAGGTGACGAGCACTTCGTCGTCGACGTCGACAATCGGTTCGACGAGCGGAGCACCGTTGGCACGGACATCGGCGATGAATTCCTCGACCACCCCGGGAACACCGGAGGACAAGTTGACGGCGAGTTCGCGCAACCTCGGACTCAGCAGAGGGTCGCCGGAATCGAGAGTTCGGAGGGTAGAGAGGGCGAGGAAGGCGCGATCCCTGAGGTGCTGGGCTGAAGAGAAGGAAGCGTCCTTCTTGCCCTCGGTCAGTTCGAGCACGCGGTTGTAGAGGACTCGTGCCTCCTCGCTGCGACCGATGACGAGATAGGCTTCGGCCAGGCTATCGTGAGCATTGGCGGATCGCGGAAACATCTTGAGGTTGAGCTCTAGAAAGACCAGAGCTTCCCGCGTTCTCCCTTCCTGCAGTAGGCGGTAACCGAGGTCGTTGAGGTGTTCCTCGCCGAGTCCCTCCGGGGTTTGAGAGCGGAGTTCGAAGTAGTGAGCCACGGTGGCTTCGGCCCCCTGATCGTCGAGGATCTCGTAGAGACGATCGGCGAGGGTGCTGGGCGGGGGGCCCTCCGATGCCCACAGGCCGCTGGTGGAGAGGATGGTAAGAAGGACGAGGAGATGTAGTGCTGGGCGAGCTCGGAACATCTCTTTCACCTTCCCGGTGGCGAACCGTTGAGTTGTCGTAGCGTCGCACGGAGTCGGGGCTGGTCTGGTTTGATCTGCAGCGAACGGTCCAGCGCGCGGCGAGCGGTGTCGAGGTCTCCGGCGCAGGCCGCGGCGAGTCCCCAGAAGGAGTGGATGGGCGCGCTGCCGGGGAAGGCCTCCGCCGCGTCGGCGCCGACCCGGTTTCCCTGATCACAGGCTTCCAGTCGGATGAGCACGACCAGGAGGTGGGCCCGGAACGGTTCGTGATTCGGAAAGCGCTCGACCGCGCGCAGGAGGATGTCTCTCGATCGATCACTGAGATCGAGGCCATCGTAGTCTTGGGCCGCTCGGTCGAGGGTTCGCTCCGGGTCTCGGAGTCCTTTGTCGATGGCGATCCACAGCTCCCGATCAGCCTCTTCGTACCGCTTGCTCTCCATGTACAGACGCCGCAGATTGTAGTGGGGCGACGCGTACTCCGGACTCTGCCGAATCGCACGGCGCAGGATCTCTTCCGCTTCGTCGTAGGCTCCTTGGTTGATCTTGAGCATGGCGAGATTGTTGAGGCTGGCGCGAGTCATGCTCCCGTCTTCACCGGCAGTTGGGCTTGGGG
>JAIOJS010000442.1 GCA_019911795.1 Thermoanaerobaculia bacterium | reverse complement strand
TCTGGAAGGCGCTGGTACGCACCTCGGCCTCGAACAGTCCCTCGGGCCACTCGCCGGGCGTTCCGGCTTGAGGAATGACGACGAGCTCTGCTCCCTGCCTACCGAGGGATCTCATCGCCTCGGGATAGTGCCGGTCGTAGCAGATCGCCACCCCCACTCGGCCCACCGCGGTGGCGTAGACCGGAAGTCCGAGGTCACCGGGGGTGTAGTAGTCCTGCTCCCAGAAGCCGGGAAAGTGGGCGACGTGGACCATGCGGGTCCGTCCCAGAAGGGTGCCGTCCGCGTCGATTACAGGAGAGCAGTCGAAGCACTGGTCGTCGGTTCCGAGTTCGTAGAGATTGAGAATCGTCACCATCGAGAGCTCTGCGGCTAGAGCGGCAAAGGCCTCGGTGGTAGGGCCGGGTATCGGTTCCGCCCGGTGGAGCGGGGGAGTGGAACACCGTTGGCAGGGGAAGAAGCGATCGAAGGCCAACTCCGGGAAGACGATTAGCTGGGCGCCGTAGTCCGCGGCGCGACGCATTGTCTCCTGACCGCGGCGGATATTCTGGTCCCGGTCTTCTCCGGCGGCAGTTTGCGCGAGGGCGATGCGGAGGGGACGATTCATCGGGCTGAGTCTACCGTTCGATGAGTCTCCAGGGCCACTGCGGTCGCTAGCTTGTTCGGGTAGGTGGAGCAGTGGGCCCTGGCGGCCACTCCCCAACAGACTCTTCCCGCGGGCTCGGATCCGATGGCTGCTTGGAGTCCGCCCAACTACGTCCAAGAATCGTCAACGCGATGAGAACGAGAAAGACGGCAAAGACCCTTCTCAGTTTCTGCGCCGGCATCCGCTTGCCAATCGCCCGACCGATAAAGCCCCCGGCTACGCCCACTGCGGAGAAGATGCCGAGGACATGCCAGTCCACCTGTAGCCCCAGACCCTCCAGGACGTCCAGGTGTTTGAGGAATCCGGTGGCGGATTGCAGTGCGATGATGGTTAAGCTGGTCCCAATCGCCAAGTGCATGGAAAGTCCCCCGAGGAGGACGAGGGCGGGGACAATGAGGAAGCCACCTCCCACACCCACGAAACCAGTCAAGATACCGACAGCGAGTCCTTCCAGACCGATCTTGGTCCGGGAGCGTTCGGCGACGGAGGAGGATGTCGTGGCCAGGCGAGGTCCCTTGAGCATGAGAGCGGCTGCAAGCAGCATGACGATTGCGAAGACGACGAGTTGGGCCTGGCCGGACACCGGGGTCGAGAGCCAAGCTCCGAGGTACGTGCCCACCATGCCCGGTAGGCCAAAGTAGAGAACTGACCGCCAATGGACGGCTCCCCTACGGGCGAATACCAGGCTGCCCGAAAGGGCCACGATACTGACGATCGCCAGCGACCCCGCGATCGCCACCTTCTCGTCCTGGCCCATCACGTAGACCAGGACGGGGACGGTGAGAATCGATCCCCCCGAACCGAGGAGACCGAGGCTCAATCCAACACAAAGTGCGCCCAGCCAGGCGAGAATCATGGGCGAACTCCGGAGTTGCGTTGGGTCCGGGGAGTGGAGCGGAAGCGCCGCCTCCAGTAGGGAGCCAACCGACAGAATAATAATGAGATAAGAAGATGAATCAAGTTGGTGCCGGAGGTGGGAGTCGAACCCACACACCCTTGCGGGCGGCGGATTTTGAATCCGCTGCGTCTGCCATTCCGCCACTCCGGCAGGAGCGCACGGATGGTAGGCGGAGCGGGATCGGGTGTCAACCACCGGTCGCCGCTACTGGCGAATCTACTCCGTGCGTCGCGGACGGTTTGATCATCAAACGATCCAGCAAAACGCGCTGAGGAGAGTAGAGATATTGGTCCCCCTGGCCGGCAGCTTAGGCGCACGAGCGCTCACCCAACCGCAGACTCGAGGCTGTCCCTATTCCAAACCAGGAGCAGTTTGGTCTCTAGGACTCATTCCGTTCATCGCGGGTGCTTGGAAAGCGCTGGAGCACCGTAGAGTTGGAAGCCGGCCCAATAGTAGGGGTGGGTCGTCGCGGCTTCGCGACGGAGTGAGCGCTGGGCCTTTCCCAGCGCCTCGTCGTACGAGGCGCCCGCCCGAGCGCGTCGGTAGAATTCCTCCATCAATCGGGCCGTCGCGCTATCCTCTACCGGCCACAGGCTCGCCAGCACGGTTTGTGCACCCGCGATCTGGAAAGCACGGGTCAGTCCGAGGACCCCCTCGTCGAGATAGACCTGTCCCGTCCCGGAGGAGCAAGCGGAAAGAGTGACCAAGGAGGCTTCCAGGTCGAGCTCCTGGAGCACCTCCCAGGCTTGGAGCAGGCCATCGTACCGTCGACCATGATGGTCGATTGAAGGGGCCAGGACGAGGGCCGAGTCGAGCGGAGATCGTGGATCGATCAAGGCGTGGGTGGCAAAGTGGAGAACACCGGTATCGATCGCCAGGGCGCGAGCCGCCTCCTCGGTCGCGGATGAGCCGAGCAGCACGGTCGCCCGTCGATAGAGCCGCTCGAGACCCTGAGCCTCGAGTCGACTGGCCGGCAGGGATCTCAGGGCGCTCGCCCCTCGTCGTACCGTAGAGTCGGTCGCCGCCGCAGGTGGATCGGCGAAGGCGACCAGGGTGTCGGGCCGCGTCGGAGGGGATCGCTCCGCAAGCTCCAACCAAACGGTGGGCGACCCGGCAAACTGCAACGTGATATTACTCCCCAGCGGCGTCCCGTCCGATCTGGTCAAAGCGGAGAAGGCCAACTCGTGTAGGGGACCGTCGGGAACCACGACGACGCGGCCGTGGTTCCCCAGAGCCGCGGTCAGGGGATCCCACAGGGCGTCGTAGAGCTCCCGCGAAAGGTGCAGCGGCCCGACGGCAGAGACGGGCGGCGGCCGTTCGATGAGCAACCGAAAGCGCTCGATCCGATCCGCCAACTGGGCCGAACCCATTGGAAGTTCGACGCTCGTGAGCGTTTCTCCGTCGAGGATCCAGGCACGGGAAGTCGAGTCGGCGACCGTGTAGAGCACCAGCGCCAACCGGCTACGGCGTAGCGCTCGCTGCAGCTCGTCGACGGGTCGGACCGACGTCAACCCCGCCCAGCGCGCTCCGTCGGCCTCGAGCCGCTCCGCCACGTCGATCTCGCGGCGCTGGAGTATCTCCAGGAACACTTGTCCCCGGCTTCGGTCGAGCGTCTCGAAGGCAGCCTCGGGACGCCCCATTCGGCGGTACTGCTCGGCAAGATCGCGGTAGACGTCACGCCACGACTGGCGGAACCCGGCTCGTTGTTCCTCGCCACCGCCCAACGTCATGAACTGCCGATCCATCGACCGCACCGCCGCCTCGAGTGAACCGAGCGCCGCGGCTTCGAGTCCACGGCGACTCTGCGCCCTACCCAGCGCGTGCAGCGCCAGCGCGGTGTCGAGCGTACCCGGCACCAACCGTTGCAACCGTCGGGCCGCTAGTTGGAGGTCGCGAAGCGAATCGTTGGTAGCCTCGGATTCCTCTCGTAAACGCGCCGCGCGACACGCCACCCGAGCCGCTAATAGGGTATCGGGCTGGGTTCGAGCGGCCAGGGCCTCCGCTTCTCGATAGGTTCGGTGGGCTTGCTCGCGATCACCGCGTCGCACCGCGAGTTCGGCCAGCGCCGCCAAACCCATGATCTCATCCGCGCTCTCGGGAGCGTACCGGCGCTGCAGTTCTATAGCCTCGTCGAGCATAGCCTCACTCTCTTCAAAGCGGCCCAGAAGGGTCAAGAGCTCACCTTGGTTCAGCAACGGCGAGGCTAGATCGAGAGAGTCGGGCGACAGCCTCCGTCGAATCTCCAGCACCTCGGCGTTGAGCCTCGACTCGGCCTCCAGGTCGCCGCGGGCACGGGCGATCGCGCCGAGGTTGTTCAAGGTCCGCGACTCTTCCAGCGGGTCGGGAGCCACCCGGCGGCGGGTCGCGAGGGAGTCCTGGTAGTACCGTTCGCCGGCGCCCAGGTCACCCCGGGCGACAGCGACAATACCGAGGTTGTTGAGAGCGTTGGCAACATCCTGGTGTTCCGGATCGATCTCGCGCAGGATCTCCAAGGCCTCGAACAAGGCGGACTCTGCCACGATCCAGTCGGATTGGAACCAGGCGAAGATGCCGGAGAGGATCAGGCTCGCTTGATGGTCAAGACCGCGGGGATCGCGGTCGCTAGACAGCTCGATCGCCCGTTGGGCCAGCCCGCTTGCCGTCTTGTAGTCTCCTTGGCTGGCCCGAGCCTTGGCGAGACCGGACCAGGCCTTGACGAGATGGAGGCTACTGGGCGTCTCGGACTCGATAGTCTCCACCGCCTGCCGATAGAAACGCTCTTCTTCACTCGGCTGCCCGGAGCGACCCGCCGCCCAGCCCTGCGCAATCAGTGCCTGCGCTTTCGCCAACGGCATGGCGAGGGCATCGAAAATCTGCACCGCCCGCGCTCCCTCCTCGAGGGCCTCGTCACCCCGCCCTCGCTTCGCCAGCCACCGGGTGCGTTGGATTCGCAGCCATCCCTCGAGCTCATCGTCGCCCTCCGTCTGGACCAGGTCGAGCGTCGGTCCGAAAGAGGCGTCCGGGATCTCGCCGCCAGCGGAGTTCTCATTGTCGTCAGCGCGGACTGCCCATTGCGCCCACGCCCAAGCCGCGACGGACGGATTCAGGCGGCCGACGACCTCGGGTTGGAATCGCCCCGCCTCCAGATTGTTGAACAGCCGGGAGGAGAACGCTGGGCGCGCCTCGACCTCCCAACGACCCGGACCCACCTCGTACTCAAACTCCTCGCCCCCCCGGACGATCCGGAGCGCGAAGTCGCCCCGAGGCGCCACCTCGAACTCGGCCAACCAGAGATCGTCTACCGTATCGACAGTCTCCACCAGCTCGCCGAGGCGATAGTCTAGAACGCCATCGCCGGCTTCAATACCTGCCGCCGAGAGTGCAGAACCCGCCGCCAGTTCCTGGATGAACACAGAGGAGACAGGTGACTCCGCACTCCCCGGATCGGGAGGCAGCACCTCGTCACGAGCGAGGCGAGGGCCACAGCTCGAGGAGACAGCGAGGACGACAAGAAGACTCGAGACCCGGTGCGAAATCACTCCTCCTGAAGCTCGAACCAGCTCGGACCGTGGCGCAAGCCAGCGGCTCCACCGAGGCCGTCGATCACCCAGAAGTAGGCTGCCCCTGATTGCAGTCGACCCCGCACCGCCGCCGGCAAGTCCACCGTCCCGTTCTCCTCCTCACCGCCGACCTCGACGATAGTTTCCCAGATCGGTTCTGCCTGATGGTCGAAGAGTCGGACCCGGTAGTCCCCAACCGATGGCGCCGGCCAGACCAGCGTCTCGGGGGCGACTCTCAGCACCGCGCCATCGGGCGGCATCAGGATCGCCGAGGAGGGGCCGCGGACGACGTCCACCGACCTGGGTTCTAGTGTTGCAGAATCCGGAATCCAGAGCCGGACAGCAAAAGCCACCGCCAGCAATGCCAGCGCAAGAGCGGCGACGGCGCCCCATCGGATCGCTCGAACCGGCGCCGCGGTCGGTCGGTCGCTCACTTCGACGATAGCGTGTAGCTCAGCGGCGAGTCGGTAGCGAACGGCACACTCTCGACAAGTCACCAAGTGATCGGCAAGACGGGTGCGCTCGTCCAACGCCATCTCTCCCAGGACTCCTCGCACCAAGGCTTCGTCGTCGCAGCAGTCGCCTATCGGCGCCTTGGGTCGATAGGACGACCGCCATCTGTCCCCGATCAGACGGGCCGGATCCTCGGTGCCTCGGCGACTCATGAGTTGACCACCTCGCCCTGTTTACTGTTGGCTGCCGCCCTCTCCCTCAGCAGCTCCAGAGTTCTATAGATCCTGTGGCGGGCCACCGACTCGCTCCAGCCGAAGAGTTCGGCGGTCTCCCGGTGGTTGAATCCGGCCAAATAGGCTCGCAGGGCACGCGCTTCATCAATATCGAGGGAAGCCAGCACTTCGTCGATCAGCCGCGAGCGTTCGACGGGTTCCAGGCCGTCTTCGGCCGGCGGCGGGAGACGCTCCGGCCGCTCCTCCTCCATGGGCAACAGAAGATCGGGCCGGTGCTTCCGGACTACGGCAAGGGCGGTGGTCAAGGCCATCTTGTACAGGTAAGAGATCGGGTAGTCGATTTTCTTCCCAGAACCGAGCCGTTTCCACAACGCCAGTCGAACCTCCTGCTCGACATCGGGTACCAAGACCTGGTGCCGGCGCCCGCAGACTCGACGGATCGCCGAACTCATGAGTCGGGCGTGCTGGGTCACCAGCTCGTCGAACTCGCTTCTGCGGTGGGTCATCGCCGGCTACTCCTGCTTGGATCTATGAACCGATCATAACGCGGGTCGCCGCGGGGCGCCGGGAAGCGTTCCCCCGGGACCGTCAAGACAGGCTGGGAAAAGATCGCCGCACGAGGACTCCTACTCTTCGGGCGTCCCCGAACGAGCGGCCGACTGAAGAGCGATCGATGCACTGATCGAGAGATTGATCGAGGGATTGAAAGGATGCAGAATGCACTACGAAGAGAGTGATCTCGCGACCAACCGGACACAGCCAGTCTCGTGGTTGGTACCGATGCTGTTGTTGCTCCTCCTTGCCACCGCCATAGCCACCGCGGCGGCCGGCGGAGGCCCGATTTTCAGCGATGGGTTCGAGAGCGGGGACACCCTAGCCTGGTCGCAAACCGTGGGGCTGGCGGGCTGCCCATCTGGTACCGCTGTCAGTGGCGTCTTCTCGGGAGACCTGGGACCGGCTCCGGCGGGGCCCTACACCAGCATCGGCTGTGTGGAATTCCGCAACGACCAGGGTTTCCCTCGTGGTAGCGAGACCGCCTGGGGTGGTATCCCAATCCGCGAGGACCTCGGTCTAACCAGCGTCGACGAACTCCTCCTTGTGGGGCCCGGGGAACGCCGCCTGGCCTCGCAGTTTCAAGTCCTGTCCCGATGGGGGGGCAGGGTCGACGACCTCTCCCGGCCGATCCGTTGGCTCCAGGTGGCGGTCCGTCCGACTCTCCTCGGCGACGATGCGGTGACCTACGCCCTGCGGCTCTACCCAGGCCTCCCGGCGCCCGTCGACCCCTATGCTGTTACCGTCCAGACCCAATCCAACCTCACCACGATCAGTACCGGAGTGGCGACTTTCGTCGTCGACTCGACGAGCCCAAGCCTGTTCGACTCGATAGCGGTGGACCTCGACGACGACGGCACCGGTCCACAAACCACCATCTCAACCGGAGGAGGCGGCCCCCATCTGGTACTCGGGGGAGTGGTGCTCAACACCGCTAACGGCAACGTCATGATCGACCCCGCTAGCTTCCGCATCGCGGAATCCGGTCCGGTACGTGCGGTGGTCACGGTGTCGGGTCACTTCGTCGATGTGGGCGGGCTAACCCGTTGCATCGATCCGAATCCGGATCCACCGATCGACTATGACTACGAAGCCATGGGCTTTACCGCTGTCGCTACTCTGGACCGAGCCTCCCGCGACATCAGTCTCGAGTTCGAGGTTCGCAATGAGTGTTCCGGCGCGGCGGGCGGAGACTGGACCGACGAGTCCGCCACCCTAGATCTGGCCGGCTGGGACCTTCCCTTCGACTTCGCCCCCGACGGCAGCTACTGGGCTGGAACGGGCGGGGTCTCGGCTTCTCCTGCCGCCTTCTCAGGCGTCACCTTGGTCGAGCAACGGAAAGGAGGCGGAGTCCCTTGGGCTCGTCGAGCGCGCGCCTCACTGGACGGAGTGGAACAGGAGAGTGCCGAGTCTCTCGACCGTCCCTTGGTGGCG
>JAIOJS010000441.1 GCA_019911795.1 Thermoanaerobaculia bacterium | reverse complement strand
CGGGGGGCTCGATGCTACCTTCTTTGCCTACTACGAAGACGTGGACTTGGGGTGGCGGCTGTGGGCGGGAGGCCACCGGATCCTCTTTTGCGCCGATTCCAAGATCCATCATCATTCGAGTGCGACCAGTGAGCGTCTTGGCCTCTACCACCGGGGCTTTCTTTTCGAGCGCAATGCTTTCCTGACGGTCTACAAGAACCTCGATGAGGAGATGTGGTCGAAGCTGATGCCGGTGATCCTGCTCACCCTTATGGCTCGGACCCAGACCCTGCTCCTGTCCAACCCGGGGGGAGGGGAGTTACGAATAGATCCCTACGCGGGAATGATCGCAGGCACCCAAGCTCCGCGGCTGGAGGAGTCCGCCAGGCCAGCCGCCGAGCGTTGGCTCGACAAGCTGCGCAGGCTGGGACCACGTGGGGCTTGGAAGCGGGCTCGAGTCCACCTCGGTCGAGCCTTGAGTGGAGAGGATGCTGGCGTTCGGGTGAGCGACGAGCGGACCGTCGCTCAACTCCGGGCAGTCTCGAACCTTCTCGGGCGGCTCGATGGTGCGGCAGAGGCCAGGGCGCAGGTGCAGGCTCGTCGAACTCGTTCGGACCGCGACTACTTTGCGCGGTTTCCCCTCTACGTCGTTCCTACCTATCCAGGCGACGAGGAACTGTTTGCGGGGCCCGGATTCCGGACTTGGCTCCCCTCCGATGTGCCGATCATCCAGGCGCGACTCGAAGACTGCATGGATTGGGGTTGAGGCTAGGACCTCCGCTCGCGACCTCCTGAATCCTTCGAGGCAACTCGAGACCGCGCTACTCGTCCTCGACGATCACCGCAGTTCCGTAAGCCAAGAGCTCAGCCGCCGCTTTCATTACCTCGGTGGTCTGGAATCGAATGGAGACGATGGCATTGGCGCCCAGTCCTTCGGCGTCTTCCACTAGACGATCAATTGCCTGCTCACGCGCCTCGCCCAGGAGCTTGGTGTACTCGGACACCTCTCCGCCGACCATATTGCGGAGAGTGGCCATAATGTCTTTTCCCAGGTGGCGAGCACGAATAGTGTTGCCGCGGACCATTCCCAGAGTCTTCACGATCCGTTTGCCGGCAATTGTTTCCGTGGTGGCGATAATCACTTGAGGACCCTCCGATAGCGATCATGGTGGCGATCGTGCAGCCGATCCATCAACACCGAGACAAACAGTAGGCCGACGCCGGATAGGGCGGCGAAGACGGTGAGCCGAACCCACCAGGGCTCGGGAGAGGTGACGACCTCGTAGGTCACGATCGAGGTCAGGGCGACGGCAAAGAGGGAGGTGATGATCCATCCAATCTGTCGCAACCATCGGCTGGGAGGAGTGCGTGCCGTTTCGCGCCACATCTCGTCGCTCGGAACCTTGAAGGCCGTGCCTCGCGCGATGTCGCGGACATCACGAAGACTCGAGAGGAGACTCGAGCAATGCGCACATTGGTCGACGTGGACGTCGATCCTCTGGCGCTCGCCCTGAGCGAGCTCGCCGTCGATATAGCCCGAGAGGAGTACTTCGTCGAAGCCGCTTTGGCAGGTAGTGGTCATAGGGTTACCCCTCGAGATTCCGAACGGGATTCTAAAAGTGGATTCAATGGAAGCAAGCCGGCAACTCAGGAAGGCTCGAGCTGGTTTGCGAGATATTTACGGGCCCGATGCAGTCGCGACATCACCGTACCTTGAGGAACTCCGAGCAGGTCAGAGATCTCGGAGTACGACAGATCTTGGTAGTCGCGCAGGACGAGGATCTCACGATGATCGGGGGCGAGCTCTCCGAGTGCCTCCCATACCCGCCGGCGTAGCCGCGAACGCTCGAGGTCGGCATGGGGATCGGCGGACTCGTCGACCAATTCCGGTCTCCAGTGGTCCTCATCGCTGTCGATCGGTTCGGCCCTTCGGACTCGACGACGCCGTAGTAGATCACGACAGCGGTTGCGAACGATGCTGTAGAGCCAAGGCTTGAGCGGGCGCTCGGCATCGAAGCGTTCGAGGTGAATGCAGAACTTGATGAGCGCATCCTGAGTTGCGTCGAGGGCGTCGTCGGGATTACCCATGAGTTGCAGGGCGAGAAGGTAGGCCGATCGCCGATGCCGAACGGTCAGCATTGAAAGGGCGCTTCTGTCGCCACCGCGAGCCAAGAGCACCAATTCGCGGTCGCTCTCTCCATGGGATTCGGCCGCCAGGGCTGGGGTGAGGGTCATCGTCGTCTCCACAACATGTCACTACGGCTCGTCGTACCGATTATTCCCAGGTTCGATGAACTTCGGAAGTATCTCGGCTAGCGAACGATTCGGAGGGGACTGCTGTAACCTTGACACATGGACTGCGCCTTCTCCATCGTCATCCCAACCTTTAACCGAATCGACACCCTACCCGAGGTATTGGCTGCCGTCGACCGGCAGGAGTGCCAAGGTGACTTCGAGATCATCGTGGTGGATGATGGCTCGACGGATGGGACCTCGGACTTTCTCGCCTCCTGGACGGCAAGCGTGGCCTCCTACCGAGTGTTGTCGCAGTCCAATCAGGGCCCGGCGGCGGCGCGAAACACGGGAGTGGCCGCGGCTCGAGGTCGCTGGGTGGCCTTTCTGGGTGACGATACCGTACCCGAACCGGGATGGCTCGACGCCCATCACCGGGCTCATGAGAGCCGTCAGGAGCGACAACCGATCGCCGTTTTGGGCCACACCGCTTGGCATCCTCGGGTGCCTCTGACTCCCTTTCTTCGCTACATCAACGACCATGGTTTGCAGTTCGGATATGCCCTGATCGAAGATCCGGAGGCGGTACCATTCAATTTCTTCTATACCTCGAATGTTTCTCTGTCCCGAGAGCTCCTCGATCGGGAGCCGATGGATACGGGGTTTCCCTATCCGGCCTGGGAAGATATTGAAGTGAGCTACCGCTTACAGTCTCGGGGATTGACCCTGGTCTACGAACCAGAGGCACGAGTACTCCACGACCATCCCACCGACTTTCGCCGGTTCATCGGCCGCCAGGAGAAGGCGGGGTTCTGTGCGGTGGTTTTCTACCGCAGGCATCCGGAACTCGGTCCATTTCTCGGGATCGGAGAGGCTGGTCCTCCCGATCTACCTTCACCTCGGATTCAACGTCTCCGGGAGATGTTGGTCCGGACTTTGCAGAGGATTCCCGTGACGACGCCGGGCCTGTGGGAGGAAACCCTCAGGTATCACTACATCAGGGGGCTTCGTCGCGGATGGAAGGAGACAACATCATCATGAGTATTCTGAGAGTTTTAGAGAGCATCAAGTCTTCACCGACGAGATTCGTCGGGATGGCCTTGAGCAGCGCAGCGCTGGTGAGCCTGAGTCTGATCGCGGCACCGCCGGCAGCCCAGGCCAAGGAGAAGCGGAGTGCCGACTCGAGTCGGCCCGACCGCCAGGCAACCCGGACCCGGCCTCCGGCGAATAGCAGTGGCAGCGGATCCTCCGCAGGTTCATCCACTGCAAGCCAAGGTCGCACGCCGACGGCGACGCAGGGTACCTCCGGGAGCTCGAGCCGCACCACCGTTCGTCGCCAGACGCCGGAAAGTAGGTCAGAGCAGACGAGGTCCTCGGACCCACGTACCCGACACCCACAGTCGGTGACTTCCTCGTCCCAACGCCACGACTACTACTCACGGGATCGCGGGGGCTACTACGGCCGCCACTATGTTCCCTACTACGGGTGGATCTATGGTCCCGACTGGGCTCGCTACTACTACCCAGGGTTCTACGGAGCCAGCTACTATCGCCCCTTCTACGACGGTTGGTGGGGTAGCTATTGGGATTGGTTCTTCTACACGGGAGCCACCGTTCGCCATGACCGGGTGGTGCGCGCAGGGGACTACGGTCCCAGCGGAGCCCTCGACCTCGACGTCAGCCCGGAGGAGGCAGAGATCTGGATCGATGGTGCCTACTTGGGAATTGCTGACAACTTCGACGGCTTTCCCGAGTATCTGTGGTTGCCGGTAGGACGCACGACCGTCACTTTCTACCTTCCTGGTTACGAGACCGTGACCCGAGATTTCGATATCCGCAGCAACGATGTCATCAAAGTTGACGACTCGATGCGTCGAGGCGAGGCGGTGCATCCCGAAGATCTGCGGCCGGCTCCCCAGCCGCGGGTCGAGCGTGGC
>JAIOJS010000440.1 GCA_019911795.1 Thermoanaerobaculia bacterium | reverse complement strand
GGTCGGGGTCGTCCAGCGGGACCTCGAGCAGGAGAAGTACATCGACGCGATTCACGACCGCGAGACCTTCCGGAACCCTTCGACGGTTACCGGTACCTCTCAGCACGGCTACGCCGACCAGCACTGGTCGGATGGCTGGTGCAACTATCTACACACCGACAACCCGAACCTCGACCCGAACCTCGACCCGAACCTCGACCCGAACATAGCCTCCTCGGTTCCGTGGGAAAGGCTGCAGCGCGTCGAGTAGTTTGCTCTCGGGTTCTACACTGTGTTCTTGCCGTCGCCCAGAAGTCCGGCTCGTTCAAAACCCTACCCGCGCGATACCCTCTTTCGGAGAGTTCCCCTCTGTCCGGAGGGCGGATAGGTGTGAGGCGTCTTCCCGGGCTCACGCCAACCCTGATGCGCATCACGGTACCCGGGCGACGGTCGGGCGAGCTTCTGTGGAGCAGTGTTTTGGATTCCTACTTTGGTAGGAACAGTGGTAGCATTACAGTGTGAAAGTGAGTGTCAGCCTACCCGACGAAGATATCGACTTCTTGGACGAGTACGGCCGCACCGTGGGCGCCACATCTCGGTCGGCAGTCCTCCAGAAGGCGGTTCGCCTGCTTCGGGCGACCGCGCTTGGGCCAGCCTATGAGCAGGCCTGGGCGGAGTGGGAAGCGGAGGGATCGTCGGAGGTCTGGGAGTCGGTGGCTGGCGACGGATTCGACGTTGGAGAGAAGGGCTAGGTGTTACGAGGCGAGATCCGCTTGGTCGACTTGGATCCTGTTCGTGGCTCCGAAGCCAACAAGCGGCGGCCAGCCGTGCTCGTTAGTAACGACGGTGCCAATGCGACCGCGAGCCGACTCGGCCGAGGAGTCATCACCGTGGTTCCAGTGACCTCGAATGTGAGTCGTCTCTACTCGTTTCAGGTGATGCTCCCCGCAGAACAGACGGGTCTTCCTCGTGATTCCAAGGCCCAGGCCGAGCAGGTACGCTCGATCGCCGTCGAGGGAGTGGGGAGTCGGGTGGGCCAGTTGACTCCAGCACTCGTGTCCGACCTAGACGACGCGCTGAGACTCCACCTCGATCTCTGACAGTTCATCGACTGTCTTCACACCGACAACCCGAACCTCGACCCGAACCTCGACCCGAACATAGGCTCCTCGGTTCACTGGGAAAGGCTGCAGCGCGTCGAGTAGCCGTTCTTACCAACCGCCGAGCACCGAGATCGGAACGCGAACTTTCACCAGGCACCGACTCGATCTCGGTTCCGTGTCGCGGACTGATGGAGGCGGCGGGCCGCTCTCGGCCTCTTCCTGCAAACGGCGATAGTCCAAGTCGAAGTCTTCATGGCAGCTACTCCGGTCAGGCCTCTTAGGGTCTGGAGTACGATACGGCAGGATCATGCGAACTGGAACACGGCTCGGACCGTACGAGATCGAAGAGCTTCTCGGAGCCGGCGGTATGGGAGAAGTCTACCGGGCTCGCGACGAGCGCCTCGGTCGCTCGGTGGCGGTCAAGATCCTGCCCTCCGAGTTCTCAAACAACGAAGACGCCCTCGAGCGCTTTCGCCGTGAGGCGCGCGTACTGGCCAGTCTGTCGCACCCGAACCTCGTGTCGATCTTCGACATCGGGCAAGTAGAGAAGCACGACTACGTGGTCATGGAACTGCTGGAGGGCGAGACACTGCGGAGCGGGCTTGGGCGGGGCCGCATGCCGGTGGCCGAGGTGATCCGCATCGGAGCCGGAATCGCTCGGGCCGCGACGGCCGCGCACGACCATGGAGTGATTCACCGTGACCTCAAGCCCGAGAATGTGTTTCTCACATCGGACGGCCGGGTGAAGGTGCTCGACTTCGGCCTCGCTCGGGCCCTTCCCGAGGGCAATCGAGCCGAAACCGAGGAGACGAAAGTCATGCTCACGACCCAGGGCGTCTTCGTCGGCACACCGGGATATGCATCGCCCGAGCAGGTTCGCGGCGAGCCGACCACGCCCCGTTCCGACGTCTTCGCACTCGGCTGCATCCTCTACGAAATGCTCCAGGGTCGTGCGCCCTTTCTGGGCCCTTCGGTCGCTGAGACGCTGAGCTCCGTGCTCCGAGATACTCCACCGGTTCCCGACAGGAGCGAGGCTCCGCCGGCTCTTCTCGCCGTCATCGAACGCTGTCTCGAAAAGGCTCCGGGCGGGCGTCCAGCCGCAGCCGGCGAAGTCGCCGACGAGCTCCATCGGCTTCAGTCGCAAGGGGTGGAGAGCCAATTGAGTCCATCTCCCCGGGTGGATCCGACGACTCTCAGGCGCGTTGGTGTCATCGCCATCGTCGTACTCACGGTGCTTCTGGGGCTCGGCATCTTGGCCACGCGCCTCGCCCAGAATCGGGCCTCGCCACCAGAGGCTAGGGCGGTGGCCGCTTCGACCCCGGTCCGCTCGTTGGCCGTTATTCCACTGAGCACCGATCTCGATCGTGACGAGTTCCTGGTCGACGGGTTGACCGAAGCTTGGATTAGGAGGTTGTCGGGGTTGGGTGAGCTCCGGGTTACCTCTCGTGCGTCGGTCTTTCGCTACGAGGGCGGGGTCTCTGATCCGATGGCTGTAGGTCGTGAGCTCGGGGTCGACGCGCTCCTACTCGGGGAAGTCCGGGGCACACCGGACGGGCTGGTTCTGAGCACCGAGCTGGTCGCAGCCGACGACGGCCGGCACTTGTGGGGCACCAGCGTGGCTGTTGGTGGTTCAACGCTGTTGGAGGTTGGCGATCAGAGTCTGGAGGATCTCGTCCAGTGGCTCGATCTCGCCCCGCCGTCCGGAGGCACCAGTCGGACCCATCGACCGGTGAATCCCGAGGCTCAAAGACTCTACCTCCAGGGCCGACTCCTGTGGAATCGGCGCGAACCGGGTGCTCTGCGGGAGGCCATTTCGAAGTACGAGCAGGCGCTCCTCGTGGACCCGTCCTACGCTCTCGCCTACGCGGGTCTGGCGGACACCTACGCGATTCTCCACGATTTCGACGAGGTCTCAGCTGCGGAGACCTTCCCTCGCGCCAGGGCCGCCGCTGCCCGTGCCCTCGAGCTCGATCCAGACTTGCCCGAGGCGCATGTGACGATGGCTTATCTCGAGCATTATTGGGAGTGGGACTGGGTCGCGGCGGAGCGCGAATATCGCCGGGCCCTCGAACTGAATCCGAGCTACGCCTCCGGCTGGCAGTGGTACGGAGAGCTGCTCACCGCGCTCGGACGCTTCGACGAGGCCGAACAGGCGAGCCGTGAGGCGCGCAATCTCGATCCTCTCTCCCCAATAGTCCAGGCCGTCGCCGGCTGGGATCAGACTATGGCGCGCCGCTACGAAGAGGCCATTGACACCACGAGCCGCACGCTCGATATCTTTCCCGACTTCGCGCCAGCCCGGCTTTATCAAGCGAGGGCCTTCGTGCTCGCCGGCCGCTTCGACGAGGCGATCGCGGCCTTTGACAGCTACACGGGAATCAAGGGCAACATCCACACCACCTGGCAGGCTTGGGCTTACGTTCGAGCAGGCCGGTCCGAGGAGGGGGGCCAACTTGTCGACGAACTGGTTACAAACCGACGGAACGGTGGAAAGGTCCTTCCTTACTACTTCGCTTACGCCCTGGAGTCGCTCGGGAGGATCGATGAGGCCCTGACCGAGCTCGAGACCGCCCACCGCGAACGCAACGAACAGATGGTCTGGCTCGCGGTCGACCCGGCTCTCGACCGCTTGCGTGACGAGCCTCGGTTCCAGTCTCTGCTCCATGAGATGGCCTTCCCTGGCAAGGTCGCCGGTGAGAATCGAGGGTCACTCAGGCTCGGGTCCTAACAAGGCCCCTGGGTCGGTACTGATGAAGTGGGCGCCACCCCGGTGAGGACTCCCCCTGCACGGTAGTTGGCATGAAGGAATGTCGACAGTGCCAATCAGCGCAAGCTCGAGGCCGCCCACCGCGGCACGGTCTTTCTCGACGAGGTAGGGGATCTCTCACCGGCGTCCCAAGCTTGGCTGCTGCGGGTGCTCCCGGAGCGTACTCAGGAGCAGGTGGGAGGAAGGCGTCGTGCGACGGCAACATCACCCAGGCCGCCGAAAGGCTCGGCCTGCACCCCAACTACCTGCATCGGCTGGTGAAGAAAATGGGTTTGTAGAAGGCCTACGGCTCAGCCAGGGGCGACGAGGAGCTCCAATGACTCGCGTTGCCAGTCTCAAAACCATCGCTGAAGATCGTCGGTGCTCCGTAGATTCTCTGGCCATACACGTGGCGTTGGCTGGAGGGGAAGGCCTCGACGCCGGTAAAGAGGATGAGAAACTCATCTCGGTTGGGGTTGTAGGCCGACGACGGGTAGTACGCGTCATAGTCTTCGTTCCCGTTGGGGCCGTAGTCGCTCAGTCGAAAGTTGCCCGGGGCGAGAAGCCCGCCGTCGTGATTCAAGTACTGTCCGAAGACTTCGAACTCATCGTCCACCATGTTGGAGGTGAAGTCATCGCCAGACCAGACGACGAGGTAACGGCCTCGGCTTGGGTTGAAGTGGATGCGTGGGCTCGAGGCATTCGCTTCGCTCACGCCGGGTCGTCCCATCGTGCTGATCTTGAAGTCATCGAAGCCGATCTCTTGCCCCTCGGAGCCGAGCCGCTGGCCGTAGACCTCGTCGCCGTCTGTTGCCGTGTCCCCCTGCCCGTGACGCCAGACTACGAGATACTCGTTGTCGAGAGAATTGTGTGCGACGTCGACTCCGCGGGCTCCTTGGTTGGACGAAGATATGGAACTGATCACGTCTACTTCCAACAGGGTGAGAGTTGGGTCGAGGCGCCAGGCAAACACCTCGTCACCGCCATTGTCGTACTGGTGGTGCTCAGCGATGAGGTACTCCTGCTCGATCGAGTTGTAGGTGA
This sequence comes from Thermoanaerobaculia bacterium, assembly GCA_019911795.1. Classification (GTDB taxonomy): domain Bacteria; phylum Acidobacteriota; class Thermoanaerobaculia; order Multivoradales; family JAIOJS01; genus JAIOJS01. The sequence goes on along the minus strand of JAIOJS010000440.1, from coordinate 34,321 downwards.
TGCTCGGATAGGGCCGGTCATTGGAGGAGAGGATGCCGATCCATTGGTCCTCGAGGCCGATCACTTCGCCGTTTGCGGTCACCCGGCGGAGCCTGATCCCTGGCAAGGACACTTGAAACCTGCAGACGACGTACTCTTGTAGGTCCGGGTTGAACACGACATCAAAGCTCGTGGAAGTTTGTCCCGTGATTGGAAAGGGATTTCCGACCAGACCGGTCGAGTCCACCAGCACTCCGGCGATGGCGCCGCCGAGATCGGCCACCACCAAGAAGCGGTCGTTGACCGAGTCGTGGGTAACCACGATCGAATCGTCGGTGTAGCCCAGGCCTGTGGCCATCGGATCCCCGATCGGGGCCCCGAGGTGGTCCAGTCTCTGCACCACGATGTCCTGGTAGTCCCACTCACGCCAGCTCGCTAGATACTCTCGCCGGTCGGGGCTGTACCCAGTACCGTTGTGTTGGTTCGAGACCTCGCTGAAGCTCAGTTGGAAGTCGTTGGGGCCGACCTCGGGGTCCACTTGTGCCTTGGCTGAGAGGCAGTGGGCCAGTAGCAGGACCCCAGACAGCACGAGCCGAGGGATACTCTTGCGGGTCGCGGTGGTGCGGCTTTTTCTGGTGTCGAGTCGTGAGCTGGGTTCGGCGGCTCCTACGATCATCTGGGGCTCCAATCTGGTCGACGGCTTTGGAGGAATCGGTCAACGATCCAAACGAGGCCATCAGCGGAATCGCACGGGCGGAGGAGACCGAGGGTTGCTTGGCGTTGCCTACCGGTCGGTGGTGCTGGGGGGACGGTAGGATAGGCGGATCGGTCACCCCGCCCTTGGCCGCTGGCGCTAGGCGGTGTCGATCCAACCCGAACCCGAGAGGATTCATGCCATGAAGACGCGACTTCTGACCTACGCACTCTTGCTCGGAGTCTCGATGCTGGGCGGTTGTGGGGAGGCAGAGATTGCATCGACGAGCGAAGGCCTGCCGGTGCAGCCGCCCGCGACTCCGAGCGCTGCGGACCCGCCGATGGAGATCTACTACGTCATGGACGAGCAGGCACAGATGCCCGTCTATGCGATCCGTGGTCCCGTCGACTGGACATTGGAGTACGACGTGCGTTGGAACTTCAACAACAACGTCGTTCCGGTCACTCTCGCCTCCGCGCTGACCGACCCGCAGGAGACGAAGCGTCTCCAATTCTTCCCCGATCTGACCTGCTATTGGCTTACGGGCGATGCAGCGCTCAACAACCCCGGCCAGATGAATATGGGGATGCTCAACGTTGCTCCGATGGAGCCGAAGGCCGCCCTGGTAGACGCCGTGACACAGATCTATCAAGCCGATCTCCCCGGACTCCAGATCACCGGGGTGCGCGAGGTCCCCGGCCTCCCCGCGGCATTGGGCCAGGCCGGCCCCAACACCGTCGGCGTCGGGCTCCGTGCCGTGTTCCCCTGGGAAGGCAAACGGATGGAAGAGGAGGTCTACGCGCTCTATCTCATCGGTGCCGCTACCCTACGGGGCGAGGCCGGCGTGACCACCCAGACGACGTGGGGACTCTCCAGAGTCCACGGCTTTGTCACCGAAGAAGGGCAGCTCGATGCCCACCGGAGCATGTTCACCTACATGGTGCGTTCCGGCACTCCGAACCCAGCCTGGGTTGAACTCCACACGAACATCCGGCAGCAGCTGGACGCCCAGTTTCAGCGAGAACTCATCGACAACCGCCGAGCCCGAGAGGCGATCATGGCGCAGAGTCGTGCGCTCGCCGCGGAGAACGATGCCTTTCGCGCCAACATCATGCAGCGGCACCGGGCGGCGATGGACACGACCGCACACGAGAGCTTCATCGCCGGCATCCATAGTGGCGGGTCGGGGTCGTCCAGCGGGACCTCGAGCCAGGAGAAGTACATCGACGCGATTCACGACCGCGAGACCTTCCACGACCCTTCGACGGTTACCGGCACCTCTCAGCACGGCTACGCCGACCAGCACTGGTCGGACGGCTGGGGCAACTATCTACACACCGACAACCCGAACCTCGACCCGAACCTCGACCCGGACATTGGCTCCTCGGTTCAGTGGGAAAGGTTGCAGCGCGTCGAGTAGTTTGCTCTCAAGCTACTCAGTGTTTTTACCGTCGCCCAATAGTCCGTCGACTCCTGCTCGAGAGCCTCTCCTTGACGTGCATCACGGTACCCGGGCGCCGGTCGGGCAAGCTTCTGTGGGGTTACGCTCTGGTTTGCTACTTTGGTATCAATAGCGGTAGCATCATAGTATGAAAGTGAGTGTCAGCCTACCCGACGAGGACATCGCCTTCTTGGACGAGTACGGCCGCACCATGGGCGCCACATCTCGGTCGGCAGTCCTCCAGAAGGCGGTTCGCCTGCTTCGGGCGACCGCGCTTGGGCCAGCCTATGAGCAGGCCTGGGCGGAGTGGGAAGCGGAGGGATCGTCGGAGGTCTGGGAGTCGGTGGCTGGCAACGGATTCGACGTTGGGGAGAAGGGCTAGGTGTTGCGAGGCGAGATCCGCCTGGTCGACCTGGATCCTGTCCGTGGCTCCGAAGCCAACAAGCGGCGCCCAGCCGTGCTCGTCAGCAACGACGGCGCCAATGCGACCGCGAGCCGACTCGGCCGAGGAGTCATCACCGTCGTTCCAGTGACCTCGAATGTGAGTCGTCTCTACTCGTTTCAGGTGATGCTCCCCGCAGAACAGACGGGTCTTCCTCGTGATTCCAAGGCCCAGGCCGAGCAGGTACGCTCGATCGCCGTCGAGAGAGTGGGGACTCGAGTGGGCCAGTTGACTCCAGCACTCGTGTCCGACCTAGACGACGCGCTGAGGCTCCACCTCGATTTCTGAGATTCCTGCAACTCGAGCAGTCGCCGCCAGCTCGTAGACCCTGAATCCTTCGCCGTAAGCTGACGTCAGCGGGTTTCGCCGCGGCGGTGACGGAGTTCTTCTCCTTGTCCTTCTTTCTCTCGCCACGTCGAGTGTCTTCTCTTCGGGCCGTACTCAGCATCTACGGAGATCTTCAGAGATTGAAGGGCACATTTCGGGCGAGGGTTGATCTCTTCTCAATCATCTGTGTATACTGTGTATATGAACTGGAATTTCGTCTTCTCCAAGCGAGACAAGCGGCCCATGTACCAGCAGATCATGGAACAGATTGTCCAGCGAATCGCGGTGGGTGACTGGCTGCCCAATGCGGCACTGCCCTCCATCCGGCAACTGGCGACGGAGATCAAGGTCAGCGTCATCACCGTCAAGCGGGCCTACCTCGAACTGGAGCGAGAGGGAGTCATCGTCACCCAACAGGGTAAGGGCAGCTGGGTGAGTGGAGAAATGGACCAGCAGACCCTGCAGCGCGAGGAACTGACGCGTCACCTGGAACGGGCCGGCAAGTTGGCAAAGTCCCTGGGAATCTCCGCGGATGAACTTCTTGATCTACTGAAGATACACACACAATAAGGAGGAGTCGATGAGTACAACCCCAGCCGCCGTGCAGTGCGAGGGCATCTGTAAGCGCTATCCGCATTTTCAATTGCAGGACGTAGACCTGTCCTTCGATCAAGGCACCGTCATGGGCTTGGTGGGGCCCAATGGGGCCGGGAAGTCAACGATTCTGCGCATCATCATGGGGCTGGTCGGGCCCGACAGTGGTCGCGTCGAAGTCTTGGGCCATTCCATGCCGACCGACCAGATCGCGGCAAAGTACGAGATCGGCTTTGTCGCCGAGGACATGCGTTTGTACGAAAGTGAGACGATCGCCTTCCACATGGAATTCATGAAGTCCATCTTCAGTTCCTGGGACGACGACTACGCCGCGACCTTGCTCCGACGCCTCGACCTCATCAAGGACCAGAGGGTTAGAGGGCTATCTCATGGCCAACGAGTGAAAGCCATCCTGTTGCTGGCCCTAGCGCACCGCCCGAATCTGCTGGTCTTTGACGAACCGACCACGGGACTAGATCCGGCGGTCAGAAAGGAGGTCCTCGACGAGATGATGAACGCCCTGGAGGACGAAACCCGCTCCATCCTGTTCTCCTCTCACAACACCCTGGACGTCGAGCAGATCTCCGACTACATCACCTTCATCTACGCCGGCCGCATCGTCGAGTCTCGGGACAAGGAGACCTTCTTGGACAGTTGGCGCAGACTCCGCCTGACCAACGCGAACAATCGGCCACTGCCCGAACTGCCCAACATTCGGGAGGTGCAGCAGAGTGGCAGTCTGTACGCCGTGACCGTGAACGACTACAACGACGCGATACCCGGCGAGTTCATCTGTGCCGGTCTGTCCTTGGACGACGTCGAAGCGCTCACGCTGGAAGAGATCTTTCTAAGCAACGTTCACCATGCCAAGAGAGCCGCCCGAGAGGAGTTTGCGTCATGACCCATACAATCATCCCCCAACTCGTCAGGAAGGATCTCCTTATCTGGCGCAAGCTTATCCTGATCTTCTACGGCGTGAGTCTCGCCACCATCGCCTTGGTTGCCGTCCTTTATGGCCGCATTCCAGACCGGGCCCTACTGAACATCGGCTTTACGCTGCTGATCACTCCCGTCGGTACCCTGGGGGTCGTCCTGTTGATTCAGTCGAACGTGTTCGAGAAGGCGAAATCGACACAGCCATTCATCATGAGTCTGCCACTGACGGTCAGGGAGTTCACTCTGGCGAAGCTACTCTTCAACGTTCCGGTGTTCGGCCTACTCTGGCTCGTGACGACCGGTTCGGCCTTCGGGTTCGCCTTCGGTCTCCCTCTGCTGCCATTGGGAGCCGTTCCCCTGATGACCATGATGTTCCTCGGTGTCTTCGTCGCCTACCTCTATATCCTGGGGGTAAGCCTGCTGAGTCAATCCCTTGGCATAACGATTCTTGGCATCATGTTCTTCGAGCTAGCCACGTCCGCCTATCTTTGGCTGGCCGCTTTTCTGGAGCCGATCGCCAGCAACGTCTGGGGCCCGGTCCCAGTCTGGAACACAACCGCGATCGGCATCGTGACAATGCAGGTACTCCTGGCCGCTGCCGCCCTGGTCGGAATCCTTGCTGTTCAAAGCAAGAAGCGGGATTTCATCTGATCGGGAGGTCCCGGCGCCCGAGTCGCAGGGGCGGGGCTATCAATAGCGCTGCCCGATAGCGCTGGCTGAGTCCCCTTTCCTGGGGTGCCTCGGCCGGAACTGTGCTTGCTGGTGGGAAAGCCACCTTCTTGAACTCAGTCTACCAACCATCGCATGCGGGCCGGTGTCCAGCGCTAGTTGGGAAGGGGCCCCGGCAGTCTTGGCTCAGAGCATGAACATGCGCTACCACCAGCGAGTTAGCTTCTCTATCGTGTGGTGAGACACATCCGTAGGAGCCCTCAGTGAAGCCATCGAAGTCCGCACTATCCATCGTCAAGGGAATCCTCTGTTCCCTTCCCTCCATGTCCCAACTCGCTTTTCCCGACACCCTGGTCGTGGATACCGAGACCAAGGCCTTCTCACAGGCATCATGATGGCGACATCACGGTGCAGTACGACGCATCTCAACGTGGCGGGCGTGCGACGGCCCTGGCGATGGATATCCCTGGCCGGGGTTCTTCTGACTCTTCTGGCTTTGGCAACCCCCGCCAGCGCCGACACGTTCGTGGTCGACACCGAGGTCGACGCGATGACCACGGGCTGTTCGGATATCGCTATCGGCGACTGCACTCTACGGGGTGCGATCGAGCGAGCGAACCAGAATCCCGGGTTGGACTACATCTACTTCGGTTTCGGTGCCGACAACATACAACTGACCCTCACCGGCGCTGACGAGGACCTCAACCAAAGCGGCGACTTGGACATTACGGACACGGTGACGATCGGCGGTGGTACCGGAGTCACAATCGACGCCAGCGCTCTCGGCGAACGAGTCTTTGACCTCCGGCCGACGACGACCTGGGAGAGAACCAGCCTGTACTTCCTGACCATCACGGGCGGAGGCTCACTAGCCGCTGGGTATACCGGCGGTGCGATTCGCTGCGAGTACTACGGGGACCTTCTTCTCGCCGCCTCGGTTCTGATCGGCAATGGCCCGGTCGCCGTCGGCGGAGGATTGGCCACCGAAGGCTGCGCAACGGATGTCTGGTTCTCGACGATCACCGGGAACAGCGCGGTTGGCGGTGGAGGGATGGCTATCCTCTTTGCGCCCACTGGCATCGAGCCGGACCTCGTCACCGTCAGAAATAGTGCGATCATCGGGAATCACGCCGAGAACAGCGGCGGAGGGATTGTCAACCTGGTCCAGTTCCCTCCCGCGAGTCTGTCCAATACAACCTTGAGCGGCAACACCGTCACCGGCGACAGCCCAACAGACGAAGGCACCGCCATCACGAACTTCGGTCACATGGACATTGAGTGGACGACCATCGTCGCCGATCCCCTCTCGACCGTCACCACCATTGACGACAGCGAGGACTTCCCAAAGATCCAGTTCGCAAACTCCCTCCTGGTCGGTAGCTGCGGCGCGAGCACCGTACTGGGCACCGAAGGAGGCAATCTCGAAAGCCCCGGGAACACGTGCGGGCTCGACCCGCTCGTCGATCAGGTCTCCGTCGCCGATGCCGGGCTACTGCCGTTGGCCTATAATCGAGGCTATACCCAATCACATATGTTGCGAATCGACAGCCCGGCCGTCGACGATCCGATGGGCACGACCTCCGGCTGTCCACCTCCGGATTTCGACCAACGGCAGCTCGGGTTTCCGCGTCCCCAGGACGGCAACGGCGATGGCCTTGTCCGATGCGACATTGGAGCGATCGAGCGACAGTTCCTCTTCGAGGATGGTTTCGAATCTGGCGACACTGCGAAGTGGTCGTCGAGCACCCTTTAAGGTCGTAGGCGAACCCGTCAACACCAAGCGGTCCCCGCTCCGCTGGTCCACGGGGCGACCTCCGCGGAATGGGTTGTCTACAAGCGGTGTGACCACCGAGGTCCGACAAGAGTGGCGACACCCGACACTGAAATCTCCCTAGTCCGACTCCTCAGCCGAAGACCGAATCCTTTCTTGTAGTAGCTCTCTTCGCAGAAACGTGAGGTGACTCTGAAAGTCCTCTAGCCGAGGATCCTCGGACTGCCGTGCCAGTTCACAAGCCTTTCGGGCCATGGCCAGCGACTCCCTTCCTCGACCTGCCTCCGCCAGCCCAGCAGCGAGGCTGTCATAGGCATTTGGGGATTCAGGGTTGAGTGCCACCGCCAGCTCGAAGACTTCGACGGCACTGTCGAACTGGGTTTCGTTCAAGTACTCGTAGCCAACCCTGTTCAGGAGATCCTCGTCTGGGCGCATCTCGTAGCCGAATTCAGTAGCGAGCTGGTCGGGCACGGTCCCTCTTTGCCTCTCGTTTCCTGCGAATCGAGAGGCCAGGAGCCGAACTCGAAAGGGTTGCCCTCGGACTCTTCGAGGTCTACGCGGATCAGAAGGTGAGCTTCACGGACTGCCTCTCGTTCGCCGTCATGAAGAGTCTCAGGGTTGAGCGCGCCTTCACCTTCGATCACTTCCGGCTGGCCGGATTCGAGGTCTGGCCCTAGCTCGAGCCGGATTCGACACAAGCGCGCAACCCGTTCAGCCAGGCGAGAGGCGCTCGGACCATCAGTTTGGCTTGCCTTGCGATTCTCCTCGCGGAGGAGTCCCCTCCAGTGCGTCGCTTTTGCCACTCCGCGAGGGTGAACAGGGTGGGATTGATCGTCCGCGCTGGCGGGATGAGGTGTTCCATGCTCCTTGCTCGGCGAGTGGTCCGATGGCCTGCGAGCCTTGTCGGCAGTGCGCGCAAGCCCTATCATTGAGTCTCCTGATGGAAAACTCATCGACCCGACGACTGGCCGACGACGGTCAGGCTGCGCGACCGCGATTGCTACCCCCAGGGGATACCCCAGCCGTTTCACAGAGCCAATTTGCAGAGTGCTCGGTAGCGTCGCCAGAAAGAACGAGCTGCGACTAAGTGGGTGAGACACACAACGCGACACACATCGGGGTCGAACTGATGATTGCAGAGGAGGGTGAGAGATGACTGAGACTGTACGCAAGCCCTGGGTCAAGTGGGTCGTTTTCGGTTGTCTCGGCATGGTCGTCGTGGGTTTGGTGGCCGTGGTGGGCCTCGTCGCGCTGGTCATGGGCAGCCTCAAGCAGTCCGATGCCTACAAGAACGCTCTGGATGCGGTGCGAGCGGATTCGGCGGTGGTCGAAGCACTTGGCGAGCCGATCGAGCCCGGGTTCTTCATCTCCGGCTCGATCAACGTTTCGGGGCCGTCGGGCGATGCGGATTTGGCGATTCCGCTGCACGGACCGATCGGCAAGGGAACCCTCTACCTCGAAGCGACGAAGAGTGCCGGTCGCTGGGAGTACTCGGTACTCGAGCTTGCGATCGAGGGACAAGTTGAACGGATCGATCTCCAGCTGGAGGAATAGCGGGCGAGTGGGACGAGGCAGTGGGGAAGTCCGAGGTCAGTGGTTTCGCCTACCGTCGAGGGAGAGTGGGTCCTCTTCCTGGAACGTCTGCAGCACCAGCGCCGCGGCGAGGACGATCAACGAAGGATAGAGCAGGACATTGCTTCCCTCGAGGAACCAGCCCCATGGGTCGACAATCGATTTCCAGACACCTCGAGCCGTAGCGGCAGCGACAAAGTCTGCACGGATACGCGATTCGGCGGAACAGCCCGGTGACCAACAGCAGTCCCAGCAGAACCTGCAGGGCGCCGAACACGGTTTGTAGCGCCGCATTCGCGCCCAGGCCCATGTAAAACGCCTTGGACACTTTGACACCGTGCTCGGCCACGGACGACGTCGAGGGTGAAGCTGCGCAGTGCTTCCAGGTGCGCGCGCGCTTGGCAGTGGCGCTTCGTTGCGTAGTGCTTCCGTCAGTTCGTCGTTCACGCCCATGCTCTTGGCGATCCCGGTGTGGGCGGTGACACAGTGGTGGCAGGCGTGTTCCACGTTTACTTGCTGTCGTAGTCTACGGGGTCCTTCAAGGCCGACGCTTCGCTTCTCTAGCTTCCGTCTCCAGCTTCCGTCAGGGGATCCGCCGAAGTCGGTGACGGCAGGCTGCGCTACGGTGTGCAGGTCACTGAGAGTTCGAAATTCGAGGGATTGCCTGGCGGGTTGCCAAAGGCGCTGACACGGAAGTAGTACGTGGATCCTGCCGTGACGGCATAGACCGCGGTCGACTTCCGATTGAGTCCCGCGAGGCCACACTCTGGCGGCGCCATCACGTCGTCATCATTGCAAGCTACCTCGTTCGTGGCTGGGCAGTTGTCCCACACCGAGAGGATCGAATCGAACGTGGTTCCCGGATGGCATGTCGTCACTTCTGTGGTGCCGGTGCAGGGCGCCACGTAGGTGTACCAGGCATCGATGGTGTTTCCCGTGCCACAGCTATCGGAGACCGTACTGGCTCCATACTGGGCAAGATCCCCGATGAGGGTGCCTCCAGCCATGATCGAAGGTGCGGTCGCGCAAGAGTCGCCGGGAGGGCTTGGGGGCCCTCCCCATGCGGTGAGATCTCCCGATTCGAAACCATCGGCGAAGAGCGGGGGAGTCTCGGGGGCCACCGTCACATCGTCGATGGTGGTCGTGACGATGGCTTCAAAGTAGCTCGCGTGTCGGGCGCTGTGAAAGGTAAGACAATCCGCCCCAAGAGATTGGCCAGAATAGAACATCGTTCCGTTGACGCTCACGTCAAAGGTGTCCGACGAGCAGTCGAGCCCGAGACGGACGGAGTAGGTCGTTTGCGGTGTCCAAGTCGCCACGGTGGTGCTGAGTCCGGCGGTAGTGACGTCGACATCTCCGTTGCCAAGCCATTGGAGCACGACGGCCGTGGTCGAGCCGGCGGTATTTCCCCGAAGGTCCTGATCGGCGATGGGAGAGTTGCTAGTGGTCGTCGAGGACTCGATCCTGAAGTCATAGGTCAACACAAAGGATTGGGAGGAACTGGAAGCAACCCACTGGTGAGCAAAGCCACTGTCCGGATGGTTGTCGACGCTTTGAAGTCTCTGGCTGCCGAGGGTATCTACGACGGTCAACACTCCCGCACCGAAGTCGAGTCGACTTCCCTCTTGGGGGAAACCGGGAGGCTGCCCGACGACATGATTCTCGAAGTCATCGAGGATGAAGGGGGTCTGCGCCTGGGCGAGCTGAGGTAGCAGCAGCGGAACTGCGACGAGTACGAAGGATCCAAGAGTCTTGATGCTCATTTCCGATCTCCTGTTGGAATAGTGGGCGGGACTCACTGATGCACCCGCGAAGTGGACAGCCAAGCAAGAGCGTCTCGTTGGACCCGTTTCTCGCTGCTCCCTATCTATCAACACGACGTCTGGGTGCAGGACACGACATTCCCGCGCCGATACCCACGATCGGAACCTGCACAACGCTGCGAAATCAGAGACGCCCGGAGTCGAGGTCAGCGGACCGGTCCGTGGTCTCCCCGCGGAGGCGAGACCCTGCCGACGGCCCGCTTGCGAAAGGGTCGCGGCCGTGGTTGCGCTCTCTGGTGTGGCCAAAGAAAAACGCCCCCGATGTTGGGGGCGTCTCAGGCTCCGGGAGGGTGTAGTCGGTCCCGGGGTTAGCGGCGCCGCGTTGCGACCGGTCCGATTCCCGCCTGTCCCTCCTCCCCGGATTCAGCGCGAAGCGCCCGTTGGCTTCGTAGGGCAGAACCCCGGGGAGGAGTTCCCCTACTATGGAGACCAGGCGGTCGTGTCGCCGGACTCGAAGCCGTCGCGGAAGATGCCGTCGAAGCCACAGACGTCCACGCCGACGGTGACGTCCACCATCGAGAGGCTGGCACCGACCTCTTGGGTCAGTGCGGCCGAGGTCAGCAGAGAGTCCGGAGAGGCGAGGAGACCGAGGCCCTCGAGGGTCACCGCGGCAGGACTCTGGACCGCAATGACCGGCTCATCGACCGCCCCACAGAGGAGGCTAACCCCTGAGCCTGCCCCAACGATCGACACCGATCGACCGATCGGCACGGAGGCCGGGAACTCGCCGACCCCGAGCGTGATGGGATCACAGTCGACGTCGGCGACGGCCTCCGACAGACTGGCGTGGTCCCCGGGGACGCTGCAGGGGTCGGCCAGCGCGCCCGTCGCCAGGAGCAACCCGACAGTAACTCCGAGCCCGATACCGAGGTCCAACCGCTTCCAGCTCACGGCGTCACCGCCTTGCAGCAGAAATAGGGCAGGAAAGAGCCGGCGAGTACCTCAGAGACCCCGTTGTCGGTTCCGTCGTACTGCAGCTGATCGCTGGACGTGCCGGCAAGGATCTTGCCGCCAGTTCGCTGCACAAAACCCGCAGTGTCGGTGTAGTGACCACACGAATTGTCGGTGCCGTTGCCGACGTTGGACGAGTCGCAGGCCACCTGTGCCTCGACCAAGGCGACCTCCGACGCGCTGACGGGAGACACGGGAAGCGGAGCCGCCAGATCGGCATACAGTGCCCAGGAGGCCGTCAGGCCCAAGAGAAAAATCGCCAGGACCCGATGGTGCCATCCCCAGTGTTGCCGCGACCGTTTGCATATTGCTTTGTTTCGCATCGCTTCATCCTCCATGTTGTGATGCATTGAATCCAAGGTACCAAGACAAGATCCAGGTGCCCGTGTCGGTGCGATTCATTCGCTTGCGGATACCTTCCAATCTCAGCTGCGACGCTTTCAGAGCCCCGCCGACAGTGCACAACAGAAGAAGGGCAGCGTCGTGGCGTTGTTCACCGGTGCGACCGAATTGTCGCTGCCGTCGTACGACAGAAGCTCATTGAAAGCGCTTCCCGAGCCGTCACCGTCGTGACCGAAAGTCCGAATGACCATGGCGCCGGCGGAGTCGGTGACCGTGCCACAAGAATTTAGCGAACTGCTCCCGACGTTGGCTTGGTCACAAGTCATGATGGCCTCCAGTGGGCAGAGAACAGCCTGTTTGTTGTGGCAGATCTCAATGGCGTTCGGGCCGGTCTCTGCGCTGCGGACCGTCGGATCGACGCACCAGATCCCGACTTCGTCCCATCGCCGCCCTTGCGAGTCGTAGCGGCACTTGCTGAGGACGACACCGTCGACGGAGATTGCGTTGACAACGGCGCCCTCGACCTCGATGACACCCTTGACCGTCATGGCCGGAGCAAAATTGAGGTTCGATGCGCCATCGATCAAGACCCCAGAGAGGGTGCTTCCCGGGGTTGCCCTGATGTTCAAGTTACCTGTGACCTGCTGCCCGGTTAAGGGAGCGTAGCGTGCGTCGTGGTCGGCCGAGGTCTTGTGCGTCTGGAACTCTGCGCCACTCACGACATCGAGGCAGCCAGAGGGGCTACCGTTGGCAAGGATCCCGTTCATGGCATCACCAGCGTTACAGCGCGAAGGATCTGCGGCTAGCGCCGACGCCGTAGTGGCGGTGTCAGCCGCCACTCCGCTGAGACCTGCTCCACTCCCGCTAAACGAGTTCGCAACCACGTTCCCTGACCCGTCGACGTCGAAGGAGGCGCCGCCTTGAGTTGCCGGCTGAGCGGCGGGTCCGGGCCGCGACGAAACGGCAGGACTTCGCTCGTTGGTCTCCGCTGGCGCGGATCCAACTCGCTGATCTGCGCTCTGAACGCCGAGCTCTCGGCGAAGGATTTCAACCGCTCGTTCGAATCCTGAGTCGGTGGCTCGTGAAGCGATCTCGAAGACGCTCGGTTCCGACCAGGGCGCCTTCTCATCGCCCCCGGAGCGGATCGACCACACGTAGCGCTGTCCAGGTGATAGACAGCTCTCCAGCGTTGGGGTCCAGCTGTTGGCTGCCCCCGGCACGGTCACCCAGAGTACCGGCTTCTCGTCGAGGGCTTGCTCGAGAGAGTCTGGGTTGATCCGATACACGACCAGCTCGTAGCTCCCGCCATTTTCGGTGGTGGTCCAACTAAAGCTCGGACACTGTGCCTCGACCATGGCGACCTCCGACGCGCTGACGGGAGACACGGGAAGCGGGGCTCCTAGATCGGCATGGAGTGCCCAGGAGGCCGTCAAACTCGAAAGAAAGACTGCCAGAACCCGGTGGTTCCATCCCCAATGTAACGGTGTCAGTGTACAGATCGCCTTGTTCCGCATCGTTCGTCCTCCATGTTGTCGGTGTGAAGGACTCAAGGTACCAGGGCAATACCTAGGTGAGAATGCCGGTGCGTTTCTCTGGCTTGCGGATTCGTTTCAACCTCGAGGGACGGGCGGTTTGTCGGTCGGTCGACGCAACCAGTTGGCTCGACGACCTTCAGAAGGGGCCCGACGTCGCTGCAGGCACATTCCGACCCATTCCGACCTCATCTCGACCTTCGAGACATTGCGGTTGGAGGTTAGACTCCGAACAACTGATGCTGGAGAGGAAAGGACTGACCACCAAGAGTCCCCGCCGCTACCCTTTGGACCTCGAACGGAGGGGCGTGCCTTGAGGGACTCGGATCCCGCCCAGAATTGGTCGTCACGTGGCGTGCGACCCCTGCATGCCACTCTCTGGCTCTTGGGATGGCTGACGACCAGTGCGGTGGGCATGGCCACCGGACCTCTACCGGCTCCGACCCTTCAGGCCACCGCTTGGGGAGTCGCGGAAGGGCTACCTGGCACTCATGTCAACCAGATCGTGCAAGACGATGTAGGGTTTCTGTGGATCGGTACCCTCACCGGACTCGTTCGATTCGATGGTCTCGAGTTCGAGCAACTCGACGACCCCGAAGGGATTCTGACGGGCAGCCGAATCACGGCCCTGCACTTCGGGGCGAGCGGAACGTTGTGGATCGGTACGGAGCAGGGACACTTGATCGCCTACCGAGGGCGCGAGTTCGAGCGAATCAGCGACCCTCCGTATCCGAGAAGCCGAATCGCTAGTCTGGTCGAGGACGCCGATGGAACGCTTTGGGCGAGTCGTTATACCGACCCCTTGAATCCTGGCCACGCATTGGTCTGGCAACTCGTCGAGGACGAACTCGTGCCCCGCAAGGATCTCGACCTATTCTGGGTGAAAGATACCGCAAAGAACGAAGCGGCAGTGTTGACCTACGACGGTGATGCGATCCCGCTGGCAGCGGATGCCATGGCGGTGGTCTACCTCTCGCAAGACACCGATGGAAACGCCTGGGGCCAGATTCGGCGGGGACGGCAGGTGCGGCTCCGCGACGGCAATACGGGGCCTCCCGGTGAGCCCTTCGAACGGGCTTTCGCGATCTCCGGTCGCACCGTCTTCGCTCGGCTCCTGGGGGAACGGGTCGAGGTATACGACGAAGCCATGGTCCACATTGGCTCGTTTCCGCGCCAGAACCGTCGTCCCCTCCTGGTCGACCGACGTGGGCGCATCTGGCTCGTGGATGGAGAGGATCGCATCCACCTTCAGCGGGCCGAAGATTCGGTGGAACTCGCTACCCTCGAGGTAGGAACCCATATCAAGTACGCCACCGAGGATCGTGAGGGCAACGTTTGGCTCGGCACGACAACTCGAGGCGTGGTTCGAGTTTCCGAGAGCCCGCTGCGTAGTTGGGGGCTCGAGCAGGGAGTCCCGCTCCCAGCTTCGGTCGGCATCTTCGCCGACGGCGAGGTCTTTGTGGAGCCGGCCCCCAGGCTGCCGGGTCAATCGCTGTATCGTCTCGACGGCGCCGTGATCGACGGCGCGAGGTCCTGGTTGATGACCGACCGACGGGGGCGGAGCTGGACCTTCGGTGGGCCGGGAGCCAACCGGGTCCCGAATCCATCCTCCTTCCACCGCCTGGACATGGACGGTACCTGGATCACCGAGGATCCAGTCGACGATGGAATCCTCTGGGTCGCCTCCGAGCGAAGTCTGCAGCGTGTCGATGCCCGGCTCGCCGAGGGTCCTCGCGTCACCGGCGACTGGCCCCTGGCGGTCAATCCTGCACTGGCCAGCGATGGCGATGGAGGACTCTGGATCGGCACCGCCGACGGGCTCTATCGATTGCGTCAAGATCGCCTCGAGCGCTTCGGAAAGGCCGAGGGACTGCCGGTAGAGAACGTGCGCGCGATCCACCCTGACGGAAAGAACGGACTGTGGTTGGGAACCTATGGTGGGGGCCTGGTCCACTACGATGGCAAGTCCTTCACTGCGATCTCGACCAACCAGGGTCTGCCCGAAGCGGTGGTTTCGAGTATCGTCGCCGATCGCTTCGGCGCCTATTGGCTCGCGGGCAACCGTGGCATCCACCGAGTTCGTTCCAGCGACCTCGAGGCGCTGGTCTCCGGCGAGAGCGACCACCTTCAAGTCCTCTCCTTCGGACGTGACGACGGTCTCGCCAATCCAGAGACAACCGGCCGACCGGCCGTCGCCGGTCCAGATGGTCGTCTCTGGTTCTCCACGTTTGGTGGCGTCATCGCGGTGGACCCCAGCGCGGTGGCCAGGCGAGAACGGTTCCTACCTGAAGTGGTCATCACCGAGGTCCACTCCAGTCAGGAGGGCTCGAGGCCCGGGCCTCGGATCACTATTCCCCGTCGGGCTACCCGAGATTTGGGTTTTGCCTTTAGCGCCATCCACCTCACCGCGCCCGAACTCCTATCGTTCCGCTACCGCCTCGAGCCCCTGGATAAGGAGTGGATTCTCGGCACTGGCCGCCGAATCGCTACCTACCGGGACCCACCACCCGGTGACTACCGTTTTCAAGTCCAAGCACGCCACTCCGGGAAAGCCTGGAGCGAGGCCGTGGCCGAACAGCGAGTCATCGTCCTTCCTCGCTTTCGCGAGACTTGGGCCTTTGACCTACTGTTGGCCGTCCTGGCTCTGGCCACGATCGGCATTGGCTGGAGTCTCTCCACCCGACAGCTGCGCCGACGCTCTCGTCTCCTCGAGTTGGCGGTCAGAAAGCGAACGGCGGCTCTGGCTACCGAGAGAGATGTGGTCAAGCGGCAGGCGATCCGCCTCGGCGACCTGGCGGAATCGCGTTCCCGATTCATGGCCGGCATTAGCCACGAGCTAAGAACGCCGCTGACCTTGATTTTGGGCCCCTTGAAGGACCTCAGCGAGGACCGACTCGGTAGGCTACCAGCCGCCGCGAGCGAAGAGGTTTCCACGACACTCCGCAACGCTGAAAGGTTGCATCGCCTGGTCGACCGACTGCTCGGAGCGGCCCGCAGTGAAGCGGAACTGACCCGTCTGCACTGCCGCGAGCACGACCTAGCTGTCTTCTTGCAGCGGCTGGTCGAAGAGCTTCAACCGTTAGCCGAGAGACGCTCGACAACCCTTCGGGTGATCCCTCCCGAAGGGCCGTGTCCGGTTTGGTTCGACGAACTTCAGCTCGAATCGGTGGTGATCAACTTGATCGCCAACGCCATCAAGCACACCCCCCAGGGCAGCACGGTCGAGGTGTCGCTCGGAGTGTCCGAGGGTGATGATGGCGATGTCCTTCTCGAGGTCAGAGACGATGGTCCCGGGATCCCGGCTTCTGAAGTACCTCAGCTCTTCGAGCGCTTCTATCGGGGCCGCGCCTCCAGCCAAAACTCTGAGGGAGGGTTCGGCCTCGGCTTGTCGCTGGTTCGCGAGGTGGTCGAACGGCATGGTGGATCGATCGAGCTCACAACGGGCGACGAAGGAACCAGTTTCGTGGTCCGTCTTCGGCAAGGCCGCGACCACATTCAGGATGGGGACTTGGCACCGTTTGACCGTCATGGGGCCCCACTGCAGAAACCAAGCCTGATTCTCGATGACGAGTCCTCGGGTTCGCCTCTCTCGGTCCTACCGGAGGCTTCTGCCGCAACCCAGGCGAGCGACGGGGAAGGCCCAGGCGAGGAACGCACCACGGTACTGATAGTGGACGACCATCCCGACTTGAGACGCCTCGTTCGCCGACAGCTTCACCCGCGCTATCAGGTCCTCGAAGCCTCGGACGGAAGCCAAGCCCTCTCGATGATCGAAGACGAGCTGCCCGATCTGGTCCTCAGTGATGTGATGATGCCTGGGCTCGACGGCTACGAACTGTGTAGGGCGGTTCGGAAGAATCCCGAAACGGATTTCATCCCCATCGTTCTCCTGACGGCCAGGGCCTCGCCCGAGAGCCGGGTAGAGGGTCTGGAACAGGGCGCCGACGCCTACCTTGCGAAGCCCTTCCACGGCGACGTCTTGCGAGCTACCGTCGCCGGCCTGATCTCGTCTCGCCAACGGCTGCGCGACCGTTTCGCTGACCTGTACTCTGCCGGTCCAACGCAGCCCGGTCCAACGCAGTCCGGTCCAACGCAGTCCGGCGCCGTCGAGGACGCTTCGAGCCCAGGGCAAGCCCTCAGCGCAGAGGAGAAGACGGTTGGTCCCACCGACCGAGACTATCTACGACGCGTCGGCCATGCGATTGAGACTCACCTTCACGAAGAAGACTTCAACGTCGACAAGCTGGCGACTCTTGTTTTTCAAAGCCGTGTCTCCCTCTACCGTCACCTGAAGCGCCTGTTGCGCGTGTCGGCCAGCGATCTGATTCGCGAGGCTCGCCTCGAACGAGCCCACCGGCTCCTATCCCAGCAGGAAGGAACGGTGAACGAGGTTGCCTACGCCGTGGGATTCAAGAGCACCGCCCACTTCTCGAACTGTTTTCGAGAACGCTACCAAGTTCGACCGTCGAAGGTCCTCCATGACGACACGACAATCGAGACGGCCGACGCGATCTAGATTGGTTTGCTAGATCAACTTGCTAGACCAATTTGCTAGATCAGCTTGTTGGGGCCCGTCCGTACTGCTCCTAGGCGGTCTACCATGCAGTGGTGTCACCGCTCTCGAAGCCGTCGACGAAGAGTGCACCGGCCAGCGGATCGATCGAGAGTTGGCGAACCTCTGCGAAGGAGAGAGCTCGATTCCACACCGCCGCCATCTCCAGTTGCCCACCCGTGTTGCATCCATTGGCGTTGAACGGCGCCTCTAGAAAGAGCAGGATGAGATCCTCGGGGAGCTGCAGCGTAGAAAAGGACACAAATTCGGCTACCGGGCTGCCAACCGCTCCTCCGGTCTCAGGATCGTGAACGAGGATGAACAGCGCGTGAGCGTCCGCGTCGAAGATGCCGGCTACGTCGTACCAACTGTCCGGGGAGAGCTGCGTACCATGCTGCAACGACGTCTCGACCGTGTCTCCGGACCCCAGGACAGAAAAGAGGGCCCGTTGAGTATCGAGCTCCAGTTCGTACGTCCCCTGGTCGGCGTCAGCGATACTCCCGAAGCGGAAGAGATCGTCAATTCCATCGAAGGCCGCCATCTT
This sequence comes from Thermoanaerobaculia bacterium, assembly GCA_019911795.1. GTDB lineage: Bacteria > Acidobacteriota > Thermoanaerobaculia > Multivoradales > JAIOJS01 > JAIOJS01. Next base: position 16,152 of record JAIOJS010000440.1, on the reverse strand, counting down.
GAATCTGGCCCACATCGTCATCGAGCCACCGGCAACTTGTGAGAGTTCATGGTTCCCGGGAACGTCGAAGATCGAACCCCAACTCGGGCTGCAGTTGGGGGCGGCACCTTCCTGGCCCACGAAGCCATCGGCGTTGGCCGCGAACGTGGGACTGAGGGAGGCCACGTTGCCGACCGAGAACGTGCCCGTGGTTGCGAAATCGCTCTCGCGTCCCAGACTGTCTGCCTCGTTGGCGAAGTTCCAGAGCGCCACCGCGTCATCGAGGGGTGGAGGGGGAACGACGGGCGGCGCGGTGGAAACCCTGACCTCCGAAAGAGACACCGTGGCGCCGGCTGCTTTGGTCAAGGCCTGATCCTGTACCGAGTCTGCGTGAACCGAGAGCGCGAGTCCTTGAAGCTCGACGTCAGCTGCACTGCCGATAGAGAGGACACCGACGTCCAGGAGGCCAACGAGTTGGGTCAGATCGGCACCGCTCCCGAGGAGCGAAAGGCTTCGGTCGATCGCTACGGATGCGGTGAAGCTGCCGACACCGAGGGTGATGGGATCGCAGCCCGAATCGGCGATCGCCTCAGCCAGCGTGAGGTGGCTTCCCGGGACGGAGCAGGGATCTGCCCAGGCTGCGGATCCGAGGCAGAACGAGCCCAGGAGTAGAGCACCGACGAACTTCCGAGAGTAGTCTGAGCCAGACATTCTCAGAGCCCCGCGGCCAGCGAACAACAGAAAAAGGGCAAGGTGACGGAGTCATCGACCGGCGCTACCAAATTGCCGCTCCCATTGTAGGAGAGGAGTTCATCGAAGGCACTTCCACTAGCATTTCCATCGTGGCCCAAGGTGCGAAGCACCATCACGGGGGCCGGTGTATCAGTAACGACTCCACAGGAATTGAGAGTTGGATCACCCAGATTGGCCGCATCGCAGGTCAAGATCGCCTCGAGAGGGCAGAGCATGGCGCGTTCCGCGTGGCACGTCTGGATCGATGACAAACCGTTTGCGCCAGCCCGCGCCACCGGATCGATACACCAGATTCCCACCTCGTCCCAGGGCCTTCCCAATGAGTCCTTGCGACACTCGCCGCGGATTACACCGTCGACGTAGATCGAATTGGTAGCTGCTCCCTGGACTTGGAGATCGCCCACCACTCGAAGGGCAGGTCCGTTGCTTTGATTGTCACTGCCATCGACGGTGACTCCGGGGTCACTGGTACCGGGAGTCGCTCTCACCGACAGGTTGCCCGTCACCTGTTGACCGGTCAACGGGGCGTAGCGCCCGTCGTGGTCCGACGAGGCACTATGCGTTGCCAGCTGCGTTGCCAGCTCACTCGCATCGACGACGTCGATACATCCGAAGGGATCTCCATTGGCAAGGATCCCGCTCATTGCGTCCGTCGCGGAGCAACGCTGCGGATCGACCGCCAGGGCCGAGGCGGTCGTCGCCGAAGCGGCTGAGTCTGCGGTCGTGGCCGTGTCGGCCGCGACCCCCGTCAAACCGACGCCGCTTCCGGTGAAGGAGTTCGCTACGACGTTTCCGGAACCATCGACGTCGAAAGAACTTCCACCTTGGGTAGCGCTTTGCCCAGCCGGAGACGGTGAACGGCTGCGGCGAGGGCTACTCGTCTGAGTCGAGTGGGTCCTGTCCTGGGTCCTGTCACTTTCCTGGGTCCTGCTCTCAATCTGAGATGCACTCTGTGACGCTAGTTCCCGACGCAGAATCTCCACTGCCTGCCGAATGTCTTCGGCGGCGGCCCGGGGCACTATCTCAAACACGCTGGGCTGCGACCAACTGGGATCACCCTCTCTGATCGCTCGAATTGACCACGCGTAGCGTTGCCCCGGATCCAGGCAGCGTTCCAGGCCCGGAGTCCAGCTGTTGGCCCCGTCGGGTACACCAACCCAAAGCGCGGGCTTCTCATCGAGCGTGGCTTCGTGGGTCTCCGGACGCACTCGGTACACGACCAGCTCATATCCACCTTCGCCCTCGATCGTGGTCCAGCTGAAGGTCGGACACTGTGCCTCGACGAGAGCCACCCCCGATTCGCCCACCGGAGACACCGCCTTCGGAGCGGCTTCATCAGCATGAACCGCCGGACCCAAGATCACTTGAGACGCCAGGAATCCCACCACGAGAACCGATCGAGCCTTACAACTGAACCCCAGACCCATGCGTGCCCCAGTAACGCTGTCGAGTAACCGCATCTTCTTCGTCCTCCGTTGTTGTGCTGGCGTGAGTGGGCAGAGTACCGAGAGGTGCTGTGGTTCGCCATACGACACCGTTTCTCCGTCATGCGGATCGGTTTCACCAGCCATGAGGTCCCACCCGAGCCGCCCCGTCCCGGCGGGGCGGCGGGGCGAGACCTCAGCCGCTTGGAGAGCCTGACCAGCGACGCGACCAGACAAGCGGCCATCCACAAGAGGTACCACTACCCCCAAGGGACGCCTCCACGTAGCCACAGTTGGCCGCTGGCACGTCTCGTGCTAAATGTTCGCGGCCAACCAAGGAGAACAAACGATGAACTACGTCAGGTCAGCCAACTCGTTTCGGTTTGTGAAGATCCTGGATCGTTGGGTTCGGGGGGCGGTGTCCTCGGTCAAGGTCGCTCTCGACGGACGGAGGGGACGGGAGTCTTCGGGCCCGCCGATCCTCGCTGGTGGCCCGGCGGTCACCGTCTCGAAGTGCACTCTCGCCTTCGTCGTGCTGGGCGCGGTAGCTTGCAGTAGCGTGTCCCTGCGGGTGCTGGTCGACCCCACCCTCGCGGCGGGTGAGGTCTACGCAGTCCGTGGCGCGACGTCGCGCCACTGGCGTCAGCCCCTGCAGTTCGGCGGCTTCTCGACCCGGCAGACGCGCACGGGGGAAAGCTTCGCGTGGAGCGCCGGTGTGTTCGATGTCGAGGCGGGAGTCCGCACCCAACCCTACCGGTTCGTGTTTGTCGCTGACGACGGCGGAGAGCGGGAGGTCGAGTGCCGCTCGCGCACGCCGATCCTGCGCCACGAGGACGACGACAGCTCCTGGGAGGTGGCGATGGGGAAGACCCGACTCACCTGTGCGGTGCGTGGGGCTGCCGGTGGTATCGAGACATTGTCGCTCGCAGGCACCGGTGTAAACATGACCGGCTCAATGGGGCGCGGCGACGGCCGGTTGACGATCACCAGTCTGCGCCAGGTACCGGACCGCAACGGGCGTCCCCGCACCTTGCCAGGAGTGGTCGGGTACGAGCTGCGTCAGGGCTCGCGAGTGGTAGGCAGCGTCGATCTGCTCGATGCCGGGTACGTCTACCTCGCTCCCGGCCTCTCTCCGGCGCTCCGACAGGAGGTAGCCCTCGCCGCGACCGCACTCCTTCTGTTCGATCCGGAGTAGAGGCTCCAGCTGAGCTTCCTGGCGAGTCTCCCGCGGGCCGGGCGAGACGAGCTGTTCGACGAGCTGTTTGGTCGGGGTCTCGACTGGACTCATCGGCTAGGGTCTATCCCCCCAGGCGCCCAGGTTGCCGGACTCGAATCCATCCGAGAAGAGGCAGCCCGGAAGATGGAAGCCAAGCATGGCGTCCACAGAGGGGCCACCGTAGGCAACTCTTGCCGCGACGTAAACGCGACCTAGATCGGTTAGCGCAAGGCCCTGCCCGAGGACTGTATTCGCTACGAAATCGGTGAGAGTGGCATCCTCGACGCCATCGCCGTCGAAATCCAATGGGTCGCCGGTGCGAGCCAAGATCTTCGCCCCCGCCAAGTTCGAGGCCGAGCACGAGTGGTAGAGCAGTTCCTTCCCTGGGGATCTCCAAAGGACGACCGCCTCACCGAGATTGTTGAGGGCCAGCCCATCAACGAAGGAGTCGGCGTTTAAGGTTATTCCGCCCAATTGCTGGCCTTCGCGAACCACCACGGAACCGTTGTAGACGAGGATGTGGTCCTGGGAACTGGGAGCATCGGTGGTGCCGGAGACCAGGTAGTCGCCCTGGTTGTTGATCGCTTCGAGCCCGAAGGTGGCCCATGAGTCGCCGTCGCCGGTAGGGTCAGATTCTCGGGCGACCGGCAATGCGTCAACGACGACATGGGCGTCATTCGAGGGGTCATCGGTTCGCAGTATCAGCTCATGAATGTGATGGCTACCGTCCTGGGAGATGGCGTAGTCGTAGCCAACCCCGTTCGGCCGATCGATGGGCAAGCCGCCGATCAGCTGGTCGGAACGCAAGACGACGAAGGTGCCGGGAGGGGAAGCCCGCTTGAGGTAGAGCACTCGACCCTCGGTCGAGGAACCGCCGCTCTCGTTGAACCCCGCCACCCAGTACGCATCACCGTTGGGCAGCATGCTGGGTCGACTGTGAAACGTCGAAAGGACTCCCGTTGGAAGACGTGGGGCTTGCTGTCCGGCCTTCGTCACGAGTCCCGTCCGCGACCAAACCGCATCGTCGCCATCGACATACACGCTGTAGATGTACTGACCCGAGTCGGAGAGTCCCATCGATGGCTCGATGTTGGTGAGGGAGACACCCGCAGCATCCGAGTTGCGCCAGACGATGCGATCGTTCCACCATACGAAGGCATCGTTGCCGGCCGCGGCCTCATAGAGGCCAACAAAGCCCAGGACTCCGTTGCTGTTGGTCCGAGGATAGTAGAGGGTTCCAATGGCAAAGTCCTCATCCGGGAGCAGGTCTCCCTCCTGCACAATGAGGTCTACTCGGCGAACGGTCCCGCCTAGGGGGTTGGGCTCGAAAGAGGGGGAAGGCACCTCGTCGAAGGTACCGAGATCCCCTCGCTGGTCTTCTTCGATCCCATCGGCCTGGTGGTGGTCGGTCGTCCTCGCACCCACGGCTGGCCCTACGATGAGAGCTAGGGCTAGGAGTGCGGGGGCGAGGAGCGCCTGCCTTCCTGCTTTCCTGGACGTCGTCATCGATGGACTCGCGTCCTGAGTCGGGTCGTGGCGACAACCGTCAGGATGGCGATGAGGAGGACTAGCCCGGAAGCGGGTACGGTGGGGATGTCCGTGGCGCCGGACCCTTCGAGGAGGACCTCCGCGGTGTCGGTCTCGTCACCCGGCGAGGGATCGATCGCCAGGCTACTAACGGTGGCTGTGTTGACAATCAGTCCGGAGCACCCAGAGCCATCCAGCGTCAGGATGCAACTGGCCTCATCATCGGCCGGCAGATCTCCGATCTCCCAGGTCCAAGGCGGTAGGTTCGTGCCTCCGCAACTGTCCGACATCAGAGCCATGCAAGCCGGCAGATCGTCGACCACGGTGGTTCCCTGCGCCACATCGGGGCCGTTGTTGGCGACAAACAGCTCGTACTCGACAACGTTACCGGCCAGGACCTGGGCGTCCTTGAACATTTCGAGATCCGCTTCCGTCACTTGGCCGGGCTCCGGTTGGGTGATCACTCGCTGTTCCGTGCCTTCGCGGTCAAAGGCGACATCGTGCGCACTGGCCGGCGTCCCGGTCGTGGCCAGGACGACCGCGAAGACCACGCCGGTGAGGAGCCTGGTCAGTCGGGTGGTTTCTGCTTCTCGAGCAATCGAGGTTGAGGCTATCGAGGCTAAGGACAAGGTGTATCGCATGGTCTCTCCAGAACGAGGGCACCAGGAAATTGGGCCGTCATCGAGTACTCCGTATTCCGGTCGCAATCGCGATCAACCATTCTGGAAGCGACCCTCGTCCGGTGACTCCGTTTGACGGTGGAAGGTGACGGTTGTGAGCCCGTGCCGGAGTTCGGAGCCCTCGGACCCGGAGTGCTAGGCTTGCGTTCGAAAAGAGGAGACACCAATCTCAGACGCTAACGCGCGCTCACGCGAAGCACTCGATGTCACGCGCTGGCTCCGTCTAGCGGCCGACGGAGACGAAGAGGCCTTTGCCCGAGTGAGCAGCTGGGCCTACGCCGACCTTGAGAGGCTGGCCGCCAATCGCTTGCGGCGGCAGTATAGGAACCGGTCGGGCAGCCCCACCCTCGAGCCGAGCGCTCTGGTCAACGAGACCTTTCTGAAGCTGCTCGAGAAACCCACCGGGTTCGAGGGAAGGCAACACTTCCTCGCCTTCGCGAGCAAGGTAATGCTCGATACGCTGATCGATTACGAGCGACGACGCTTTGCGGAGAAGCGCGGAGGTGAGTGGGTGCGGGTGACATTGAGCCTGCTCGACGAGAAGAGAGGGGAGGCACCGTTACCAGACATCCTGGCATTCCGAGAAGTCCTCGATCGGCTAGAAGCCCTCGATCATAGAAAGGCGAACGTGGTTCGGTTGCGGGTGATCTGGGGAATGGGGGTCCCTGAAGTGGCTCGCTTACTCGAGGTTTCTGAACCGACGGTGGTGCGGGATTGGCGCTTCTCACGTTCTTGGCTCGCTGAGCGCCTTGGGTTGAAAGCCTAGTATTTGGGGTTGCCAAGCTAGTACTTGGTTGTCAATCCAGGTTGACACCACGAGCCTCAGGGATAGAAAGTCGATATCCATGGAGTCGGAGAGACAGCAGTTCCGTGAGCTCGAGGGCCTTTTCCACAACCTCCTGAACGAGACCCCGGAGCGGCAGGCGGAAACGCTGGCTCGGTTGCGGGAGTCTCGCCCCGTCCTGGCTGATCAACTTGCCGCCCTTCTCGAACGGGATCGCGACGGGTCCGCCTTTCCCTCGATGGCCGGTCCGCTGCACCACCTACTAGTCGACGACAGGACTCTAGGGATCGAGCCCGGGGAGACCGTTGGACCGTACCAAATCCTGCGCGAGTTGGGAGCCGGGGGAATGGGGATCGTCTACGAAGCCGAGCAGCAGGCTCCTCTACAACGTCGTGTCGCACTCAAGATCATGCGCTGGGGCTTCCAGGGGCCTCGCGCATTGAGTCGCTTCGATTCGGAACGCGACAGCCTGGCCCGCTTGGATCACCCTGCAATCGCGACCATCTTCGATGCCGGTACCCGCGGCGACCACCCCTTCCTCGTCATGGAACTGGTGGAAGGTGTTCCGATCCTGCGCTACTGTGACGCCCAGTCCCTTCCGATTCGCGATCGAATCGGGCTCTTTTTGCAGGTTTGCGGAGCGGTACAGCACGCTCATCAGAAAGGTGTCCTGCATCGGGATCTCAAACCGGCGAACCTCCTGGTCACGGAGTACGAGGGGCGTCCACATGTGAAGGTCATCGACTTTGGTATCGCCAAGCTCCTCGACGAGATCGGGACCAGGTCGGATCTCACTGCGGTGGGTGAGGTAGTTGGCACACCGGACTACATGAGTCCGGAGCAGATGAGAGGTGGTAGTCGTTCCATCGACACCCGCGCCGATGTCTACTCGCTCGGTGTCGTGCTCTATGAGCTGCTCACCGGCCAACTGCCTATCCCCCGCGAAGCGATTCAGGGAGCTGGACCCGCCGAGACGTGGCGGCTCGTAGCGGAGACAGTCCCCATTCGGCCAGAGCACCGCTTGTCGCCGATCACCACGGAGATCGCTGCCATCGCGAAGCAGCGAGGGTGTGACCCATCGAGACTGAGGAGAGAACTGCGGGGTGATCTCTCCCACATCGTGTTGAAAGCTCTGCGGAAGGAGCCGGAACGACGCTTCTCGTCAGTAGAGCAGATCAGCGATGATCTAAGGCGTTACCTGGAGGGGCGTCCGGTTCTAGCGCGACCGGATTCTCTCACCTATCGCGTCAGCAAGCTGGCTCGGCGGCACGCGCAGTGGGTAGCGGCTGGAGCGCTCCTCTTTCTCGGGCTCCTCTCGGCCACTGGGGTCAGTACGATCATGTTTCTCCGCGCCGACAAGGCCAACCGGGAGAGTGAGGAACAGCGGGCTACTGCCGTCACCTTGAACAACTTCCTGACCTCGGTGCTGACCTCCGTCGATCCTGCTTACGCGCGAGGTCGTGATCTGTCGATACTTCGCCAGGTTCTCGACGATGCAGCTTCGCGCATCGATGTGGAGTTGATCGACCTGCCCGGAGCCGCGGCAGAGATGCACCTGGCGGTGGGGCAGGCCTATCGGTCCATCGGTGAACTCGACTCGGCGGAAGAACACTTGCGGCAGAGCCTTGCGGGGGCGGAGTCGGTGGAACCTCTGACGTCGGGTCTCGTGGCCACCGCCTCGCTGGCATTGGGAGCCCTGCTGAGAGATCGAGACCAACACGGCGAAGCCGAACGTCTGCTACGCGAAGCGCTCCGGCTTCGCACCGAGAGCCCGACCGCCGACCAAACTGGAGTGGCCGAGGCGATGACCGAGATCGCGCGACTCTGCGACGAAATCGGTTGCTACGACGAGGCGGACACTCTCTATCAGCGAGCGCTCCAGATCTACGACGGCGATGTCGAGTCGAGTGGCCTGGACCGGATCGCCACGCTGCGGAGCTATGGTACTTACCTGATGAACCAGAATCGGATGGCCGAGGCGGAGGCGCCTCTTCGGGACACGGTCGTGGGGCTAAGGCGACTGGTCGGCGCCGATCATCCTAGTCTCATCACCCCGTTGATCGTCCTCGGGCGCTGGCTACGCTCCTCCAAACTCTACGACGAGGCTGAGCGCTACCTGCTCGAGGCGCAGAGCATCGCGGAGCGCCACCTTGCCGCTGAGCATCCTCTGCGCCTAGAACTCACCACCAACCTCGCCAACCTGTACCAACAGATGGGAAGCCTCGAGCGATCCGAAACGCTCTATCGTGAGGCCCTCGCCGGCCAGATCGGCGTTCATGGTGAAGCGCATTCGAGCGTCGGGACCACCCTCAACAATCTGGGGAGCCTGCTTCACTCCGAAGGGCGCGATGCAGAGGCCGCCGAGTTCTTCTCCCGGGCGGTTGCTATCTACCGAAGCACGCTCGGTGAGCGGCACTACTGGGTGAGCATCGCCTTGTTCAACCAGGGTCGATCGATGCTGGGCTTCAACGGCACACCCGCTTCGGAGGATCTCGTGCGCGAGGCGATCGAGATCCGACGGGAACTTGGCGCAGCTCCCTGGCAGATCGCGGAGTGCGAGCTGTTGCTGGCCACCCACTGGGCGAGGCGTGGTGCTTGCACGGATGCGCTGCCGATGCTCGAGGCAGGTATCAAGGTGATGGAAGAACAGTTTGGATCGGATACCGATAGGACCGCTGCCGCTGCTCAGGCGATGATCGAGTGTCTCGAACCGATGCGTGTCGGCGAATAGGGGCCAGGAGTCCGCGCGGAGGCAGAGACTGGCGAGCCTCCTCCGGCGAGCGGTAGAGGTATCCCTCGGTACGTGGTTGATCCTCACGGCAGCCGTAATCTGGAGGAACGTGTGGCGACGGTGCTCCCGCGATCTCTCACAACTCTCGGAGAAACGCCTCAGCAGTCTTACAGGTCAGAAGCTGGTCAGGGAATCGAGGATGGGACCATCGATAACCCACTGCAAGGAGACCCACATGACCCACTCGATTCCTCGGTAGCGCCCCCGAACAGTTGGCGGCGATCGAGTTGGACGTGCCGCTGCCAGACTAGCGAGACTCTGCTGACCTCCTCGAGGTCTCGCTTCATCGAGAGGTCGGCTCGCCGCCGGCTGCCCTCGAGACCTCCTGAATCTCGTCCGCTCGACTGAGGACCGCTCGATAGCCGATGTCGCAGATCTCATCGAGGTCCTTGGTCTCGAAGATCCTGTACTGACCGAGTTCGGGTGGGCAGATCAGCACATCGCACCGGTGAAACTTGGGGCGGGACACGCTATGCATCCCGACCTCGAAGGCGCGCTGGGTGACGTCGAGTGAACTCTTCAGCTCAGATGCGTCGATGGCCAGCAGAGGGCTCACGTAAACCCCTAGAATTACATCGCATAGGGAGGCGAGTGGCTCGACCGGAAAGTTGTTGATTATGCCGCCGTCACAGAACCAGCGGTCACCGATCTGGGTTGGTGTGAAGACCAGGGGAAGAGAGGACGACGCGAGAATCGGCTTCACCAAGGGGCCCGATGTGAAAATCTCCAAGCGGCCCTCGGCTATGTCGGTAGCCGTCAAGAACAGCCGACGCTCGAGGGCTTCAAAGGAGTCTCTTGGGAAGTAGCGGTAGAAACTCTCCAGGACCTTCTCGGTGTCGATGAACCCTGGTTTTCCCAGTGCGAAGTTGGCCAGGCGAAAGGGGCTCTCGGTGCGAAAGAACTCCAGAGTTTCCTCGGCCGAGTAGCCGGCCGCGTAAAAGGCGCCGACGATCGCCCCCGAACTGGTTCCGCTGACGCAGTCGACCTCGACACCAAGTTCGCGGAGTCCCTTCAGAACGCCGATATGAGCGATGCCGCGCGCACCGCCACCGGAAAGAACGATCCCTGTCTTGTATTGCATCTTGGCGTCTCCTCCGCTCGAGGCCAGTCTAGCTGCTCGAAACGCAGGGCGGGGGAATGCCACCCCGCCCTGATTAGCTCCGTATCTTTCGTTTCCCGAGAACGCCTCTTCAAGAAGCCCCCGGCCGGAGCCAACGTCTCTGCCGGGCCGTCTACGGGGCCACTGCGGTCCAGGCGCTGGTATTGCCGGTCTCGAAGCCATCCACAAAGATCTGTGGGCCGAAGTCGGTGGCAAAGGTGGCCAGCGGCCCAATCTCTCCGTTCAATGTGTCACTGCCGCCATAGGCGACCTGCCGCAGCGAGGATCTCCTCTTCCGACAGAGGAGCGATCCCAGTGGCGTAGCCCAAGTTGAGGGCGGCGGCGACCGCGTTCGCCCAGATCCCTTGAAGGACCGTATTGGGGTGGATCCCATCGTGGACGAATGCGGCGGTCGGATCCTCGCCGGTAGACGTGTCGGTGTCGGTCAAGTCGACGGGAACGTTGCCCACCAACAGAGTCGGGCGTGGAGTCAGGTTGGTGCCGAAGATGGCTCGCCCAAGCGCGAAGGTGTCAAGGAACACCAGATCGTATTCGTCAGCCAGATCGCGAACCGCATCGCTAAACTGGCCGACTGCGGTCGCTACCAACTCACGGCGCAGTGGATCGCCATAGCTCCCCTGATTCAACGCGGGCATGATCGAGTAGTCGATAACGTCGAGCAGAACGACGCCGACACCCGTCGGAACGATGACCTCGAGCATCGTGCGTAGGTTGTCTATCCGCCCGGCGATCCAGAGGTCGATCGTTGGCTGATCCCAGACCTCGAAGTAGATCTCGTCGTAGGCTCCGGCCCAGGGTAAGAAGTCATTGCCGCCGAGGCGGATCACGACATGGGAAACGTCGCGCTCGAGAGCGCCAGCGGCGACGCCGGTGTCCTGCCCAGATGCCAGTGCACTGTCGGTCGTTGCACCGGAGAGTGCCCAGTTGTCCTGCCAACCCGGTTCGCCGCGGCTAACCCCAGGTGCCATTCGGAAGCGAGGCAGGGGGGTGAGACCTCTCCCCGGGGTCGAGGAGACGCCTGATGCTCCCCGTCAAGACTGACAGGGCACCGACATGGCGCCGCGTGTTCCCCATCAGTTACCATGCATTTCGCTACGACCGAACATGACGTGAAGGAAAACAGTAATGAGTCTTACCGGGCTTCTCGAAGAGGTCACGCTGCCCGAAGTGTTGCAGCTTCTTTCGAGCCTCAAGGCAAGCGGCAAACTAAGCCTGACCCGATCAGATCGTCAGGGTCTTCTGGTGGTACGGGAGGGGCGCATCATCTATGCGGTCTCGTCCTCGGTGCGGGATACTCTGGGCAGCATTCTGGTGGCGCGTGGTCTGGTGACGAGCGACGTTCTGCGAAAAGCCCTGGCCCTGCAGCATGAAGCCAGTCGTGAGGTGCGCCTCGGCAGTGTTCTCATCGGTATAGGGGCGATCGACGAGAAGGTCCTCCGGGAGGCGGTGACCTGGCAGATCGAACAGATCATCAGCGAACTCATCAGCTGGGAACGCGGGTTCTTCAAGTTCGAGGGAGTCGAGATATCGAGCCATGGCGAGATCGAGGTCGATGTGGAGGATTTCTTGGTGCCCGAGGGCATTACCACCGACCGCCTGCTCCTCGACACCAGGGCCGGAGCCCTGTTCGATGGCGACCCGATAGGTGCCGGTGCGACCAGTGCATCCCTGGGCCGAATGCTCAATGAGGTACAACCTCCGGAACTCACCGGTGAGCTGCTGTCCGAAATCGTCAGCGTCGGCTGTGGGACCGTGGAGCGGGGTATTCTGTTCACCGCCCACCAAGGTCTTCTCAAGACACGGGCACACTTCGGAGTCAAGGAACCTCGGCGGCTGTCGACCCTCTCACTACCCCTGTCGGGCAACTCCTTCATCGCCCGCATCGCGGAGCGCAACGAGATCTACTGCGGTGTTCCACCCGAGATTCGGGAGAACGACGCCATCCTCGCCGCCTTGGGCGACCCGCAACCGAATCAGATTCTGATCATTCCGATGACCATCGGCCGGCAGGTACAAGCTGTGTTCTACGGAGATGATGGCGGTACGGATCGCGTGATGGAGTCGAGTCAGAGACTGGAACTACTGCTTCTGCACACCCAGATAGAGATGGAACAGAACCTTCTGTCCCGACGAAAGGCCCACCTCGAGGAGAAGGTAGGACGTCGTAGCGGAATCCACCGAGTGGTCAAGCGTTCCGAACTGTAGTTCCGATGGAGCTGTCGGTCCCCGTGGATGAGGACGTTGACCAAGTCGGGCGCTTTTTCAGGCTGTCTAGCGCGGGCTAGGGTGAGGCCTCTCCCCGCTCTACGAAACGGCCTCGCGAGCGATGCGAACCGATTCCTTCTCTGACCCTCTGAGGAGCTCAACACCCTGATCCGCGGGATCATCGTGCTGGGGAGTACGGAAGTACGGAATCCCGTGCGAAACTGAGGCGGGGCTGTCTGTCGACCTCAAAGAAGACGCGAGCTGAGACGATCTTTACGTTCGGCGAAAGCACACAAGAGGTCAGATACAGCACGTCATCCGGCAGGGAGACAGAGGGATCGGTAATGTCGAACCTGGTGGAGGTAAGGAGACCGGGGGTTCCGCTTGTGGTTATTGTCGCCATGGTGACGCCATCGCCGGTGGAAGCATTGATTTTGCGGAGGCGGACGATCGCATTGAAGTTTGAATCGTTGTCGACGAGGGTGGCGGATGCCTTGGTGACGGTGACTCCATCTGGTAGATAGACCGGCGCCATCGAACAGCCATCGGATTCCGCTGTTCCCTGAAGCGTTCCGGTCAGGAACGAGAAGAATGAGGAGTCCGGATTGAGGCCATCGTCCCTGAAGTCCGCGGTCGAGATCACGGAGACCTTCGTCGCACCCAAAACGCTGGCGTCTCCGGGGTCTCGCATCGAGAAAGAACCTCCACTTGCCGAGTCCCAGCCGGCTAGATCCCCGCTTTCGAACCCGTCTTCGAACAGGATTTCGTAGAACACCCGGGCACTGAGAATGCTGAGAAATGGGCCTTGGAAACAGCCCGCGATGTAATAGGAGTAGTTCAGTTGGTCAATCGTTGGGTTCAGGATCGTCGAGTCACTGAGGACCTGAAGATCTTCCGAACTTCCGGAACTCACTACGGACGCGAGGACCTGCGATCCACTGTGGAAGTTGTCGACACGATAGAGATTGAAGAAGAGGTCGCTCTTGGGATTGTCGTCGACCACGCTGACGCTGAAGTGGCTGATGTCGAAGCGATCCCGAACGTGGACTCTGGCCTTGACGCATCCCAGGCCGCTGTTGTTCCCACTCATGAGGCCCGCCGTCTGGCCGAAAAGCTGGGACTGTGGCTCGATTCCGTCCGAAGTGAACGCGGCCGCCGGAACTACGGAGACAGCACCGCCGGCCAGCCTAGTCAGTTCGATTGGCCGGGCAGCCATCGGGTTTGGGACGACGTTGTCGTCTCGAGCCGGAGGCGCTGCGGAAGCGATGTAGTCGATGCGGACCGATAGAATGCTGATGTCGGACGAAGGCAGGCAGGTTTCCACGTAGAGGGCGTCGTCAGGGTGGACAACCGATGGGTCATTGATCGTGGTGTCCCCAATCGTTGTGAGGCCCGGGCTGCCATTGGAGATGGCCGATGCCATGAGGGCTGTTTCCCCGCTGAAGCTATCGACCTTCCGCAGCGACACTTCGATGTTGTTCTGGGTATCGACATCGATGACGGTGGCCACCAGACCCTCTACTGTCACCTCGTTGGGCAGATAGACCGGCGCCATCACACAGCCATAGCCGAGCTGCGTCCCTGCGAGCCTCCCCGTCACGAACTCGAAGTTCGCAGAGTTTGGGAGGCCGCCGTCGTCTGCGAACTGCGCTGCGGGGATGACCAGCGACGAACCCCCACCCTCCAGTGGTGTCCCCTCGTGCTCGACTTCCTGAGTAGGATCCGTCGGGCCGTTGGGTTGCCACGTGGCATTGCGAGGGACGGGAAGGTCTTGGGGATGTCCTGCCGTCGTAGTGAGGAAGGGGAGGAGGGTGGCCAGAGCGGTGCCGCCAAGGCGCCTCGAGCGGCCGGTCAGCCATTTGTCTGCGAAGGCGAGCCATCCGAAACGATCTGGAACCCCGGGTTGGGCATCGAGTGAGTTCATGAAAGGACAGTACCAACCGTCTTCCGGCGGTGGCTACTACAAAAACTGGAGTGAACTGCGCGGAGTCGGGCGCTGCCCTGCTACGGTTCGGCCGTCGAGATGCTATGGCCGATGAGTCTTGGCGCTCTCGGAGAGCTGGTGTCTCCTCCCGGCTCCCAAGGGACACCCCACCCGATTTGAAGAGAGTTCGAGTCCGAACCGACCGCTGATCTGGTTCCAGAGACCAACGGAGTTCCAATTTGGCTTCTCGGAGACCGCGCTGACATCTCTACCAAGGGCGGCACATCTCGGCCACATCTCGGCCATCTCGGTGCCAGGTACATTCTGGCAGACCAAGTCGGGCGCTTTTTCAGGCTAGCGTTTCTCCGAAACCAACCACGCGGTTGAGGCCTCTTTCTCGGGTCTCTCTTCAGCTCCGCAGGGTTGGGGACAATGGCCTTTCGAGAATTCGTGGCACCTACGTGGGTCATGGCTCGTCAGATTTCCACATCGACCTAGGTGCGGGCACGCAACCAACCGGTGATACTCCATCGGCTACGGTTCGTGGGCAGCACTTCGTGATGAACTTGACCAGCCAGAAACGCCACCAAGGAGCCGGCCGCCGGGAGTACATCGTGAGTGGGTCCCACCCCACCTTCGCCGAGATAGAGACGCAATTGACCACCGTCTTCGCCACGCCAATCCGGTTCGAGATAGAGGATCACACTGACTAGGCGATGCGCCACCGAGGGGATGCGGTCGAGATGCTTGTGGTAGAACGCACCTGGAGGATAGACGGCCAGGTGGGCTTCGAAGTCGAAGCAGCCAAGAAAGAGGCGACGGTTGACCGCCTGTCGCAGTTCTTCGACCGCGGCGAAGTAGGTCGCGATCCCTGGCGATGCGGAAGTTGGTTCGATCCAGCAGGTTAGGTCGCCTCGGATCTCCGGTCGGACCTGCAGCGACTTTCCTTGACCTACTTCGGCGCTAGAGAATTGGCCCTCGCTCCATAGCCTGCGCGCCTCCTCGCGTAGGGAATCCAGAGAGGACGGAGCGAGAAAATCCGGGACTACAACCCACCCATGCTCCGCCAGAGCATCGGTCTCGACGCCAAACAACTCGAACGTGTCCGTACTCATTTGACTCCTAGCGCTTTCCGGGTTGTTCTCCGGTAGCGCTCGACTCTACTGCAGTTCGAGGTGCTCACTCTCTGGAACCTCTCTCTAGTGCCGTGGGTCTACTTACCAACGTGGTTTCCACCGGAAACGGTCAGATTGGATCGGAATGGACGGTCGGATTCATCGGAATAGGCGCCGCAGCTCAACCGTCTGATATCGGCATCTTCGCTCGCGGCAGAGAGCTGTACCCGGTCAAGGGTCGAAAGGAAAGGTCGAAGGGCGCCAGGCACCGAATGGGTCGCCGAGATGGGCAGGATGTCCCTTGGGCGTCGGTATCGAGGACCGCGTCAGGGTGGCAGGGCCTCGACCACTACTGCCAGTACGAAAGGTCGCCTGACTCGAATCCATCGACAAAGATGAGATTCGCCGCCATCAGCTGATCGCGGATCTCACCATTCGGAAAGGCCGTCGAATGGATATTCACGTACAGCCCTCCGTGGTAGAGGACCTCGATCTGGGGAGCGCTCAGCGAGAAGCCCTCGACCGAGATCGGACTGGTGGAGTCGCCGAGGTCGAAGATCACGGGCCCGTTGGTGCCGTGCGGACCCTCGTGGATGTGCGCTCCGGTCGGGCTGCCCACGTCGTGGATCACCTC
>JAIOJS010000439.1 GCA_019911795.1 Thermoanaerobaculia bacterium | reverse complement strand
GCGTCGGCAAGAGCGACGCCGAGATTCGGGCGGCGCTGACGGGGCGGTTCAGTCCACTCCTCGAGACGCCGGCAATTCTCGGCGGCGTCGATCCGAAGGAACGGGGGCCGGTAGGACTCTTCAACGTGGAGTCAGAGAGCGAACTCGCGAGCATCGCGCGACTCGGCGCTGAGTTGGGTATTCGGGCGAAGGGGTGTGTGCGGGTCAATCCCAACGTCGATCCCCATACCCACGAGTACACGACCACCGGCAAGAAGGAGAACAAGTTCGGCATCGACGCAGACGACATCGTGGAACTCTTCGACCGCTGGAAGGGGAACCCAGGGGTCGAGTTGGTGGGGCTTCACGTCCATATCGGATCGCCGGTTCCCAAGGTCGAGCCGTATGTCGAGGCGATTGAGGTCGTCCTCACCCTGGTCGACGACCTGACCGAGAGGGGGCATCATGTCGAGGTCCTGGACCTAGGCGGCGGCTGGCCCGTCCCCTACCGCGAGGGTGAAGTGCCTCCGCTGGAGGACTACGGCGCGGCGATCGTTCCCCTTCTCGCCGACCGGGTGGCGAACGGCCTGCGCGTCTGTCTCGAGCCGGGCCGGTCCATCCTGGCCAATTCGGGGATCCTGCTGACGCGGATCGAGCACATCAAGCGGGGCAAGGCCAAGACGTTCATCATCGGCGATGCCGGGATGCACACCATGATGCGTCCCGCCCTGTACAAGGCCTTTCATTTCGTGTGGCCTGAGAAGTGGGACGGTGAGCCGCCCGTTTGGCAAGAGGATCCAGGCCTTCCCGGCCTCGAGATCTGCGATCTGGTGGGACCGATCTGCGAGACCGGGGATTTCCTCGCTCGTGATCGCCCCCTGCCCCCGGTCTCTCAGGGTGATCTGATGGTGATGTTCTCAGCCGGCGCCTATGGCATGTCGATGGTCTCCAACTACAACGACCACGGTCGTCCGGCCGAAGTGCTGGTCGATGGAGATGTTGCCACCGTCATCAACCGACGGCAGACGATCGCGTCGATCTTCGAGACAGAGATCGGGGCTCAGGTTCTGGATATCTCGTAGCGCCTGATCTCGTGCCTGAGTCCAACCCCCTGGCCCTCGCGAGGGGAGAGAGCCCCGCTCGTCTTGCATCGTCTGGAGACTGCGTGATTGCAGTCCAGGCTAGACGTATCGTCGTGGTACCCGCGCCGACACTCCGGTGATCAGCGTGTAGTTGATGGTACCCACGATTTCCGCCACGTCGGTCGCGGAGAGTTCCGCGCCCCAGAGTTCGACCGGGGTTCCGACTTGGGCCTCTGGGATGTTTTCGAGATCGACGGTGATCATGTCCATCGAGACCTGACCGAGGACCCGCGAGGGACGCCCCGCCACGAGGACTGGGGTGCCGTCCGGGGCCTCTCGCGGATAGCCGTCGGCGTATCCGAGGGGGACCACGCCGACGCGGGTTCGCTCGGCACAGACCGATCGTCCGCCATAGCCGATCGCCTCGCCGGCCTCGACGGTGCGCACCAGCGACAGCGACGACCTTAGGGTCATGACCGGTCGCAAGGTGTCGGCTTCGGAGGTCAGGCGATCGAGTGGCGATAGTCCGTAGAGCATCAAACCGGGACGAATCCAGTCGCGGTGGGTACTCGGCCAGGCGAGAACCGCGGCGGAGTTGGCCAGGCTTGCCGGAGCGTTGAGGTGGGCGGTCTTGCTTTCGAAGAGCGCGAGTTGGGTCGGCGTTCCCAGACCCTCGGTGCGGTCGGCCTCTGCGAAGTGGCTCATGACGATGATGTCGGCAACAGCATCCGAGGCCTTTAGGCGGGAATAGGCGACGTCGAACTTCTCGGGACAAAAGCCCAAGCGATGCATCCCGGTGTCAACCTTGAGCCAGACCCGAAGCGGGCGGTGGAGGTCCGCCGCCAGGAAGGCGTGGAGCTGTTCCTCGTTGCCGATCACGATATCCAGACGGTGTTGGACGATGTCGGGGATCTCGGCGGCCTCGAAGAATCCCTCGAGGAGCAGAATTGGTCGCTCGATTCCGGAGACCCGCAGGGCCAGTGCCTCGGTGATCGTTGCCACTCCGAAGGCGTCGACGTATTCGGTCAGGGCGGCCGAAACCCGCTCAGCACCATGCCCGTAGGCATTGGCCTTGACCACCGCTAGGATCCGGGAGGTTGGAGCCAGACGGCGGGCTACCTCCAGGTTGGATCGCAGGGCCGCGAGGTCGATGATTGCCTCGGTGGGTCTCATCTGAAGAGGCTGCTCATCCGAAGAATCATCCGAAGAGTCATCCGAAAAACATGTAGGTCACGAGGATCGCGGCGACGATACCGGCAAGGTCAGCGGCCAACCCACAGGCGACGGCGTGTCGCGTGCGGCGGATACCTACCGAGCCGAAGTAGACGGCGAGGACGTAGAAGGTCGTCTCGGTACTCCCCTGGATGATGCTCACGAGCCGTCCGGTGAAGGAGTCGGCACCGTGGGCGGTCATCGCTTCGAGCATCATGCCGCGCGCTCCGCTGCCCGAAAGGGGGCGCATCAACGCGGTCGGCAGTCCTTCGACCCAGCGGGTGTCGAGGCCCAGTCTTCCCGCGCTCCAGCGGATGCCGTCGAGGGCGAGGTCGAGACTGCCGCTAGCCCGCAGGACGCCGATCGCCACCAACATCGCGATGAGGAAAGGGATGATCGAGATCGCCACCTGGAAGCCGTCCTTGGCGCCTTCGACGAAGACTTCATAGACCGGTAGGCGACGGAACATGGCGAGACCGAGGAAGAAGATGATCACTCCGAAGATGATGACGTTGGAGATCACGGAGGACTGCTGTTCCATGACCTCGCGGTCGAGACTGGAGAAGTAGAGGATGATCCCTCCGACCAAGGCGGTCATGCCACCGAGGTAGGCGAGCACGACGGGATCCCACAGCTTGATGCCCTGAACCAGCGAGGTCACGACAAGACCGACCATGGTCGAGCAGAAGGTGGCGATGAGGAGTGGGATGAAGACATCGGTGGGGTCGGCGGCGCCGAGTTGGGCGCGATAAACGAAAATGGTCACCGGGATCAGGGTCACCGCCGAGGTGTTGATTACCAGGAAGAGGATCTGGTCGTTGGTGGCGCGGTCCTTCTCGGGATTGAGGCTTTGCAGCTCCTTCATCGCCTTGAGGCCCAGAGGGGTGGCGGCGTTGTCGAGCCCGAGCATGTTCGCCGCCATGTTCATGACGATCGATCCCATCGCCGGATGGTCGGCAGGAATGCTGGGAAAAAGCCGAGTCATCAGGGGACGGAAGGCGCGGGCCAGCCAGTCGACGGCGCCTCCCTTCTCACCGAGGCGCATGATCCCGAGCCAGAGGCACATGACGCCGGTCAGTCCTATGGAGATCTCGAAGCCGGTCTTCGCCATGTCGAACGTCGAGGTGACGATGGCGGCCCAGAAGCTGTGGTCGCCGACGATCAGCGATTGGCCCAGGGCCGAGACAAAGGCGATGACGAAGAAGCTCGCCCAGATCTTATTGAGCATGTCGAGCGCGACTCCGGAAGCAGCAGCGGACGGGGAGGTCTGGGCGAACCGCAAGCAACCGATGGATCACTTGGAGCCGGGGCCCTCGAGGATCGCCAAGGCGTTCAGAGCCTGGAGGGCGGCGCCGATGGCGAGACAGCGCTCGTCGACGTCGAACAGTTCGTTGTGGACCGGATGGACGATGCCCCGTTCCTCGTTGCGAACACCGAGGGAGTAGAAGGCACCTGGGGCTTTGCTGAGGTAGAAGGCGAAGTCCTCGACTCCCATGTTGGCGCGCGGCACGATAAAGATTCCCTCCTCGCCGAGGAGTCTCGTCGCGGTACCGCGGACGACATCGACGGTGACGTCGTCATTGACCAGTGGATCGTAGCTGGGATCGATGACCACCTCGGCGCGTGCCCCGAGTCCCGCTGCGACTCCCTCTGCTACCTCACGAACTCGCCCCAGGGTGATCTCTCGAGTGCGCTGATCCAGGCATCGTACGGTCCCGACCAACTCGACTCGGTTGCAGACGATATTGCGCTGCGTGCCGCCGGCGATGGTGCCGATGGTGACGACAGCCGCATGGCGGGCATCGACATTGCGGCTCACCACCGTCTGCAGGGCCGAGATCACCTGAGCGGCGGCGACGATAGCGTCCACGCCACCGGAGGGGTAGGCCCCGTGGCAGGAACGTCCGTGGATGGTGATCGCCAGATTGTCGGAGGAGGCGTTGCGCTGGCCGTAGCGGAGGCCAACCCCGCCGACCTCGATACCGGCATCGACGTGAAGGCCGAAGATGGCATCAACCGGAGGATCGTCGAGGGCGCCCTCCTCGACCAACATCTTCGCCCCACCCACGGTCTCTTCGGCCGGCTGGAAGAGCAGCTTGACGGTACCGGAAAGGGGGTGACGAAGCTCCTTGAGTAGCCGTCCTGCTCCGAGGAGGATCGTGGTGTGGACATCGTGGCCACAGGCGTGCATCCGACCAGCAATCTGGGACCGATAGGAGACATCCTTGCCATCCTGCAAGGGGAGGGCGTCGATATCTCCGCGCAGGGCTACGGCGCGCCCGTCAGCGGGGCCGGGTAGGGTGGCGACGACACCGGTTTGGGCCATTCCGGCGACGTAGTCGATGTCGATCTCGTCGAGCAACGCCTGGATTCGGGCACTGGTACGGTGCTCATCGAGGCCGAGTTCCGGGTGTTGGTGGAGATCGCGCCGGATGTTCACCATCCAGGGCAGGATCGCGGTGGCGGCGGCGTAGATCTCCGCCGCGAGGGGGTCACGAATGGCGAGGGAGATGGCGCTCTCGGTGGCAGGCATGGCGGCTAGATTAGCATGCGGTCGGGCGCGATTCCTGGACAGCGGTGGAGCTGAGAACGAGGAATGAAGACGCGACTTCGCCAGGGCAGGTAAAGTTCATCCATGTGGATCTCGACTCCCTTGCGCCCGACTGGACTTCGGTTCCTTGCCCTGCTGCTGTTGGTGCATGTCGGAGCTTGTGGACCGTCGGGAGATGGCGGATCCTCGTCGGTGCAGACTTCGGAGGAGCGGCCCGGTAGCGCGGCGACAGCAGATCAACCGTCGATCCTTCTCGTGACCCTCGACACGACGCGGGCGGATTCGGTGGAACCGGAATCGACCCAGGTCGCGACTCCAGCCCTGGCGGCTCTGGCGGCGGCGGGGCGTCGCTACTCGCAGGCCTATGCCACCGTACCGATCACCTTGCCGTCTCACGTGTCGATCTTCACCGGTCTCTATCCGGGAGACCACGGGGTGCACGAAAACTCGCGGCCCTTGGCGCCGCAGCACGAACTCCTCGCTGAGAGGTTGCAGGCGCGGGGCTACCAGACAGCGGCCTTTGTCTCGGGTTTCCCCTTGGTACGCCAGTTCGGATTGGCCAGAGGTTTCGACGAATACGAGGACAACCTGGGTTCGGGGCTCGCTGAGCGTGGAGCCGAGGCGACCACCGACCTAGCCTTGTCCTATCTCGAGAGGGCTGGCGAGGGCCCCTTACTGCTTTGGGTCCACTACTACGATGCGCACGCTCCTTACGATCCTCCCGAGCCATTTCGTTCGGACTACTCCCAGGATCCCTACCTCGGTGAGATCGCGTCGATGGATCATCAACTAGGTCGGCTCGTCGCGGCCTTTGAGAGTCTCCATCCAGCCGACCACCGCATCATCGTCGTCGGCGACCATGGTGAGGGGAGGGGAGACCACGGGGAGATGCTCCACGGCAACCTTCTCTATCAGGGGGTTCTCCGCGTTCCGCTGGTGATCGCCGGCAGTGGTATCGAGCCATCCCTGGTGCAACAACCGGTCAGCACTCGTTCACTCTTCGACCTGGTGTCGAGCTGGGCGGAGGGCGATCTCGACGCTTCGATCACGACGGTTGGCGCAGGGGTGGTCTTGGCCGAGGCGATGAAGCCACACCTTCAGTACGGCTGGCAGCCGCAGGTGGCGGGAGTGGCGGGCTCGATCAAAGTGATCAAGGCTAGAGGACTGGAGGTCTACGATCTGGCGCAGGATCCCGAGGAACGGCACAATCTCGACGGGGACATCGCAGTCAACCGAGAACTACTCAAGGCAATAGCCGACTATCCGCTACCCGCCAAGCAGGAGTCGGCTCTCGACGGTACGCTCAGTGAGGAGGATCGGCGCACCCTGGCGAGCCTTGGCTATGCCGGCGCTGGAGGCCGAGCCCCTGAACGCAGAGACGCGCCGGACCCTAGTGCCATGGCGCATCTGTTTGCCGACCTCGATCGGGGGTCGGAACTCTTCGTACAGGGTGAGTACGGTGCGGCGATTCCGATCCTCGAGCGCCTCCTCGCGGCGGATCCTCAGAACTTCATGGTCTCCCTGCGTCTGGCGGTTGCACACTCGGTCACCGGTCACCTCGAGGCAGCGGACGAGGGCTTTCGTCGAGCGGCCGCGATCGACTCCACCTCACTCGATCTCTCGCACTACCACGCGCTCCACCTCCTCCGAATCGGTCGCTGGCAGGAGGCACGACCACTCCTCGAGGCGGTGGTGCGCAGTCAGCCAGAGCGCGCGCCGGCCCTCGAGGGACTGGCGGAGGTTCGGCGTCGGGAGGGACGCACCGACGAGGCGCTATCGCTGCTTGATCGCGCGACGCAGGTGAACCCCGGCAACGCGGTGAGTTGGTTGCAGGTCGGACGGTTGGAGATGGAGAAGGGGAGAAGTGAGGAGGCGGTGGCGGCCTTCGAGCGCGCTCGATCCTTGCAGCAAGATGCCTTCGTAGCTTCTCTCGACCTTGGCGTCTGCTATCTCGCTCTTGGCCGTTTCGAGGAGGCTCGCCAGGCGCTCGACCGAGTTGCTGTCGACCACCCTGCCTATCCGTTGGCCCTTTTCAAGCGGGCCCAGGTCAGCGTGTTGCTGAACGAACCGGACTCGGAAGATCGCGTGCGAAGCGCCTACCTCGTCGCCGATCCCAACCTGCGACGGTTGATCGAGAACGAACGGCTCTTTGCCGGGATCAGTCTTCCCTAGGGTTCAGGACTCTCTAGAGTACACAAGCGCAGACTTTCCCGAGACGTTCTTGCTCTGCTTTGAGATCCCATCTCCCGGCAAGGCTCACACCACGCTGAAGATGGCCGGTAGTTGGCCGCGCGAGTCCCAAGGGCGTCAACGTATCCCAGGGACCGGCGCCGGCAAACTGGTAGCTGAAGGGTAGGCCGGCGCCTGCGCTCCACTTCGCGGCGGGGTAGTGTCCAGAATCTTTCGCACTTTGGTTTCAGCGGTGGTCCAATCTAGTCAAGCGATGCCCTCCGTCTCTTCTACTCGTTGCTCCTGAAGCCTCTCCATCGAGAGATATCGTTTGGTTCCCCACTTGGTTCCTGCGAT
>JAIOJS010000438.1 GCA_019911795.1 Thermoanaerobaculia bacterium | reverse complement strand
GGGATGCGCCGGGTACAGAAGGAATCGGAGTTGGCCGGCGCCTTCCGGGCCGCGCGTTCGGAGGCGGCCGCCAGTTTCGGTGATGACGCCGTCTACCTGGAGAAGTTTCTCGATCGTCCGCGGCACATCGAGATTCAGATCATGGGGGACCACTTCGGCAAGGTGGTTTCTCTCGGCGAACGTGAGTGTTCCCTGCAGCGCCGTCATCAAAAAGTCGTGGAGGAGGCGCCCTCGCCCGTTGTCGACGCGGACCTGCGTCGGCGCATGGGAGAGACGGCGGTCAAGGCGGCGCAGGCGGTGGGTTATAGCAATGCCGGGACGGTTGAGTTTCTCCTCGATGGGAACGGCGACTTCTTCTTTCTCGAGGTCAACACAAGACTACAGGTAGAACACCCCGTGACTGAGATGGTGACCGGGCTCGACCTGGTGGTGGCCCAACTCGAAGTAGCCCAGGGCAAGCCGCTTCCGGAATCCTTCGATCAGGTGGAACCTCGGGGCCACGCCATCGAGGTGAGGCTCTACGCCGAGGATCCCGCTCGCGGCTTCGCGCCCTCTCCCGGCAAACTTCAAGTGCTTCGGTGGCCGGAGGGGCCAGGAGTTCGCAATGATTGTGGTGTCGAGGAGGGCAGCGAGGTTTCCATCCACTACGACCCCATGCTGGGAAAGTTGATCGTCTGGGGAGAGGATCGCGAGCAGGCGATGCGTCGGTTGGGGCGAGCATTGCGGGAACTCCGAGTCGAAGGGATTCAGACCACTCGCCCCCTGTTTCTCGCCTTGTTGGCAGATGAAGATTTTCGCGCCGGCCGACTCGATATCGACATGCTGGACCGCAAGCTGGAGGCCGGTGACCTCGTCATGCCGAGCCTTGGGGTCGAGCGTGATCTGCCATTCGTGGCCGCGGCCCTGATGCACTATGAAGCCTGTGGGAGGATGGGGGCCAGTCTGGATGCCTCACCCGACCTTCGACGATCCTGGCGGCAGGCGTCCCGAGCTGCGGCTCGAGGAGATGGCACGTGGAGCTGATCGCTCGGTGCGGTGATCGGCAGGAGAGCCTGCAGATCGAGGTAGTGCCCGGGGGCTACCGCGTTACGGTGGGCGCCTCGACCTACCAGGTCGATCGAGTGGTGACCGGCCAGAACCGTGCGAGCTTGATTGTCGATGGCATGCAGTTCGAAGTCGTGACTCTCACCAAGGGACCCGGTGAATACCACGTCTCAGGAGACAGCGGCAGTCGGTCGGTGGAGGTGACGGACCGGCTAACCCATCTCGCCCAGGTAGGACGAGGAACCAACGGGGGGAAGAAGGCATCGCGGGTGACGGCCTACATGCCGGGCCGAGTGGTCGCAATCCTCGCCGCTGAAGGTGAGGAGTTGGAGGCCGGGACCGGTGTCGTCGTCCTCGAGGCGATGAAGATGGAGAACGAGATCCAGATCGACCACGCCGGCGTGGTGGTCAAGCGTTTGGCCGTCGTGGTCGGCCAGGCCGTCGAGGCGGGCGATCTTCTGTTCGAGCTCGAATAAGCTCCGCGAGACAGGAAACTCGGAGGGCGGACTCGCGCCGAGTCGTGGGCCGAGACATCGGGGCCTGGTATACCCTTACGGACTTGGCAGCCGGTCCAGAACCGCGGTGGCGACCTCCTCTACGGAGAGGTCCTTCATGCAGCGGTGATGCAGAAGGGGGCAGC
This sequence comes from Thermoanaerobaculia bacterium, assembly GCA_019911795.1. Lineage (GTDB taxonomy): Bacteria > Acidobacteriota > Thermoanaerobaculia > Multivoradales > JAIOJS01 > JAIOJS01. The sequence goes on along the minus strand of JAIOJS010000438.1, from coordinate 4,257 downwards.
GCCTACGGAAGCAGGGTGAACACCAGCGATCGCTGTAGAGCACTTCGTGGTCGGCCCCGGCGGGTGCGGTGCGGCTCGGGTCGGTGGGACCGAAGAGCGCAACACAGGGGACGCCGAGGGCCGCCGCCATGTGCATGGGACCGGAGTCGTTGGTGACGAGAACGTCGACTTGGCTCAGCACGCCCGCCAATCCGGCGAGATCCAGATCCGGTCCTACGAGAGGGTGGATCTTGCCGCTCTCTTCGTGGATTCTCACCCCGAGCCAGGTCTCGGCCGGGCCGGCCAGAAGCACCTGTCCGGCCTCGGGGCGAGCCTTGCGGACCGCGCGGGTCAGCTCGACGAAGCGTTGCCAGGGCCAGCGCTTCGAGGGGCCGAACTCAGCCCCCGCGAAGTGGCCCACGATCAGCTTCGTCGGATCGAGTCGCGCCCGCTGGAGGCGCTCGATACCGGCTTCCTGAACATCACGGGGGAGGTCGAGGCGGGGAATCCAGTCGCTGGGTGGTGCCACATCCAGCGCCAGTAGGAGCTCTCGGTAGTCCTCGATCTGGAGGCGTTTACCCTTCGGACGCGGTACAGGGGCGGACAGCAGAGGAGACCGCAGATTTCCTCGGTAGCCCCAGCGGTAGCGGATCCCAGCCCGGGAAACTAGCCAGGCAGAGCGAAAGGAATTGGGGAGGACGATCGCTTCGTGGCACTCGGCCTCGGAGAGGCTGGCGATCGTCTCGTCGTCCGACTTCGAGCGGACGATGACTCGGTGCACCGAGGGCGAGAGACGGAGGAGAGACTTCAGATGGGCCTTGGCCAGGACGGTAACGCGACGTTGGTTCGCGGCCAGGGCGTCGAGGACAGGGAGGGCCATGACGCAGTCACCCACCCAGTTGGGCATGACCACGAGCGTTTCGATCAAAGGCAGCTCTAGCGGCGGTGCCGGGTCGCGTTCGGAGGGAGGTAGCGGTGTCATCGTAGTTTCCCTTCGAGCCAGTCGGTGAGATCCAGAGGGAGGGAGGCACGGATACCCAGTTCCACGAGGTCGAATTCTGCCAGGGGCTCCAGCTTGATCCGGTCTTTGGCCGTAGTGAGGATCTGCCGGGCCCCGGTCCGCTTCAAGGCTTGCCGAATCCTACGCACGGTTGTGGCGGGATAGTTGTGATGGTCCGGAAGTTCGAGGTGCTCAGCCACGAGGAGGTCGAGGGCCTCCGCCGTCTCGCGCACTCGATGGCCGCGAGCGATCCCGGTGACCAGGAGCATCGGCTCCTGAGCCTCGATCGGGCGGCCTTCGGCAGTCGATGGGTAGAAGGGCTGAGTGGGGCAGCCGAAGCCAGGGCCCGAGAAGCCGTAAGGTCGCAACGACTCCGCCGCGGCGTGAGCGATCTGGTCTGTCGCACCGCCCCCCGAGAGGAGGATCGCATCCGAGTCCCGTGCGGACTCCAAGGGCTCGCGGAGGCGGCCTCGGGGGGGTAGGCAACCGGCTCCCCATGGGTCCTCTACGGGGAGAACGAGCAGGTCGACATCTCGTGCGAGGTCCAAGTGGGAGAATCCGTCATCCAGGAGGAATAGGTCGGGCGCAAGCCCTTCAGCCAGGGCGAGTTGGCCGCCCAGGTAGCGACTCTCGGCGACTACCACCGAGACCCCAGGGAGGTCGCGGGCGTGAAGAAAGGGTTCGTCTCCGGACATCGAAACGTCGACCTGAGGTCCTTGGCCACGAGACACCACGAGAGGGCCGCGACTCTGGCGTCCGTAGCCACGTGAAAGGACACAGACCCGATGACCGCGGGTTTGAAGGTCCTGCGCGAGGGCGGCGACGATCGGGGTCTTGCCCGTTCCACCCCAGTGCAGGTTGCCGATCGAAACCACGGGACGAGACAGTCGCCGGGCTCGCTTTCGATACCAGCGGCGTCGAATTCGATGGACCTGCAGCCAAGACCGCGACCAGAGATCCCAGGGAGGAATGGTTGGAGGGCGCTCTAGCACTCGGGAAACTCCGCGAGGATCGGCTGCAGCAACTCCAACGTCCTCTCCATCGCCCCCTGGTTGGCCAGGACCAGTTTGTCGGCGCGTTGTCCGACACGCTGCGCCGCCGGGGGATCGTCGAGCCATCCTCGCCAAGTCTCGGCGAGAGACTGCACGCCCTGCACTCGCGTCCATGCCTCAGCTCGGTCGAACTGATTGGCCATGTCGCGGAAGTTCTCCATCGAGGGGCCGACCGCGATCGGGATACCGTAGCGGGCTGGTTCCAGGGGGTTGTGGCCGCCGGTGGTCACCAGGGTGCCGCCGATGAACGAGGCCGTGGCCAGTTCGTAGATGCCGGCGAGTTCGCCGAGGCTGTCTAGAAGCAGAACATCACCGGAAGCGGCAGAGTCCTTGCTTCGACGAACCAATGCCAAGCCTCTCGCTTGGACTTCGGCCGCTACGGCGTCCCACCGCTCGGGGTGTCGGGGAGCGAGAACCAACAGGGCCGTGCGACCACCACCGCAGAGGGTGAAGGCATCGAGGACCATTTCATCCTCGCCCGCCATCGTCGAACCGGCCACCAGAACGGGACGGCCGGCGGCCAGCCCCTCGATTCGTAGGCGGGTCTCGGATGAGAGTTTGGGCCTGGCGGCTTCGTATTTGAGATTTCCCGTCACCTGCACTCGTTCAGCGTCGATCCCTAGGCCGATCAGCCGACTGCGGTCCTGTTCACTCTGAACGCCGAACCGGTCGACTCGGCCCATCAGGCGGCGGTTCGCGAAGGGCCATCGACGAAGGCGTCGAAAGGTGGTGTCGCCGACCCGTGTATTGATCACGACGGAGGGCAGGGCGAGTCGCTTGACGCGCGACAGGAGAAGGGGCCAGTAGTCACCTTCGACCAGGACCAGGGCGCGGGGTCGAAGACGGGCCAAGAACGGATCCAGGGTCCAAGCGAGGTCGAACGGCAGATAGGTCACCGCGCCACGATCACCGATCAGGGCCTTGGCGCGTGCCTGGCCGGTAGGGGTGATCGTCGTCACGATTACCGGGATCTTGGACGGCAGCTTCGCTATCACACTGCAGGCCACCATGGCTTCGCCCACGGAGACGGCGTGGAACCACAAGGCATCGGTAGGTCCGGCGGGTAGTTCGAGGCCCAGGCGTCCTCGAATCGTCGGTAAGTAGTGACGTCGTCGAAGAAGAAGGAGGAGGGGCCCGGCGAGCAGCAGAACGGTCCCGAAGGCTAGTTGGTAGAGGACTCCCACGAGCCGGCAGTATAATGGCCTACCGCTCGTCGTGGTTTCGGGACCGCGGACTCCGATAGGGGCCGAAACCCGCGACGGTCGTGACCTTGATGGACGTGAGAGCTAGACCCGGATCTAGACCAGGTCTGGACTCTGACCTAGACATTGACTCCACGGCATCCGTATCAGACGCGAGATCAGGGGAATTCCCGGTTGGGGATGCCTTAGGAACGTGGAGAGACGATGCCAACAGGATTGCCGGTGCCAAAACTCATTTACAGCGAACGCCGCCAGCGCGACCGATGGCGCGAGGCGACGGACCGAGACCTGATTGCTGCCCTGCAGCGCGACGAGGAACTGGCTCTCGATGAGTTGGTGCGTCGCAAGAGTGAACCCTTGGTATCGGCCGCTCTGCGCATCGTCGGTGATCGGGAGGAGGCGAAGGACGTCGTCCAGGTAGCCTTTCTCCGGGTCTGGGAGAAGCGCGCCTCCTACGATCCCAAGTGGAGTCCAAACACCTGGATCTACCGCATCACGACCAACCTGGCCATCGACCATCTCCGCTCGCAGAGAAGTCGCACGAAGTACGTGGAGCCGTATCGGCTTCACCTTGCCCAGGTCGGGAGAAGCCAGGCGCCGGCCCGAGGACTCGCTGATCTCCAGGGCACCGAGATCGCGGGTATCTTCGAGCAGCTGTCCACCGGCTTGAGTACCAAGCAACGGGCCGCTTTCCTCCTGCGGGAGGTCGAGGGTCTTTCCTCGCGAGAAGTGGCCGAGGCACTTGGTTGTAAAGAATCCACCGTCCGGAACCACGTCTTCAACGCTCGCCGTGTCTTACAGGAGGCCCTGAAGACTCAGTATCCGGAGTACATGCCTCCAGGAGAGGACTCATGAAGTGTCCCAACTGGAAGACCCTGGTTGGGGAGGGCGGTGATCGGGAGTCCGAAGAGTGGTTGTCGGCTCTCGGCCACCTCGACCAATGCCCCGAGTGTCGTCCCGGAGCCCTGGCCGCCGACCCCTTACTGGCCTTCCGTAGGTTGCCGACCGCCGACCTTGACAGGAC
>JAIOJS010000437.1 GCA_019911795.1 Thermoanaerobaculia bacterium | reverse complement strand
GCCTATCATCGCCCTCCGCTTCAGGAAACGGCGAGCGTCATATCGCCCTCCAACATCGGATCCGGCTGCTAAGCTGTTTCGACGATCCTCACCCTTCTTGTCGCTACGGCGACGACCCAACAAGACCCGTCGTACCGTGACCACTGATTCCCACCCTCAACCTTCTTCTCCATCGTCTCCAGCCCCCGATTCGGAAGGCAGCGGAGCGGCCGAGGTCGATCCACTCGTGACCCTGGAAGGGACCGTCCGACGCATCGTCTTCACCAGCGATGACGGTACTTTCTGCGTCGTTCGGCTCGACCGAACTCAGGGGACTTCGGCCACCGTCATCGGTCCTCTAATCGGCGTGCGCGAGAAGGAGAAAGTCCGCGTGTCAGGGCGCTGGGTGACCGACAAGAGGTGGGGACAGCAATTCCGAGCGGAGTCCTTTATCGGCTTGCGTCCGGAAACGAAGCTTGGCATGCAGCGCTACCTCGCATCGGGGCTGATCCCCGGCGTCGGGAAGGTGATGGCCCAGCGTCTGGTCGCCCGATTTGGCGTCGAAACGATCGACATCATCGAGAGGGATCCGGCTCGCCTGACCGAGGTCGAGGGGATCGGAAAGGTACGCGCCAGGAGTCTCGCCAAGTCGTGGAACCAGCAACGCCAGATCCGACAAGTGATGCTGTTCCTTCAAACCCATGGGGTAGAGACCCACCACGCGCTACGAATCTTCCGACACTTCGGGGATCAATCGATTCAGGTGGTCAGCGACGACCCCTACCAACTCACCGACATCCATGGGATCGGCTTCCCCACCGCGGACGCCATCGCCCAGCGCCTCGGTGTCGCCCTCGACTCGCCGCAGCGCGCGGTGGCCGGAACCCTCCACTCCCTCTGGGAGGCCACCCTCCAAGGTCACGTCTACCTCCCCTTCGGCACCCTTTGCGCCCAGGCCGGCCAGCTCCTCGACCTGCCCGAGGCGGCGATCCTCGACGCCATCGCGACGCTCGAACGACGGGAACGCATCGCCGTCGATGTCCACGGAGACCTGCCAAGCGACCATCGGGTCTACCCACGGTCGCTATACGACGCAGAGACCGGCACGGCGCGGCGCCTGGCCGAGATCATCGCCCATGGTGCCGTCACCCTGAACCGCGCGCTCGACAAGACCTTCGAAGATCTCGAGGTCCGCCACGGGCTGCGCCTGGCCCCGCGCCAACGTGAGGCGGTGGAGCGGGTCCTCCGCAACAAGGTCACGATCATCACCGGCGGCCCCGGCACCGGAAAGACCACTCTGGTGCGAGCCCTCGTCGCCCTGCTCACCGAGCGCAAGCAGCGAATCGCCCTCGCCGCTCCAACGGGACGGGCGGCCAAGCGTCTGACCGAAGCGACCGGAATGCCGGCCACTACCCTGCATCGGCTCCTCGCCTACTCGCCGCAAACCAACGCCTTCGAGCGCGACGTCGACAACCCCCTAGAAGTCGACGTCCTGGTCATCGACGAGGTCTCGATGGTCGACATCGTCCTCGCCCACAGCCTGTTGAACGCGGTCCCGAACGAAACGCGACTCGTCCTCGTCGGTGACGCTGATCAGCTCCCCTCGGTGGGGCCGGGCAGCGTTCTCGCCGACCTCATCGCCGGCGGCATCGATTCGGTGCGTTTGACCGAGGTCTTTCGCCAAGAGCGTGAGAGTCTGATCGTCGCCAACGCCCACCGCATCCTGCGAGGCGAGCTGCCACGCCTGCCCGACCGCGACCGAGACAGCGACTTCTATTTTCTCGGCCGGGAGTCACCCGAAGATACCCTCGAGACGGTCAAGCAACTCCTCGGCGAACGGATTCCACAGGGCCTCGGCCTCAAGACCCCCGACGATGTCCAAGTGCTCGCCCCCATGCGCAAGGGCCTCCTCGGCACCCACAACCTCAACGCCGAGTTGCAAAGCCTGTTCAATCCCCACGGCGCGGTCGTCGGCTCACCGCTGCAGGGTCTCCGTATCGGCGACAAAGTGATGCAGGTCAAGAACAATTACCAACTCGAGGTCTTCAACGGGGACCTGGGCCGTATCCTCGGAGTGGATGAGGATTCCGGGGAGGTCCTGGTCGAGGTCGACGCGCGGACCGTGCGCTACGAATCCGGCGATCTCGATCAGCTGGAGTTGGCGTATGCCTGTTCGATCCACAAGTCGCAAGGCAGCGAGTATCCCGGCGTCGTCGTCGTCCTGCACGGGCAGCACTACGTCATGCTGCAGCGCAACTTGCTCTACACCGCCCTCACTCGGGGCAAGCAACTCGCCCTCATTGTCGGCAGCCGTCGCGCGGTACGACGGGCGGTGGACAACGCCACCACCCGCGAACGCAACACCGCACTGGCCGAGAGGATCCGCCCGATGTTACCGATCTAGGGACATCCTCCCGCTCCTATCGGTCGCGGTCTTCCTCTGGGTCGAAAACCTCTCCCGACTCCGCGTCGCGCTCGACTCCCTCCTCGCCGCTACCCTCTTGGGGATAGCTCTCCTCATAGCCGCCGTCGTCCGAGAGGTCGTGCTCACCGTCCTCACCTTGGAAGTGGTCTGACGACCGGTCCCAAGCTGAGTCATCGGCCACAGGGTCGATGTCCAACAAGGGATCGTGGTCACTAGAAGGAGTGTCGCTCGGGAAGGAGCCGTCCTCGAAGTTCCCGAGCGGAGCGTCAGGTGGCAGGGGCGGAAGGGACGACCGCGAAGCTCTCCGTTCTCCCCAGGAGAGAAGCACCGCACCGAGTCCCACCGACCAGGCACAGATCTTGACCGCGATACCGAACAGGTACAGCATGATCACCAGGAATCCCGCGAAGTCTCGCGGCCCGTCGACGATGTCGATCACGTTTGCCATCAGTTCCCAACCGTGCAGCCAGAGGAGGCCGATGACCAGCGCCGCCACCGGCTCCAGAACCCTCCAACCGAATCGCTGCTGGCTCCAGCGCCCCAGTCGATAGGCCACCGAGAGGTACCCGTAGAGCGCGATCAGTAGGAACCCGACAAAGGCGAAGGGCAGGAGTAGGAGGAGCGGGATACCGACAATCGAGATTGCCATGACCACGGCGACAATCACCAAGAGAGGCAGGAACATGACGTAGGAGACGAGACCGACAAGCCCGGCCTTGACCGGCTCGGCGCCGGCGTACGCCGCCACCCGCTCCAAACGACGGCGCGAGAAGAGGATCAAAAGCAAGCCAACTAGGCCCAACAGAAGGGCTCGTAGCCCGCTGCCGAAGAAATCCCCGATCGCACCATCGAAGTAGTTCCTTGGACGGTGGTCGCCGAAGTCCCAATCGAAACCATCGCTCCACGGGCCGAGCAACCCACCCCACCAGTTGACTTCAGTGGTCTGTCCCTCGACGCGGGCGCCGGGTTCGCGATGAACCTTGCCGCCGACGCTTACCACATCGCCCTCGACCAGCGAGTTCTCTCCCAGGTACACGGCTCCACCGACCGCCACTACACCGCCGCCGACCTCACCGTTGATCCTGGCCTGTCCGCCGATGGCGATCGCATCGCTGTCGACCTTGCCCTCCACGGTGACGTTCCCGCCGACGGCAACGGCATCCCCCACCCGCTCGTCCTCGCCCACTTCGACCGAACTACCCACGACCACACGGGATTCCCCCGTCGACGTCGGTCGTCGGTGGCTGGACTGTCGTTCACGCTCTCGACGTCGAAGTTCCGCGCTCCGCTCTTCCAACTCTTCGGTGATGGCCCGATGACTCTCCTCGATCTCGGCCAACTCCTGACGAAGTTCCTCGGCACGCACCTCGCGACTGCGCCGAGCCTCGTCGAGGGCTCCATCCAGGGCTTGGGCTTCAGCCCGCCGGGCCGACTCGAGCTCACCTTGGATCGCTTCTGCCTCCGACCCCGCCTCGACCCGCAGCGACTCAGTATCCGCTTCCGATCTCGCTCTGGATGCCGACTCGGACTCGACCTTGGGAGCAAATCCAAAGAGCCGATGCAGCGCCTCGCCGTCCTGACCCAGGAGAGACGCGACGATACCCGCCTCCTCCCTTCCCAACAGGGCCGCGAGTTCGGAGAGATCCGCCGCCCGACCATCGATCGACAGATCCCCGTTGCGCACTTCCAGCGACTCGAATTCCGACGCGTTCTTCGGGGTCAGTAGTACCCCGCCACTTACCGGCAGCACCCGATAACGTTCGACCAACGACTGTCGCAGTGACTCCTTGGATGCGACTTCAGCGGACGCTTCCGACCGAGCCTCTCCGGCCTGACCCAGCAGCAGGGTTGGAGCGACCATCCATCCGACAACGGCCACAACCAACAGGGCGACAAGGGGTCGGCGACGCGACGGTTGAGTGTCCATGGACGGCCTCGGTAGTACGAGTCTCGGTTCGGCAGATTTCAGATCAAACATGGTCGGTGCCCCTTTCGTCGAGCAAACCGTAGAGCAACCGTGCGGAAAGCACAGCCACAGCAACGCAGGCAGCGATGAACATCGCCCCCTGCGGACTGGTCAAAACAACGCGAGAGAGTCGCAGCGATTCGGCCGCGCCCTCCAAGAAGGCCAAACTAGAGGTTCCGAATCCACCCAGGAACTGCACCAATCGAGTCGGCCAGGTCGGTAGCTCGACGGTTGCGATGACGGGCTGGAGCCAGTAGGGGGCCAGGCGGAGGGCCAAACCGGTACCGAGAAAGAGGAGCGCGGCCATCAACTCCAACGGCAAGCGGCGCTTGACGCTCTCGACGCCCTCGACGACAGTCGAACCCTCAGCGGCCACTCGGGCCACGACGCGGTCGGCAAACCCAGGCTTCGGCATCACATCCGGCTGGGCCGCGAAAAGCGCGTATAGAGAACGCTGCGCGGCTCCGTCGGCGCCGTCGCGCTCGGCCTGAAGCCACTGCTGAGCCAGCGTTGCCGGTAGGGTTGTCTTGGAGTGTCGTTTCGTCATGTTACCTTCCATCCAGGCCTACGAGGTCATCCTCGGCGATGTTTCACCCGACCGTCTCATCGATCCCAGCCCGATTGGGCCAGCATATCCGCTAGCTGTTTTCGTCCTCGGTGCAGTCGCGTCTTTACCGTGCCCATCGGTAGCCCCGTGACCTCCACGATCTCCTGATAGGCCAGGCCCTCCTGGAAGCGCAGCAGTACCAGCTCTCGGTACAGGGGATCCAGACACTCGACGGCGGCGGTGAGATCGCGGGCGAGGTCTCGACCCTGGACGACACCATCAGGAGAGGGGGCGGTGGGATCCTCGAGGCGCGCAATGGGGCCGGGAAGCTCCTCGCCCGGGGTCTCCAGGGCGACGGTGTCCAGCCGCTTGCGACGCATCGAGTCGATCGCGGTGTTGTGGGCGATCTTGAAGATCCAACTGAGGAACTTGCGTTCCGGCTGGAAACTCTTCAACGCACGATAGGCCTTGAGGAAGGTCTCCTGAGCGATATCCTCGGCGGCGGTCGGGTCCCGCAGTACGCGAAGCAGCAGTCGATAGACCGGCGTCTGGTACTTCAGTACCAGCTGACGGAAGGCCTCCTCAGAGCCCTTCAGGGTCTGCTCTACCAACTCTCTATCGTCGATCTCGAACTCCCTCGTAACACTGAACCGCGGTGTCTCCGAGCCGTACTACGACGGCCAGGTGCACCAGGTTCCATCGGTGGGGGACGGGGCACCCACGTAGCTGTATACTGACCGAACTGACCGGATACGACCCAGGAGATACCCCATGATACGAAAGTTCAGCCCGATTGCCCTCTCTCTCCTCCTCGCCGTCGGACTTCTGGCACCTGGCCCCGTCGCCGCCGGGGAACTGGCCGGAGTCACCCTCCCCGACAGCGCCAAGGTTGGAACCGAGACCCTAAAGCTCAACGGCATGGCCCTGCGCAGCAAGGCAATCTTCAAGGTCTACGTCGCGGGACTCTATCTGCCGGCCAGCGAGAAGTCCTGGGGAGCGGTGCTCGACGCGGACACCGCCCGTCGGCTCGACATGCACTGGGTGCGGAGTGTCGGCAAGGACAAGATTTGTGAAGGTTGGACCGACGGACTCGCCGCCAACACTCCCTCCGCGGGCGCCAAGCTCGTGGCCGACTTCGAGACCCTCTGCGGATGGATGGCCGACGCCCGCGCCGGCGACCTTTTCACCTTTTCCTACCAACCCGGCGTCGGTACCGCGGTCGAGGTCAAGGGAACGGCCAAGGGAACAATCGAAGGCAAGGCCTTCGCCGACGCATTGTTCGCCTGTTGGATCGGCGAGCATCCCGGTCCAGGTGAGGATTTCCGCACCGCTTTGATGGGCGGCGAGTAGGGCTCGATCGGGAAACGCGGCTCACTCCGGAGAGCACGGACCGACGGACAGGTGATCCCAGCGGCCATGCTGGCGATCTATGCAGCTGCCGCCGTCCATACCCAGATCAGCAGCCCCACTCCGAGAAGGACGCGGTAAATGACAAAGGGCTGCAGGCTCTGGCGTTCGAGCCAAGTCAGCAGTCCTTTGATCACCGCGTAGGCGGAGATGGCGGACACCAGGAATCCGAGAACCAACCGCTGGCCGTTGGCCAACTGAAGCCCTTCGTGGGCCAGATCCCAAACATCCTTGGCTCCGACCAGTAGGCCGATCGGTATCGACAGGAGGAACGAGAAACGTGCCGCGGCCGGGCGCTTCAGTCCCAAGAGCAGCGCCGCCGTTATGGTGATGCCTGATCGCGAAGTACCGGGAATGATGGCCAAGGCCTGAAAGGCCCCGATGATGAGCACATCCCTCCAGTCGAGAGAGTCAAAACCTCGGTCGCGCCTTCCCTTCGCATCGGCCCCACCGAGCAACAGTCCGAAGACGATCGACGTCGTCGCGATGATGAGGACACTGCGTCCGGCACTCCCGACCCAATCTTGGGCGAGGAAGCCCGTCACGGCGACCGGCAGGGTGCCGACCGCGAGCGCCGTCGCCAGGAAACCGGCTGAACCCGGACGCCAACCGGAGGGCTTCAGCGCCGCCGGCACTCCTTCGACCACGATCTGACGCAGATCGCGGCGGAAGTAGATCAGAACCGCGATCAAACTCCCCAGGTGGGTGGTGATGTCGAACGTTAGGCCCTGGTCCGGCCAGCCCATCAGTTGAGGCAAGAGGATGAGATGAGCCGACGAACTCACCGGCAGGAATTCGGTGAGTCCCTGGATCAAGGCGACGAGGATTGCTTGAAGGACGGTCACGGGGCCGATTGTATCTGCCCAGCTTCACGACGATAATCACTAGATGGAATCTGTAGACAAGTGGCTAGGGGCCCTGGCCGGGGCCCTCAATGAGGGGTCGGGCTGGCCCGCGAAGTTGGCCCTGAGCTTCCTGGCGATCGTCGCCCTCTGGCTCCTGCGCCGGCTCCTGGTCGGAGTGGTCGAGATTCGCGACGTAGAGGCACAGTCTCGCTATCGCTGGCGCAAGATGACGGCCTGGATGACCGGGCTGGCCAGCATCCTCGTCGTCAGCTTCATCTGGATGGACCAATTTCGATCCCTCACCACCTTTCTCGGTCTGCTCAGTGCCGGTCTCGCCATCGCCCTCAAGGACTTTGTGGCGGGAATCGCCGGCTGGCTCTATATCGTGATCCGTGCCCCATTCACGGCCGGGGACCGGATCGAGATCGCGGGCGTTTCCGGCGATGTCATCGATGTTCGACTCTTCAAGTTCACCCTGATGGAGATCGGAAACTGGGTCGATGCCGACCAGAGTACGGGACGTGTCGTCCACGTTCCGAACGGCTTCGTTATCTCGAGTACACTCTTCAACTACTCCCGAGGGTTCCACTACATCTGGAACGAGATCCCGATCCTGGTAACCTTCGAGAGCAATTGGAAGAAGGCCCGCGACCTCCTGCTCGAGATCGTCGAGAAGGAGACTCACGGCTTCACCGATGAAGCCGCCTCCACCCTCGAGAAAGCCGCCAAGCGCTATTATCTGTACTTCACTCACTTGACGCCGATCGTCTACACCCGCATCGCCGATTCCGGGGTGCTGCTGACGATCCGTCACATCTGCCCCCCGCGGCGTCGTCGCGGGGTGGGTGACGCACTGGCCCAGGCTATCCTGCAACGCTTCGCAGAGCACGACGACATCGATCTCGCCTACCCAACAACCCGCTACTATGACCATACCCGCGAGGGGAAGCCGGAACTGCGGCCCCGGGAGTAAGATTTCGACTCTTCCCTCCGACCCCATGCCATCCAAGACCCCGCCCAAGTCCCCAGCAAAGCCTCAGCGAGGGAGACCTGTGCCTGCCATCGATAGTGACGCGGGAGTCGGGCAGAGGAAGATTGTTCGGGATAAGAGCCGCACGAAGAAGAAAGTGCCCGACACTAGGAAGAAAAAGAGCGACTCTGGCAACCAGCGGCGCCCCTCCATCGGGTGGCGAGAATGGGCCTCACTACCGCAGTTGGGCATCGACAAGATCAAGGTCAAGGTCGACACCGGCGCCCGTTCCTCGGCGCTCCACGCCTTCGAAGTCGAACCCTTCGAGAAGGACGGCGAGCCCTGGGTCCGCTTCACCCTCCATCCCTTCCAGCGCGACGCGACCACGACCATGGTAGCCACGGCCCGTCTCATCGATGAACGCAAGGTGCGCTCCTCCAGCGGCAAAGCGACCCTTCGGCCCGTCATCGAAACACCGATCGTCCTCGGCGACCAGGTGTGGAACATCCAGGTGACGCTGGTGCGGCGCGACCTGATGGGATTCCGCATGTTGCTGGGTCGTCATGCGGTGCGCGGACGTTTCCTTGTCGACCCCGGGCGCTCCTTCCGTTGCGGACACCCCCAACTTCCCGCCGGATCGGTGCCACTTCATGAGTGAGAATCCACCGCTCGAAAAGACTTCCTACACCAACGAAGAACTGCACATCGGAGGGGAGCGGGTGGCCCCAGGGAGCCGCAAGCGGGTCGAGATCCCAGTAGCGCGACTCTTTACCGGCACCTGGCTCTCTCTGCCGATCTGGATCGTCAACGGTTCGGAGCCCGGCCCCACCATGTTCCTCGACGCCGCCATTCACGGCGACGAACTCAACGGCATGGAGATCATTCGCCGGGTTCTCGATCGCCTGCGCCCAGACCGACTCCGTGGATCGATCATCGCCGTCCCGGTAGTCAATGTCTTTGGCTTCGTGCAGAAAGATCGTTACCTGCCCGACCGCCGCGACCTCAACCGTTCCTTCCCCGGTTCGGCGAGGGGGTCTACCGCGGGACGACTGGCCCACCTCCTCATGACCGAGGTGGTCGACCGCTGCGACTATGGCATCGACTTTCACACCGGCTCGCTCGATCGCACCAACCTGCCCCAGATACGAGCACTCCTCAGCGACCCCGAAACCCGGAAGATGGCCGAGGCGTTCGGCGCTCCCATGATGTACGAGGCGAAGGAGATCGCCGGATCCTTGCGAGGTTCGGCCCGCAAGCGTGGAGTACACACCATGGTGTACGAGGCGGGCGGCCCTCTTCGCTTCGATGAAGCAGAGATCGGGATGGGGGTTGAAGGTACCCTCCGCGTCCTCGCCGCGCTGGAGATGATCGACCTCGGCGTCGGCGATGCGCCACGATCCTCGTTCGAAGCGCACCGCACTCGCTGGCAGCGTGCTTCGATTAGCGGCATCCTCTACCTCGAGGTCAGCCTCGGAGACAGAGTAGTGAAGGACCAGCCCCTCGGTAGCATCGCGCAGCTGTTCTCTGGTCGACGCAGCAGAATCCACGCCCCCTTCGACGGTCTGGTGATCGGCGCCACCATGACTCCCCTCGTGCATCAGGGCGATGCCTTGATCCACATCGCCGAGAGCGTCTGAGCACTTTCGGATCCGCCTGAAACTCGGAGAGCGGCGAAGGCCCGTGTCGGGTACACTATCGCCCCCCCGAGCGCCCTTCGTCGACGACGAGGGGCCTTTCCCGCGTCCCGTCCGGCCGGTCCGTTCGGATCCCCAAAGAAGGCTCAAGATGATCTCGATATCCAATCTCACCAAGTACTTTGGCGACCAGACCCTGTTCTCAGATGTGTCGCTCCAGATGACTCCGGGCAACTGCTACGGAGTCGTCGGCGCCAACGGTTCGGGCAAGTCGACCTTCCTCAGAATCCTCGCCGGCGACGAGATCGCCTCGGACGGACTCGTGGCGATCCCCAAGCGATCCCGGGTCGGGGTTCTCCGCCAGGATCACTTTCAGTACGAGAACGACTCCATCATCCACGTCGCGATGATGGGGAACGCCGAGGTTTGGGAAGCGATGGCCGAGAAGGAACGCATCCTCGCGGCCCCGGAGTTCGACGCAGATCGTTACTCCGAGGTCGAGGATACGATCCTGCGCCACGATGGCTATACCCTGGAGGCCGGGGCCGGTGAGATTCTCGAGGGCCTCGGGATCCCTTCCGTCGAGCACCCCCTACCGA
>JAIOJS010000436.1 GCA_019911795.1 Thermoanaerobaculia bacterium | reverse complement strand
ATGTGGAACCGAAACGCACTGTTGCTGGGAGGTCCATTGCCCGCTCTTCCCGATTCCAACGCGCTCGCCGAGATCGCCCTGTTCAAGGGCCTGCCGCCGGAGCGGCTGCGGCGCCTGAACGAGGCGCTCCACAGGAAGTCGGTGCCGGCCGGCACCAACATGATCACCGCCGAGCAGCCGGGCGAGGTGGTCTACGTGCTGCTCGAGGGAACGGTCAAGATCCTGATCGAGCAGATGGACGGCCGCGAGGTGATCCTCGCTTTCCTGGGCGCCGGCGACACGGTGGGGGAGATGAGCCTGGTCGACTCGGCCGGCCGCTCGGCCAACGTGATGACGATGGAGAAGTGCACCTTCCTCTGGATGGACCGCAACACCTTCCAGGATCTGCTCAAGAACGTCCCGGAGTTCGCCCAGAACCTGGTGCGCACCCTCTCGGGCCGCCTGCGCATGGCCAACGAGCAGATCCAGTCGCTCTCCTCGCTCGACGTCGCCGGCCGCCTCGCGCGCCAGATTCTCGCCTTCTCCGAGCGCTACGGCCAGGACGAGCCGGGCGTCGGCACCCGCATCCCGCTGCGCCTGACCCAGAGCGACCTCGCCGAGCTGGTCGGCGCCAGCCGCGAGCGGGTCAACCAGGTCATGGTCGACTTCCGCCAGAAGGGCCACCTCTCGGTCGACAGCTCCCACCGCATCCTGGTTCACAAAGCCCAGGATCTGGCGAAGCTCTGCCGGTAGGCGGAGGTCCGTTCCGGGCTTCGGGCTACCGAAGGCATCGAGCGCACGGTGCGACGTTCGCTTCGCCGGAATGCGGCATCACGGCTCGATTCGGACGAAAGTCCCGTGCCGATCCAGCAGGATCTTGAGATCGCCGTCGATCTGGCCCGTAGAGGCAGGGAACTCAACACGGTAGTCGCAGAGGTCCCGGCCCACCAGAGCCTTCTCTTCGAGTTTCTCCGGAACGCGCGAGCCTCGTTTTCGCAGCGCATTCTCTGCCGCGCGTAGGACCTCCGATCGCGACAAGAGCGCGACGCCGCATTCCTCGGCGGTCTTGTGCCTTCCGGCTACCGACGGAACTACCTCGTCCTGGCGACGATCTGATCTACAAGCGCCCAATGCGATGAGGATCGCTCCAGCAACAAGAGGCCGGGTCATGGGCATTGGTACTTCCTCTCTCTCGCGTACTTTGTTGTCCGGAGCCTGGCATGAAGGCCCTTGAAGCACTCCGGGTCGCAACCACGCTCGGTCCGGTCTCTCCAAAGACACGAGACTTCGATCCAGGTCCAGCTCGGCGAGCGGCTCGGCGTTACCCGGTCCCACGTCTCCGAGTGGGAGCGCGGAAACCTCCGCCCGCACGGCGAGCTCATCGTCGAAATCGCCCGCACTCTCCAGGTCTCCGCCAACCAGCTCCTCGGACTCGCCCCCGCCGACGACACCGCCGGCATCCCTCGAAACCGACGAAGCCCCGCCGCGAGGCGGGGCTTCGAGATGAGGCGCGATCCGATTGGGTCGGCTCCTTATCGCCGGCTTCCCCGTGCGGAGCGTCTCGTCATTCGGAAGATCGCGACTACCAGCCCTAGGGGGCCACCGAAGAAGAGCGCACGGTTGATTCCTTCTGCTTCGCCGGAGGAAGGCGCGAACCTCTGTCTCAGCGACAGGTACTGACTGAGCAGGACAAAGAAGCAGACAACGCAAGCTGGCAGCGCGAACAGGAAGACCCGAATAGCAAGCTCTTCGGACCAATCAAGCGCCAGAACACCAACGAAGGCCGACAATAGCGGTACAAAGGCGCCAGCTAGGAGCAGCACGGCCATCGAGCGATGGAAGTGACGGCCTCTTGGGGGTACATTCGGTTCCTCTGGCATCGTTCGTCCTCCGTCAGCCGACGAGTCGCACTTTGCATCGGAGCCAGTAAGTGCCCTAGCCGAAGGACTTCGCGGGCGACGCGGACCACGGCCGACCCCCACTCTCGCACTCCCTCAGATTAGACCATGGCGCTTCGTGATCTATGGGTCTGAGACGTCCCGCGCAGAGACCTTCCGATCGACAGATGTTGCCAGAAACGCCGCCCAGATCCATCCAATCGGGCCCCCGAATATCAGGCTGTACCTCAGCTTGGCACGCAGGGCATCATCCGAGATTCGAGAGAGCAGGGCGGCGAAGAACAGGATCAACCCAATGAGGCAAAAACTCGAAACGGCAGCGAAGAGCGCGGTGGCTCGGCGCACGGCCTCTGGGCCCCAGCCTCCGATCAGATCGCCCCAGGCTGAGTACGCAAAGAGCACCACGGGTGCCAGGATCATGGTCACGCCAAGAACTCGGAGCCCAGCCCTCGCTGCGGACACTCCCCTCCCTCGTCGTCGACCTGCCCTGTACCGGCAAGACCGTCTCTAGATCCCACCTCTGGCACTGTACGACACCCCCGCAGTCACAGTCGCCGGGTACTTGCCGCGCACCGACGACCGCCGCTAGCCGCAGGTAGCCAAGACAGCATTTGACGCGCCCAACGACGAGGGCCTGCGCGTCGGGTCGCCGGAGATCACTACGGTCGCGCCGAGGACGCGGTGGGGTATGCTCCCTCTCGATCCCCGAGCTCGCGACGACCGCGAATTGCCGCAGCCGCCGCCCGCGCGAGCTGTTCGGCTGTCGACTGCTGCCGTCGAGAACCTTCCGCTCGTCCTCTTTCGGGCCGGATCGGGGAACGGCCCCGGGGGCCCACTCTCATGTTCCAGGCAGTTTCCGTCCTTTCGAGACTTCGAACGATCCTCGTCTGCGCCATCGCACTGCTGTTCGCCGCCGCGCCCGCTGCACGGGCCGCGAAGGTCCTGGTCGACCGG
>JAIOJS010000435.1 GCA_019911795.1 Thermoanaerobaculia bacterium | reverse complement strand
GGCTGTTATCAGTGCTATCAAGACTGTCCCTACGAAGCGATCAGTATGGTCGCGCGGAGAGTGCCGTCTTCACTGTCTGAGCTTGTCGCCCGCGTCGACCCCAGCGAGTGCGTCTCCTGTGGTATTTGTAGTGCCTCTTGTGCACCGATGGGAGTGGGCCCTCCCGGGCGAACCGGGCGGGAGCAACTGACGGTCGCACGTCTCTTCGGCGAGGAGGCGACTCCCCGACGGGACGAAGTGGTGCTCCTCGGGTGCCGTCATGGGTTGGGTTCTCATTCTGCGCTGGGCGCCGTGGATGGGGTGTTGCCCTACGATACCGGCTGCAGTGGGTCGGTCCACACCTCGGTTTTGGAACAGATGCTGCGATCCGGGGCTGGAGGTGTCTATCTCCTGACCTGTCCGGGGCGCGATTGCCTCTATCGGGAGGGCCCCAAGTGGTCTCGACAGAGGATCTACGAAGATCGGGAAGCCGAACTGCAGCCCCGAGTCGATCGGCGCCGGGTGCGCATCGGGGGCTTCGCTCGTTCGGAGGTAGCTGCGGCCAAAGGAGATCTGGAACAGTTTGTCGCCACAGTCCGGGGACTCGAGTCAGAGTCGACTGGGGTGACATCGGCGCCTCAGTTCGAGTGTGCTCCTAGCCTCGAGGAGGCCACAGCTGATGGCTAGTTCTCTGCTGGCTCACCTCGGTCGGCTCTTGGTGACCTTTCTCCTGTTCGCCTCGGTTGCGCTGCTTTCTCACCTGCCGTTGGGACCTGAGGAGGTGGCGGAGTCGGGTCTCCGGTTAGCTCTCAAGACCCGGGCTGGAACTGCTCGAATCTGTCGCGAACTGAGTCCCGCTGAGCTGGCGGCTCTGCCGATCCACATGCGAGCCGAGGAGAGCTGTTTCGAGTTTGCCGTGCCCTACGACCTGAGCCTGAAAATCGATGGCCGGCTCGTCCTCGAGCGCCACGATCGCGCTTCAGGGATCAGAGGCGATCGCCCGCTGGTCGTCGGAGAGTCGATCCTTCTGGAACCCGGGGCGCGCCGAGTGGAATTGGACTTCGTTCCCTCGCCAGCGCCCGAGACGGGGGACCCCACCGAAACGGAGAACTGGCGATTGGCGCTCGAGTCAGCCCCGTCCTACCATCTCGATGAAACACTCTCGTTCGAGGCTGGTCGCGTCGCCCTGATTGCTCTAGACGAGGCCACGGGAGAGGTAAGGGTTCGCTAGCGCTAGGGCTCGACCATTTTCTCGCGGAGAGCGTACCCAACCGCCTGAGCTCGGTCGTGGAGTCTCAGTTTGTCGAGGATGTTTCGGACATGGAACTTGATCGTGTTGTCCGTGACCCCAAGACGTGCGGCCAACTGTCGATTCGACGTCGTGCCCTCGACCATGAGTTCGAGGACTTGCAGTTCGCGATCGGTCAGGGCATCGGGATCCTTGGCTTCCGGAGTGTGGCCGAAACCGGAGGCAAATTCTTGGAGAACTTTACGTGAGAGTTCGGGAGTCAAGGCCGGTCGACCATCGAGAACTCCCTCGAGGAGGGAGAAGAAGGAATCGGCCTCCAGGTTCTTCATCAAATACCCCTGAGCGCCAGCTTTGAGGGCCTGGAACAGGTCGTCATCGTCCATTGAGGCGGTGAGGACCACCACCCGCACGTCAGGCTGGGTCTCGTGCAGCTGTCGCGTCGCCTCGATCCCGTTCATCACTGGCATGGATAGATCCATTAAGACGATTTCGGGCTGCAACTCCGCGGCCAGATCGATGGCCTCCTGACCGTTGCTTGCCTCGCCGACTACCTCGAATCCTCGGATCTCCAGGAGAGAACGGAGGCTGTCGCGAAAGAGAGTATGGTCGTCGGCGAGAAGAATCTTCATCAGCTGGTCTCCACTTCCATCGAGTGTGGAAGTTGCGGAAGTCGTGCGGTAATCCTAGTGCCATGGCCTGGAGTCGAAGAAATCGACCAATGGCCGCCAACCGCCTCGGCCCGTTCCCGCATGGTCGCGAGCCCGAATCGCGGCGAGTAGGGAGGAGTGGAAGTGCTGACGGCCGAGGGGTCGAAGCCGCTGCCGTCGTCCTCGATGGTCAGTCGTAGCTCATTGTCCACCGACTCGAGCGAGAGGGCGACTCGGCTGGCACCGGAGTGCTTCCGCACATTGGTCAACGATTCCTGAACGATGCGTAGCAACTGGAGCTCTACATCGGGCGCCAAGTCGATCGCCTTGGGAAGGCGCAGGGCAGCCTTCAGCTGGGTCAGCTGCTCCCACTGCTCGATATAACTCCGAAGGGACTCGACCAGGCCCCTGTCATTCGGAGCCGTCGTTCGTAGCTCCAGAATTTGCGCTCGGACATCGTCGTAGACCTTGCGTGAGGCGTTGGCCAGCTGATCGAGATGCTCTTCGGCTACCGCGGAACGTTCTTGCCTCAGGCACTCCTTGACCACTTGGGCCTTGGTGTTGACGTACGCGAGAACCTGGGCGAGGCCGTCGTGCATCTCGTGTGCGATACGGATCCGTTCTCTTGCTGCTCCAAGGTCCTTGACCTGTGAGTGGAGGTAGGCGTTGTCGATGGCTACCGCTGCCTGGTGTGCAAAGCGAACCAGGGTCTCTTCTTCCTCCGCGCTGAACGCCGAGCTGTCCTCCTTCTCACTGAGGTAGAGGTTGCCTCGAAATGGACAGCGACAGACGATGGGGACGGCGAGCAGGGAGCGCATGATGGGATGGTGTTCAGGGAACCCGATCGAACGCTCGTCGTTCTGAATGTTGTCGAGACGCAGGCGTTCCCCTTGTTGCAGGACGACAGACAGGATGCCGTGGCCAGTGGGTAGGGGACCAATCTGTTGGCTGGTTTCCTGGGACAGGCCCGAGGTCAGAAAGTGACGGATTCGACCGGCCTCATCGATTACCGAGAGCGCACCGTAGCGGGTCTCGATGAGTTCGCGGGCAGAGTGCACCACGGTCTCGAGCACCGAGTCCAGAGAGAGGTCGGCAGAGACTAATAAACCTGCAGTGTGCAGACCCAGGAGCTCTTGGTTCTGTTGCCGAAGGCGCGACTGAAGGCGTTCGAGTCGCTCGAAGACATGGTGGTAGAAGACCACCGCAGCGATGAGAACCAACGAAATCACCAACAGACGATCGACCCACGGGGAGAAGATCGGGTCGAGAAGAGCATGGGACAGTTCGAGAAGGGTCGCCATCGCGAAGGGAGCGATGACCGAGGCGAACCGAAGCTGTCGAACCGATTCGCGATCCCCGTTAGCGACCGACGTCGCCGGCGAAGGATCGGCTATCTCCTCCGAGGATCTGGATGCACTCATCCCATCATCTTACGTGATCGTCCACGGTTATCAGATCGGCCAGCCACGAACCAGAACCACCGCCAGTGCGACGACGCCCAGAGTGAGGAGCAGGGTAAACCGCCCACACCACGAAGCGAGTCGGCGAAGCCTCTCAGCCTCCGCGGACCTGGGGTCGGTCATCGAGGCTTCGGTAGCCCTTGGTCCCAGGCGGAAGTCGTGCCAAAAACTGATGGCTACTATGGAGCCGAAGAGGATCAACTTGATGGCCAGCGCGTTCCCGAAAGGGCCCCTCCACAGCTGCCCCGAGAGGAGGTCCTGCCACCCAAAGCCACGAAAGCCCACCAAGGCGACTCCCGTGACGGCGAGGGTCGCGAAGGTAGCCCACCCGAGTTGGCGAAGGCGCATTCCCGACTCATGCAAGAGACTGGCCCTAAGGGTCGCGTCACCCAGTTTCCTGAGGCTCGGAATCAAGACTAGAGCGAGAAAGAACATCGCTCCAATCCAGGCAGCCGCCACCAAGATGTGGAGCCAAACCGTCAGGAGGTAGAGGAGGCGCATCGAGGGTGATAGATCCTAGCGAGAGCAGTCGAGAGACTTCAGCCAGTCGACGGGCTTGATCGTTGCCATATCCTTCGCCGCCCATTCCTCGAGTTGCCCATACTCGCTCGCGAGCGGACTCCTACTCGAATGTTCGAATGTAGGCTGCGACGTCGGCGAGGTCCTTCTCGGTCATTGCAGGATTGCCGCCCTTGGGTGGCATGTCGACGCCGGTCGTGTTCAAAGGATCACTCGCCGGGCGACCAGTCTTCAGGAATTCGATCAATTTGTCATCCTTGGTGAAGCGAACGAAGGCGTTGTCGTGAAGGCCCTTGCCAAGGTTGGGAAGGCCCATGGCATCTTTGCCGTGGCAGGTTGCGCAGGTCTGCGAGAAGATCTTCTCGCCGTTCTTGAGGTCGGCCCCCCCACTGGCTCCGCCGCTCTCTCCGCCGCCACAGGCGACGAGGGAGACCAGAAGGGCGCTTGCGAGAAAAAGGGAAATCGACGTAGAGGGACTGGTGCAGGGTTTCATTTGGATACTGTTCCTTTTTGCTGATTGATCGGATTGATCAGATGAAAATCTAGTTTAGATCAAAGCGGTGAGTGGCCACCGCTTCAACAATGGTCTCGGGAAAGTGCTCGGGGAATCGATAGACCTGAGCCTCTGCGCCGGCGACGGCTCGGGCCTCCAAGGCGTTGGAGTAGGCGAGAAGGCCAGAACCCATAGGGGTTACAGTGTCCGGAACGAAGACGAAGACTGCCTCTGTAGCCGGTAGCCATTCGGATTCCGTTTTGACCCATACGTGGGAGTCACGGGTCTTTGGGAAGATCTCGAGATAGGAGGCCAGACACCCCAGGTCATCGAAGCGCAACCGCTCTCCGCTTACGCTATCGGCGACGACCGCCGCGAATCGCTCCTCGCTGAGAATCATGTGGCAGTGGTCACACTCGTCGAGACCAAGTCGAATCTCTGGGCGTTCGACGGTGGTGGAATTGCCATCCGCACAGCCCACGGTGAGCAACAGAATCCCAACGGGGAGCCAGGACCGGCAGGCGCCGATCTGCGGGCGACTCACGGTAGCCCTCCCCGTCGTTTCATCCACCAAGAGGTGACGAACAGCGGCACTAGGCACCAGGCGGTGAGGATGATCACGAGGAGCGGTACCAAGCCCTCGCCAAATCGACGAGTGGCGTAGAGTCCGGCTGGTCCGAGGGCTTCCAATCCCCCGCGCAGGACCATCACTGATCCCAATTGGAAGACTTGAAGCGGGTTGACCAGAGCCGCTGTGAGGAGTTCCTTGGGGCCAAGGTTGAGGACGAGGGTCGTCCCCATAAGTCCAAGGTCGCCGGCAAACACGAGACCCAGCCAGCAGAAAATGGCGATACCAGTAGCCATCGATGAGCGGGAAGAGAGGGCCGAGATCAGGAGGCCCATGGCTACCGAGGCGGTTGCGAGGAGGGCTGCGAGGCCAAGAAAGGCGAGGTAGGCAGAAACATCTCCTGCTCCGCCGCGGCCCGATACGGCGACCCCGGCGACAGTGAAGCCAAGCAGTAGTGCTGCAAGCACGGCGCAGGTTAGGCCGAGGAACTTCCCGAGGATGATCTCTCGGATGTCGACCGGCTGCGCCATGAGGTACAGGAGGGCTCCCCGTTCGCGATCTGCGGCGATTGCTTGAGAGCCCAGAGTCAGACCCATGAGGGGGACGATCAGAATTACCAGGTTGATCAGGCTTCCCGCTGTTCGTCCGAGGTTCGCATAGCCGGTTTGGGCGATGCCGGAGACGGAGACCCAGGAAAGACCGAGGGCGAGAACGGTAAAAGCCCCGGCGTAGAGAAGAAACCAGCGGTTGCGCCAGGAATCCTGTAGCTCGCGATGGAGCAGTATCCCGACCGTTCGAAGGCTGATGGGTTCACCGGACATGTTCGGTCTCCAGAACAAAGTCGTCGATGGCGACCTCATGTTTCATCAAAAGGGCTAGTGGAGCGATCTTGTCCTTCGAAGCGGTGCGGACAACCAGCCGCTCCCGGCGAGCGCGAACGTCGAATCCATTGTCGCTTAGAAGTTTGAGAGCGCGGCCGCGATGGGCCTCGGGAATGAAGATCTCCAACTCGAGCCCGAGGACTTCGTCGAAGAGCTCTCTGGCGGGACGATCGGCTAGGAGCCGTCCAGTTTCGAGATGAAGGACTCGGTCGGCTAGGGCTCTAACCTCCTCGGGCCGGTGCGATGAGAAGACGATGGTTCTCCCCTCACTCTTCAGCTGGCGAAGTAGAGCGATGAACTCGAGTCTTGCGTGCACGTCGAGGTTGGCGGTCGGTTCATCGAGAAGGAGCAAAGGAGGGTCCCCCAAGAGAGCCACTGCCAGGGCCAGTCGTTGGCGCCGTCCTCCCGAAAGGGTTTGGACGGGTTTGTCGACCTCAGAATCGAGGCCCATCTTCTCCAGAAGCACGGGAATACGTGCCTCGGGGGCTCGGTGCAGACGAGCAAAAAGTTCCATGATGTCTCTGGTTTTCAGGTCGGGGAACGCTGTCTCCTGGGGTACGAAGCCGATCTGGCGTCGAGCGGCCTTGCCGTCCGATGCGATGTCGTGGCCGTCGATACGGACACGGCCCGAGAACGCGACAACTCCGAGGAGAGCGCGTAGGGCGGTGGTCTTACCAGCGCCGTTGTCGCCCCACAATGCCACTGCCTGTCCCGGCTGAATCGAGAACGTCAACCCTTGGAGAGCGTGGAAGGATCCAAACGTCTTGCCGAGGTTGTCGACCTCGATCAACGCGGGTTGGGCTGCAGCCTCGAGGGTCCGTGGCATGGTGGAGGTGACACCAGCGGCGGACGGTACGCCGTCGACCTCGAGAGCTAGACGGGTCCTAAGGTAGTACCAACGTGGGCCTGCGAGCAGGAAAAGGACGGTCAGCGCGAGGAAGAGAGAGACTGAGGCGAGCGAGGACGATGAGGTGGTCAGACCGGGGTCGATGGTCGGAATCATTGCGGCCATTGCGGGCGTGAGGTCGATCAGTTTGGGTTGCGGCCGGACGAGAGGGAAGGCCCGTGCAGCAAAGTCGATCGCGCGACTCGCTGGGCTGTAGCTGAAGAATCTCAGTTGTTGGTGTCGGTCCGCCAGGCTCTCGAACAGGCGCTCCGCCCGATACGGTATGTCGCCGGTGCCGTCACCATCGAGATCGAAGCCTCGATAATCGCTCCAGTAGTTCGCCTCCCAGATGTTTGCGGTCGGGTCGCCGCCACCACCAGCGATGGCCACCTGTTCCCGATTCTCGACGAAACTGTTCTTCACGATGTCGGCCCGCCGCACGTTGGGCATTAGACGGATTCCCAGGTCGTTTGCCGCGAAGAGGTTGTGGGTGATCGTGGAGTGGCTGGTGATCTCTCGAGGGGAGTTGTCGAGGTAGGCCCCGACCCGGTTGCCGATGAACAGATTGTTCTCGAGCAAGGCATCGTCCATGTCCTTGAGGCCTATTCCATAGCCGCTGGGTCCATGGTTGCCCGCGATGAAGTTGTTGATGAGGCGAAGACGCCTCGAGTACATGAGAAAGGCGCCGACCGAGTTGTCGATCAGTGAGTTGCCGCGAATCTCGGCGTCATCGCAGTACATGAAGTGCAGTCCATAGCGGCCGTCACGGACTCGGTTGTTGGATATCTCTAGATCTTCCGAGTACCACAGAACCACGTCACGAGAGGACTCGACCCGATTGCCAACGACGTCAACGCCATTGCTGTACCAGATTCTGATGGCATCGCCCCGACGAGGAAGATCCAGGTCCATGCCGCGGATCTCGTTGTCGACGATACGGCTCCCGTGAGCCTTTCGGAGGTAGACGCCGAACAGGACTTCCTCGAGACGGTTCCCTTCGATCGTCGCGTTCCCGGCTTCGACCGCGATCCCCGAGTTCTCCTCGT
>JAIOJS010000043.1 GCA_019911795.1 Thermoanaerobaculia bacterium | reverse complement strand
GCCGGACCGCTCTACGTCAAGCCCTTCGAGTTCGCCAATAGCGTGATCAATGCCGCCGCCGGGCAGGCGGCGATCTGGCACCACCTCGAAGGACCCAACGCCACGGTCTGCGCCGGGCACGCTTCCGGGGTGCAGGCTCTCGGACTTGCGACCGACCTTCTTCGTGCCGGCCGGGTCGATCAGGTACTCGCCGGCGGGGCTGAAGAGTTCTGCTTCGAGGCCCATCGCGCCTTCCTTGCAGCCGGGAGACTCACCGCCCGCGACCGGGTCGAGATCGACCGCACAGGCGACCACCCGGGAATCGAGGACGGGACGATCCTCGGAGAGGGAGCGGGAATCCTCGCGCTCGAAACAGAAGTGTCCGCGAGCGCTCGAGGAGCAGCACCCCGTGGCGAGATCCTGGGGTTCGGCGAGGCCTTCGATCCCTCGGGAGGCAAGGAACCCCAACGGGGGATCGACGCACTCATTCGCGCCACCCAAGCCGCCCTCGCCGACGCCGCCATCGCGGCTAGCCAGATCTCACTGATCGCCGCTGGGGCCAATGGCTGCGACGACCTCGGTCAGCGCGAACGGGCCGCCTGGCAAGCGTTGTTCGGTGACTCGGTTCCGGAGGTTCTCTACGTCAAGGAGTTCTTGGGAGAGTGTCTCGGCGCGTCCGGTGGGCACCAGCTCCTCCTCTCTCTCGAGGCCCTGGCCTCAGACCGCCTTCCCGGCCCGGGGAAAGCCAGTGTCACCATCGGACTCCCTGCCGACCCCATCGTCCTGATCGACGGGATCAGTCCGGACGGGCACCATGCCGCCTTGGTAGTGCGAGGCTGCCAGTGATCTGCAACACTGTTCCCCGCGACGAGAGAGGCTACTCATGACGGACGCGATCGACTCCCCGCCGACGACCGAGATGCCGGTACGACGCGCCCTCGCCCTGGTCCCTCGTCTTACGGACCAGGGATACAGCGATGCCCTGATCGCCGAGCGCCGTCGCTGGGTGGAGGAGCGGACCTCCACATCGCTCCCCCACGTCGGGACCTATTCCCTGCCCGGTGAGTCGCTGCGCGGCAACATCGAGAATCCGATCGGGTGCTGTCAGATTCCAGTGGGAGTCGTGGGGCCGATCGAGGTCCATGGGGAGCACGCAGAGGGTCGCTTCTACGTGCCCATGGCGACCACAGAGGGGGCGCTTGCCCGCTCCTATGAGCGCGGCATGGTAGCCATCACCAAGTCCGGGGGCGCCACCTGCCGAGTCCTGGCGGACGAGAACTGCCTCTGTCCCACCTTCGAGTGCGACGACCTCGCCGCCGCCACCGTCCTTGCCCGGTCGATCCCCGCCCTACTACCCCAACTCCAAGCAATCGCCAACGCCACCACCGGGCACGGCCGGCTGCAACGCGTCACCGCCGAGCCTCTAGGCCGCCGGGTTCACTTTCGCTTCGGCTGGACTACCGGCGACGCCCACGGCATGAACATGATCGTCAAGGGCACCGAGGCCGTTTGCCAATGGTTGGTCCAGAACACCGTGGCGAAACGCTACCTCCTCTTCAGTGCCGCCAGTGGGGAGAAGCGTCCGGCCGGAGTTCTCCTGCAGGGCGGCAAGGGGAAGAGCGTAGTCGCCGGCGCCCTCATACCGGCAGCCGTCCTGCGCTCCGTTCTTCACGTTACGGCCGCCGAGATGTTGGAACTCTGGCAACAGACCGTGGTCGGTCACCTGCGTTCGGCGAGTCTCGGCTACAACGGACACATCGCCAACGGCCTGACCGCGCTCTTCATCGCCTGCGGCCAGGACGTCGCCAATGTGGTCAACTCGGCGATCGGTATCAGTACACTGGAAGTGGTCGGAGACGACCTCTACGCGTCGGTTCACCTGCCTTCCCTCACCATCGGCACGGTGGGAGGGGGTACCAACCTCGCGACCGCACGAGAGTGCCTATCGATGATCGGCTGCGTCGGCTCCGGCAAGGTCGGCAAGTTTGCCGAGATCACGGCAGCGATGATGCTCGCCGGCGAGCTGTCGATCGCAGCCGCCATCGCCAGCGGCGAGTTCGTCGCCGCCCATGAAGCCTACGGTCGCAACCGTCCCGAGGATTGAGTCCTTGACTTCCACACCCGTTCAGACCTCCACACCCGCTCAGCAAGAGCCTCGAAACTTCGACGTCGTGATACTCGGGGGCGGTCTCGCCGGTCTGACCCTGGCCCGCCACCTCGCGCTGCACACCGACAGAAGTGTTGCCCTCGTCGAACGGCGAGACACGGCCCCGTCCCGTCCCAAGGTCGGTGAATCGACGGTTCAGCTCGCCGGCTACTACTTTGGACGGGTCCTCGATCTGGAGCGCAATCTCTTCGACGAGCACTATCTCAAGTACAACTTGCGCTTCTACTGGCCAGCCCAGGGAGAACCGGGCGATGATTTCTCTCAGTTTTCTCAGGTTTACCTGCGCACGTTCTCCAATATCTGCAGCTTCCAGATCGACCGCAACCGCTTCGAGGACGCCGTTCGCGAGCGACTGGTCGCGGCCGATGCGGTCGAGTTCTTTCAACCCGCCGAACGCCTCCGGGTGGAGATCGGTGAGGGAGATGCCCTCCACCGCGTCACCTTCACCCGCCTCGATCAATCGATCGAACTCCACGCCCGCTGGGTGGTCGACGCCACCGGCCGCAACAAGTTCCTGCAGAAGCACTTGCACAGAAGCCTTCCCGGAGATGTAGCGACCGAGACCCCTCTCGCCAAAGCGAGTCCCATCCGCCACGGAGCTTCCTTCCTCTGGGTCGACGGTGGCCTCGACGGCGGTCTCGACCTCGAACGCATGACGCGCCACAGCCGGAACGAGGTCCGCCTCTCACCGCGACGGCAGCGGCAGGGCCACACTCCCCAGTGGCTCGCGACCAACCACTTCTGCGGCGAGGGTTGGTGGTTGTGGGTGATCCCTCTGCGCGGACTCACCAGCATCGGCCTGGTCTTCGACAGCGAGGTGATCGACTTCTCGACGGTGTCCAGCGCCCCGCTCCTCCTCGACTGGATCCGCAAGACACTCCCCCTCTTCTGCCGGGAGTTGGAGAACCGCAACGTCGTGGGTCACTCCGGGTTCCGAGATTTCGCCCACGACTGTCGCTTGACCCTGAGCCCTGACCGT
>JAIOJS010000434.1 GCA_019911795.1 Thermoanaerobaculia bacterium | reverse complement strand
GTCTTGACCCTCTCCACGTCGAAGACCACCAAGTCCCGGTCCTCGAACACCGGAACGCCGAGGAGGTCCCGGAGGGCCTCGAGACACTCTGTCGCAACTCCGGCGTCCGGCAGATCACTCGGAGTCACATACCGCACGCTGCCCGTGAAGGGTGGCAATTCGGAACGGGTGTCCTTGTGCAGCACGACATAGTCGATCCCATGCAATCCAAGCGCTTCAGGGATCGAGATATCCACCGCGTTCCTCAAGTGAAGCTTGTTCGCGGGGGGAGGAACATTATCGCGGGGCTGACGGCAGAGGCTGCCCAAGGATCCTGCCTTGACCCATTGCTGGTGCACGGCCTGGTAGTAGGGCAACTGATTATTGTGCCACTCGTAGTACCAGGGCGCTTCGGCCAGGATCAGGCTACCCGGCGCTTGCCTGGAAAGCTGATGGTAGAAGTCGGAGACTCTCAGCGGACGACGAGCCGGTGCGTACGAGAACGGACTGTCGGTATAGGTGTACTGGTTGATGGCATGACTCGTCCAGCTGTCGATCCGTGTCACGAGCGACGGGAGAGGCCCCAAGAAGAAGAGAGCTAGACCCACGAGCAGTGGTGCTGTCCATCGCAATACGGGTCGATCGAGGGGCTCGAGAAGCACGGTTAGGCCGTCTGCCAATAGGAGCAGGAAGAGCGGCACGAGCCACAGGTTGTAGCGCACGAAAACAATCGGTACGTGAATCGCTGCCGCCTTCGACAGCACAGAAGGAACAACGGTAGCTCCCGCAACACCAAGGAGATACATCGCCAGCATGGGATCGCGACGGGCGATCCGGAAACCGCCCAAGAAAGCAAAGGCCGACAAGAACACTACGAGCCACCAGCGACCGCTCCCAGCCAGCAGCGGCAGCGTGAAGAGCAGCGTCAAGCCTCCGACCGTACTCGTTCCGGCCCGATGTACCAGTCCATTCCAATCCAGGATCAGCGGCGCACCGAGGACTGCGAACAAACCGACCCCACAACACGCGCCAAGCAGTAACAGGGCCTTCAGGGACGGAGTGTCCCCAACGCTACGATCACCACTCCGCTTCCGTCGCATCCAGTCCAAGCCGGCAAGCGGCAATGGGGCAAGCAGCGTCGTGATTCCGGTGAGGTGGAAGTACGGTGCCAAGACAGCAGAGACGAGATAGATCCACCACCATCGGCGACGCCCCTCGACCCACCATCGGTAGAAGGCCATCACACCCACGAAGGTGAAGAGAACCGAGATCGAATAGGGCCGTGCATACCGGCTGTAGTACACCAAGATGGGACTCACCGCGATCAAGACAGAGAACAAGAGCCTGGTCCCCCGGGGGAGAGCTCGCGATCTGGGAAGCACCCAAGGAAACGCAAGTATGGCGAGAAGGCCGAAGAGGAGCATCGGGAATCGCAAGATCTTCTCCGACAATCCGACGGTGTCGTACAAGGCCCGGTACATCAAGGGGAGCGGCGGCGACGCCGCGACTGAGAAGCTAGTCAGGAGATCCTCATAGCCCCTGGAAAGCGCAGTTCGAACGGCATGCCATTCGTCGTCCGCGAGGATCTGCCAGCGGAGGTGGTTCAACCGTAGCGCTGCACCGGAGGCAACGACAAGCAGCCATGGAATCCAACGCCAGGGTTGCTGTCCTCTGGTCTTGATCTGGGGCAGAGTACGGCCAACTCTACCGCGGACAGAGTGAGTCGGAGGGCCGGCTAACCCAACGAAGCTAGCCAGCCCGTGACCTTGCCTGTCGAGCGACACCTCGGTCTCTGGCAGAGCAGAGCCCGACTCATGGCACCGGCGCCGCGGAAGCGGTTCCCACGATCGAAACAGGCTTCACCGGAGCCGGTTCTGCTTCAGCCCCGGCTCGGACCATTATGGCTCGATGAGGTCTAAAGATGGGATCCTTGGCGCTGAACACACTGGTCCAAGCCTTGGCACGATCCTCGATGAAGAACACCGGCACCTTGGGCTCCGCGGGAGACTGATCGTTGCAGATGAAGAGAAAGCTCTCCTCGCTGGGATTCCAGCGGGCACCGATGTAGACCTTTCCTGGCGGTAGCGGCACATTGGGCATCGGAACCTGAACGAATGCCCCCGCTGTCTTCTTGCTGCGCGCCACTCCCCGTTGAGAGGCAGCCACTGCTGCGATCGGTTCCGCCGCTGGTACTCCATTCGAGTCCCCGTAGACCACGACCTCAAAGTCTATGTCGTAGTCCGGTCTCGTCTTGAGAAAGCACAGACATACCGAGGTCAAGTAGCCCCCGCCCAGGTCCTTACTCTCAAACTCCTGAACGTAGGTACCCGTCGTCGCCGACGGAACGAAGCCATAGCCACTCTCGACGGTTGAATCGTCGAGAGCAGTCAACCCCTGACATGTTGGCCCAGAAGGTACTGCGGGCGAATCTTCCGGTGCCTCCTCCTTGGTCGTAGCCGCCAACGCCACCCAGGGGATCGAGGCGAGAACAATCACCAGGAGAATTTTTCTGGGCATCGATCTAAACATGAGTTACCTTTCGCATCGGATCTTCTTGGAGTAGACCAGGCTTCCGCGATCGACCCCCACTGGGTCGAGTTGGCCTATGCCGCCGGGCGGCATCATAACTCGTAGGCAGCGAGCACATCACCAGATCAGTGTTCTAGGCGAACCGACTCTCACCGTGGCCTGTAGACCCCCCAGAGTTCGAGGGGACGGAGGAATCCGTGCCGCACCGCGAGTCGGTCGGCTTCGATCAAGAAGTCGAGGCACCGGAGCGACTCGGGTCGTTCGGGACTGAGTCTCGGGCCGAGTACCTCATGAGTACAAATGAACCGGATGAAGGCGCCATGCCGGCACTCAAAGATGGGCCGAAACAGCTCGCCTAGCAATGGGTCGATCACCTCTTGTCGAATACCCTCCATACCTTCGTCGATCTCGAAAATCTCTAAAGGTGTACCTCCGGTGACATCGGTGGGGAGCAGCTTCAGCAAAGCCTGCGCATAGTGTTCGTTCTCCGGCCAAATCAGGCGTCGATTCTGCCCGACCACTTCCACTACATGAAAAACACCGCTCGGCGTCAGCCCTAGAGCGACAGATCCGAGTAGCCTCTCGAGGTTGATGACATGGTGAAGGGAAGCGTGCGCCACGATCAGGTCAAAGCGGTTCGGTTCGATGTCCAAGAAGTTGAGATCGGCGACCTCGAATGTGAATGCAAGCCCACTGCTCCGGGCCACACTTCGAGCCTGGTGAAAGCAGCCCTCGTTGATATCGGTGCAGACCAACTCGTAGCCACATGTCAGTTGCCTGGCCAATGCGATCTCGTGCCCGCAGTAGCCACTACCGAGCGACAGGATCTTGACGTCTCTTCCTTCCCGCTCCGAAAGGTCATTCAAATTGGCCGCAAGGGCCACTGACGGATGTCGACTAAGCTCCCTCCCGATCTTCTGCCAATAGTAGTCCCACCCATGGCAAGTGCTCTCGCGGAGATCTTCGGTAACATCAACGACCCGGTAGTGTTCGACCTCCTCCTTGATCAGACGCTCGTAGTCCAGATCGGCGGTGAAGTCCAGTTTGTCAGGGTCCGATCTCGGCAATACAGGATCTCCTTCTGAGCCGGCGGAAACGGGACGGCTTTCTGCTCGTCCAATTGAGAGGCCAACGGCTAGGCGCGGCAATGGTACCAGCTAGAACAGGCCTGCTGTTGTGCGGTCCAGTAGGAACCATCTTTCGTGGAGGTCGCCTTCCTCAGTGAATCAATAACCAGGAGCTTGTGACGCTAGTGGTTGACGAGGCGGCGCCCCAGACACGAGCCGAACCGTCAGATCTCCGCCCGACTGTTCATGCTCCCCATCGTTGGCGCCGAATCCCAGGTCTTCCACGCCTGAGTTGGAAGGCTGGTTCTTAGCGTCGTCGATAACTTTATCTCGACCAGCACCACGGAGAGCCTCTCAAAAGGTAGAGTCTCGCCATGCTTGCCCTATCGAGCCCTGCCAACTTGTCTGTAGGTCAAGCCGACTTGGAGACTGGCGACTCGCCGAGGAAACGGCCCTTCGGCCTCGCGATTGCGCTCTGCCTTCTGGGATTTCCGGCGGCCGTCGTCGCCGTGAGCCTTGTCAGCCTATACCTCGGTCATGAGATCTCGACCCTCGTGGCTTTCGAGGCGGGTCTCATCGTCGCTGGTTCCTTGGCCCTCCTGGCCGGTCGACAACTCGGCTTCTGGGGCCTTCTCCGAGCCGCATCAGCCTCGCTCCTTGTGCTGTCCCTCGCAATCGCTCTCGCCGCAGCAATGGTCGACAGCAGCCATGACGGGCGCTGGTACCACAAGGAGGCCGTTCTGCTCCTCGCTGATGGCTGGAATCCGGTGTGGGAGCCCGCACCCGTTCCGAGCGTTGGCGACTCCTTCCTCCGACGGCAACTCCTGGAGGGATATCCCAAGGCTTCGTGGCTGTATGGAGCAACAGTTCTCACCCTGACCGGCAACCTGGAGGCGACCAAGAGCCTGGCACTTCCGCTTCTCTGCGCTGCTGGGTTGACTACCTGGGCAGCCCTCGGCAGCCTTGGGGTCGCCGGCTGGCGTCGCCTGGGGACCTCCCTGGTAGCCACCGCGAACCCGATCGTCTTCAGCCAGCTACCCACGAGCATGGTGGACGGACTACTGGCTTCAGCGCTGCTGTCCATGGTCGCAGCCACGATCCTTCTGATTCAAAATCCCTCTCGAATCAGCTGGGGCATCCTAGTCTCTTCGATGGTACTCGCCTGTCATCTCAAGGCCACTGGTCCAGTGTTTTCGGTGTTGCTGTTCGGCGGCTGCTGCCTAGTAGCAGCCCTTCAACTTGGCCTTAGAACCTCCAGACCACGCCAGGTTGCGATCGGGGGACTGCTCGCTCTCTGCTTTTCCATCGGCGTGCTGGGGATCCATCCTTTTGTAACCAATTGGAGACACCACGGGCAGATCTTCTATCCCATAGACCAGGATACGGACGATGCTCTCGAGCTGACGTTGCCGCGACGCCTGGAGGCGCTGGTCGGCTCCGCGTTCTCGAGCACCTCGGTCGGCCAAGGGCGGCGACGTAGCCTTGAACTAGCAACTTCGCGACAGCGTCTCAAAGTCCCCTTCACGATAGGCGCCGAAGAATGGCACTACCTTTCGAGAGCCCAACACCGTGTCGGTGGTTGGGGTCCCCTCTTCGGAGGGGTGGTCCTCCTCGCTGCCCTGGCCGTAATGGCTCAGTTGGGATGGACTACTCGGAAGCGGCTCGCCCTTTATGCCAGCTTCACCAGTTTGATCCTCCTCACCGTGCTCGTGATCCCCCCTTGTTGGATCGCGCGATTCGTGCCTCAGAGTTGGTGGTTGGTCGCCGGACCCATTCCTCTGGCCACGAGACGCCTCGGGGTTTGGCGGAGCCTTCCGATTGTTGTCCTCGTGCTGGCCTCGCTGCTCAATAGCGGTCTCATTGGGGTCCGAAGTCTTGGAGAGGCCGTCACGACATCAACCACCTTCCGGAGTCAACTCACCAAGCTCGCATCGCGGGGTGGGGAACGCAGCGTGGACTATGGTATTTTTCAATCCGATCGCTTTCACCTGATGCGAAGCAGAATAGAAGCCAAGCCAGTCGAGGATCCGCAGTTCTCCCTGGACGTCGTCACCGGCTATCGAAGACCCTCGATGCAACGACCCAAGCTACTAGATGCCAGGACTCAGAGAATCCTATTGCGGTGGAGTGACATCAAAGGCGTGAGTTCATACCGCCTTCGGGTATGGAGTCTCGACACGTTCATCGACGGGAGCTCGCCGGCACAGATCGAAATCGAAGTCCATCGCCCGCGAGCGCGCTTGGTCAAGCTCCCCCTCCCTCTCCGAATCGAGTTGTCAGCATGCAATTTGCTTGGCTGCGGACCACCAACCGTCACGTCTTGGAGTTCGGCCGTGCCCGACCTCGCCCACAGTGGACGATGAGACCGAAAACTGATCCAGGGACCGCTCGCTAGTGGACGACAACAGAACAATTGCCCTGTTTCTGGAAGGCGATCCGCTAGCCATCCATCGGGTGCGACAGTGGATTCTCGCCTCCTGCACGAACTATCGAGGCCGCCTGGGCGACGCCGTCGAGGACATCTCCCAGGACGTCCAGATCGCCCTGCTCGATTCCATTCGCGAGGGGAAGTTCCAAGCTGACAGCAGCTTCCGGACCTATGTGAGGGCCTTCGCGCATCACAAATGCATCGACCTCTGTCGCGCCGGCCAGCGTCGAACGAGCGTCGCTCTGGCCGATGTGGAACTCGTCTCGGAGGAACTGTCGCCACCCGACGCTCTCGAGCGGCAGCAGAATCTAACAATGACCCTCCAGGTACTTCAGGACCTCCCCCCCGGATGCCGTGAGGTTCTGGTTCGGCTGGGCCGAGGCATGAGATACGCCGAGATCGCTCAAGAACTAGGGGCCACTGAAGAAGCACTCCGTGCTCGAGTTTCGCGGTGCCGACGTCGAGCACGCGAACTCCGCGACTCCTGGTCAAGCTCGTCTGTCACAAAACTCCGCGACGATCGACTAGGTAAGTGATGGACCAAAAACGCCGCTCCGCCAGTCCAAACAAGGCAAGCTCTATCTTGTCCTTTCCAGACTCGAGTGAGCTGGGGCCAATCGACGATGACCATCTCTGGGCGTCTCTGAGACAAGCGCATGTCCCGAGTTGGGATCTCGTAGCGTTCGCCTTCGGGCTTACTCCTGAGGTTCTTGCCGGCGAAGAGATCCGGCGGCACATCGAGGTTTGTCCAGATTGTGCTGATGAGTTCGAAACACTCATGGCCGACACACTCATGGTCGACCAGAGTGAAGAGAGTGACGACACCGACTGCGCGGAACCGACCCATCTGGGGTTCAATCGCTACCGTCGCTGGGTCATTGCAGGGTCAGGACTCGCCGCGACTCTTCTGCTGCTAGTCCTTTCGAGAGAGCCCAATGCCCTCCAGCATCCGCTAGGAACTGACACTGCCGATCCCATTGCCAACGTCACAGTCGATGCTTCGGACGCCGGAGCGATCTTTCTCGACGGTTTCGAGCCTGGCGACCTGAGCCGCTGGAATGTGGTGATTCAACCCTCCACTGGTCTCGAAGATTCTTAGACACTATACTTCCTCAGATTTGCCTAGATACTTCCTCAGATTTGGATTGGAACTTTGTTGCTTTCTCAATACCGGACTTTGCCTCACAAGTTCAGCCTTCAATAGAGTTTCGATGCCGTCAGAAGCATCGAGCTGTCACTGACCACTAACGTTAGAAAAAGGAGCAGACAATGAAAAAAGTACTTTTGGCCCTGACCGCTTCGGCCATGATGGTGGCACCTGCCATCGCTGACAATGGACTGACCGTGAACAATACAGCTGCCATGGGAGGTAGTGGAACGGCTTGCGGTGGCAGTAACTGTGGTCTTTCACTCAACCTGGATGGCAGCACCAACCTCGCCTTCGTAGAGGACCAGACCCCCGCCGCAGAGACGATCTACCGCGCCGAGTTCATGTTTGATCCCAACTCGCTGCCGATGAGCGCAGGTGACAAGTTCGTCATCCTCCTCACCCGTCGGGCCGACTTCGCCAACAGTCTCCGTTTGCAGTTCAACCTGAACGGCGGTAACTACCGTGTCCGCCTACAGGTTCAGAAGAACAACAACGAGTGGGCTGATACCCGACTCAACGGCAACTCTGGACCACGGTTCGTGGATCTCGTAGACGGCCCAAACACGATCTCCATCGAGGCTCGCTTCGGTAACTCGGCCGAGTCCTATGCCGCTGTTACGGTTGGCGCTGTTACGCACTATAAGGACACCTACCAAAGTTCATCGTGGTCGGTCGACCGCGTGCGGATGGGTGGACCCCGTATGAACAACGCCACGGGTGGCCCGTTCACCGGATCGGTCTATTTCGACGAGTTCGCATCCTTCCGGACTCTCGCTCCCTAACTTCTCGTCACCTGACCGACTTCCGGACTCAGTCCGGAAGTCAGTCAGGAAGTCTCCAAAAAAAGGGCCTGTCACCAAGGGTGGCGGGCTCTTTTTTTGTTGACTGGAGATCGGCGACTCTCCCTGTTATAGCTCCTAGCTCTAGAGCTGCGTTCGCACTGGTAGGCTGCAGAACGCACGGCCAGTATCGCTCCAGTGTCGCGTACCTCATGGGAAACCTCGAGGTCGGCCCTTGCTGCCTTCGAAAGGGGGCTCGGATTCGAGTCCGACAACGCAGTGTTCCGGACCAATCTGGAGCAACTGCGGGCATCTAGCGAAGAAGGAGGACTAGTCACCGGTAGTGTCCAGAATCTTTCGCACTTTGGTTTCAGCGGTGGTCCAATCTAGTCAAGCGATGCCCTCCGTCTCTTCTACTCGTTGCTCCTGAAGCCTCTCCATCGAGAGATATCGTTTGGTTCCCCACTTGGTTCCTGCGAT
>JAIOJS010000433.1 GCA_019911795.1 Thermoanaerobaculia bacterium | reverse complement strand
GTCCTACGCGTATCACCGCCGACGAGCGGATCCTCTGGTTCGTGGCAAACGATGGGAGCTCCGGTTTCGAACTCTGGTCGATCGGACTCGACGGTCTCTTCGCTGATGGGTTCGAGAGCGGTGATCTATCGGCGTGGAAGCCGGATTCGCGCAGCGGTCTTCAGACTGGGGGTTGACGGCTTTTTTCTCCCCTCTGCCGCAAGACCGTAGGGTCCCTGATGTCAGAACAGTCGCCGCGCAGATGAACCGGGTCTCCCTTGGTCCAGACTACCTCTCGAGCCATCGGGCGAGACCCCCCCGGGGCGAGACCTCAACCGCTTGGAGAGCCTGACCAAAGGACCTGGACCAACCGATCGGCCATCTGCCCCATTGAAAGGTCGCCCCTCAGAATTCCGTGATAGTCGACATGGGATACCCACTCCGCTGGATCAAAGCCGGACGACTCTACGAAACCACCTCGCGATCGATACATAGCCGACTCCTTCTCAGACCCTCCGAGGAGCTCAGTACCATCCTCCGCGGGATCATCGCGCGCGGGGTACGCAAGTACGGTATCGACGTCAACTATTTCATCGCCATTTCCAACCACCTTCATATCTTGGTGGTTCCTCAGAAGGCAAGACAGATGAAGCGCTTCATGAACTTCGTCAACTCCAACATTGCCAAGGAGGCCGGTCGACTGCACGGATGGCGGGAGAAGTTCTGGGGACGCAGGTACCGGCTCGTTCCCATCACCGATGAGCCCGAGGCGCAGGTGGCTCGTCTGCGCTATCTGCTCGCTCATGGTTGCAAGGAGAACTTGGTACGCAAGCCCTCTGAGTGGCCGGGCGCCAGCGCCTTGAAGGCTCTCCTCAAAGGCGTGCCCGTGGTTGGCCATTGGTTCAATCGCACCGAGGCGTACCGAGCCAAGCGACGCGGCGAGAAGGTCGGTCCCTGGGATCACGCCGAAGAAGAGTCCTTCGACTTTCGCTCCTCTACCCTGCTGGGCAGAACTCTCCGCTGAGGAACGCCAAGAGAAGGCGCAAGCCCTCGTTCAAGATATCGAACGGGAAACTCGCGAGCGCTTGGCCAAAGAAGGCAAGAGCCCCCTCGGCGCCCGGCGGATCATGAACCAACACCCCCACAGCGAACCTCACAACACCAAGCGCTCTCCCTCTCCGCTCGTCCACGCGGCCTCACCGGTGGAGTGGATCGCCTACAAGCGCACCTGGCTCTACTTTGTGGACTGCTACCGAGAGGCCGCCAACCGTCTGAAGAAGGGTGATTTCACCGTCATCTTTCCCGAAGGATCGATCCCGCCGAGACTGCCGTCGTTCAGAACTCACGGCCAGCCGCGCCCGGCACCGGCTTAGGAGCCGTAGCTTCGCGTTGACCTAGAAGGATCGGCATCGCCGGTCACAGTCGAGGTGTGTCTGTCGAATGCCTCTGCAGCGGCTCTCGGACGCCGGGAGTCAGATTTGGGTGCCTCACGTCCACAAATCGAGCTCTCGGTCTTGCCCCGAAGACCAGAGCCACTCAAATTAGACGCTTTCAGAAGCTTCGAGGTGATCCTCTCTACCAGGTGAGTGTGACCTCTTTCGGTGACATCTTTCGGCGGCTGCCCCGACGACTGGGAATGATCGAAGGCAAAGGAGGACCCTCTAGAACACCTGAAAGCGGACACCATCAACCGAGGATAGCGTCACGTCGAGTAGACTCCGGAAACGGTCAGATTCGATCGGAATGGACGGTCGGATTCATCGGAATAGGCACTCTTCCCCGGGGTTTGTTGTAAACTTCATGCTTATTCTATTCAAGAGGGAGGGGAAACTAGGCATGTGTCAGTGGAGGCGATGGGTCTTGAATCCTCCTGAGGCCGCGCCCAACTAGGCAGCAGGAGGTCTGAAGCTTGTGAAGAAATGTCCATCCTGCGCTGAAGAGATCCAAGACGAAGCGATTCGGTGTCGCCTATGTGGATCTGACGCTAGCCCCTCAGCCATCAAGAAGTTCACCGCCGACTTGGAATCCCTTTACGAGGAGTGGCCAACACTATTACTCGTGCTGTTCGTAACAGTCGTATCCTATGCAATCTCAATCTGGCTGGATCACGAATCTCTGTCTCATCAGATCGCAGAGCACTTGGCAATAGCGCTGGTTGTAGCCCTAGTTCTGATGGTCACAGTGGAGATCAAGGCAAAGCAACGAACAACCCGGCTCACCCAAGACTTCGCTGAACGAACTAGCAAGGAGATCAAGGAATATCGAGATTCGGTTGCTAGTGAAGTGTGGAAGGCCACCTGTGAGCGTGCGGTCCCCAAGGAGATCGTCAAACTTCTCGACGGTATCCTCAAGTACGACATCGTCAAAGAAGACTGTCAGTATGTCTTCACATTCCTGTCGTACCCTCGTAAGGCTGAGGTCTCGGCTGTCTCCCTGCTGTCCGGGGAGGCCTCTTCCGGCCAAGAGGAAGTTCTTGTCTTACGCAGAGAACTGACCTATCACGTCAGGAATTTGACTGACCGCGAAGTCGACTACTCCGCCTCCTCAACGATTCTTAGCGAGTTTCCAGACATCGAAGCACTAGACGACGGAGCAGCAGTTGTAATTCCACGCCACTTGGCTATGAAAATTGATGAGAAGCCGATTGATCTGGACAGTGCCGAGCATCCTCTTCTGAGCGAATACGGCGGGTATCCTCATCGCAAACTCGCAAAGCCGATTCGAATAGCACCCGAAGGACGAGCGAGTGTCTACATTTGCAGCGAGGAAGAAATCAGGCATCGCGGAAAGTCGAGCTACATTCAAATCAACCCGATGATTAATGTGACCATTATGATCAAGAACCACTTAAATGATCGAATCAAGATTCTCCCAGCCTCACTGAACCATCCAAACTGGAAGGACTTTCTGGAAGGGGCAACTGGGGTCTTTACGTATCGTGGTGGGATGCTCCCTGGACAGGGAATTCGTCTCAGTTGGATCCCCCTAGAACAAGAAAAAGGCAGACTCCTATGAATCTGCCCTTCGTCCGCAGCGGGACGCAACAACGCTAAGAGTACTTAGCTGTCGATTACATCCTGGTTGCTGTCGATTACATCCTGGTTCATCATTTGTGCAGCTCCCCTTGTTAGAAGTCCATTGACGGAAGAAGGATCGCCTTCCGTTTGTCCTCACATTCTACACAGGATCTGTGGAGAAGTCTATACCAAACTGGCGTTTAGTGGAGAAGAATGAACTGCTTGTGCCAAGAGAAGGCGCAATCCCTGGTTCAAGAGATCGAGCGAGAAAAGGACACGAGCGCTTCGAGAAAGAGGGAAAGATCTCCCTCACAGCCCGATGGATCG
>JAIOJS010000432.1 GCA_019911795.1 Thermoanaerobaculia bacterium | reverse complement strand
GGGTCAGCCGGCCCGAGAGTTCCTGGGCCGGCTGACCCTGATGAAGGACGATGGCGGCCCAGCCCCCCGGACCAGGATTGGGCTGACAACCGCCGTCGGTGTAGATGGTGTAGTTCGCGGCCATGGTCGAGCATTGTCTCCGATTGCGCTCGCCCGTGCCAGCGCAACGCGGCATGGGCGTCTGCGGCGAGGCCTAGGACCCTCTCTCGGCGAAGGTGGTGATCGTCATGGTCTGGTTGTGCAGGGCACCGTTGCGGGTTCCGATCGGCGAGATCTCGCCGTAAGAGTAGAAACCGGCGAGGATAGGTTCGGGCCCTAGGACGTAGCGGACACCTTCGACCTCCTCCTCGGTACGAGGTTGGAGGATCATCTTGCGCCCCAGGCAGCTGACCAGGAGGGCCAGGGAAGGCGCGAGTCCCCGACGAAGACCGACACTGTGGGCGGCGGCAACCATGGCGCCATCGACGAGACGATCGAAGCTAGCGCGCAGGACACGCGCATAGGATCCTTCGGGAACGTCGCCAGCGAAGGTCAGGCTGCCGCCTTCTCGATTGATGGACAACAGGGTGCGGACCACGGTGGGCTCACGCCCCGCCCGACGGATCGCCAAGGGGTAGTGAAGTCCGACCGGGGGTAGCGAGGCGGCATGTTCACCGAGTGAGGCTTCGTAGACTTTCAGGGCGGGGCGACCATCGAGGGTGTAGAGGGTGTTGCCCTCGGCGCGAGTGATGAGGTGCTCGGGGCCAAACGGGTCCCAGCCGCCGATGGAGCCGATCCCGACCTCGAGATCAGGGCCGTAGAGGGCGATGACGGCAACGCGCCGAGGGCCGATTTCTCGCCCGCTGATGACGAGCGTCTCGTGAAAGTCGGAACCGTCGGCCGACAGTCCCCCCGTGACCGACACCCCGGAGGGGAGGTTCTCGGTGAGGCCCCGGACGAGTTCGGTTCCGTGAACGTCGATGCCATTGGAGAGGACCAGGACGTGCCGCAGGTTCGTAGACTCTAGCCCGCGAGCGAGTTCGGTGCCGACCGCGAGGCTTTCCTTGGCGCTGGGCAGAGCCTGCCATCGACTGATTATGCGGGTGGTCGCGAAGGTCACGGCGGTGCATACCAGACTGCCGTCGGTCACGCGGGTGTCGTGAATCTCCCCCGCGGTGGTGCAGCCGAAGAAGCTAGCGTTTGGCCAGCGGGCGAAGATCTCATCGATGAGTCGCTGGTTGCGGATGCAGGAGGGACTCCCGAAACTCAGCACCAGTTGCGCCGTAGGATCGACTTGGCATCCGCTGGAACTGGAGTCCTTGGAACCTGGAGGCCAGGATCTGGGAGTTGAGTGAGACCATCCATCCTTGGTCCATATGGATTGTTCAACTCTCATGGGTGGCGCGGCGCGCCTTGCCTCCGATTTCTCCTGACGGTGACTGACGACATTCTACACACCGCATGTGCAAGTGCTGGTGTACATCGTTCGCCGTAGGAGGCTGATCGACGGTTGGTGATTTTCCACTCCAACCGTGGCGTCGTCCTGACGACAGCAGCGAAGTGCCGTCGATTCGACCGGCTGAGGCCCTGAAGCGAGGCGATGAGACTCAAATGGACGTCGTGACCGTCCCCATGGTGCATAATGGGCAACTCCTCGGCCGGCGCTCTCGCGACGGCCCTCCCAACCCCTTCAACGAATTGCTTTTGAGAGATCTAGGCCCATGGGATTTAGTTGCGGTATCGTCGGTCTGCCGAACGTTGGTAAGTCGACCCTGTTCAATGCTTTGACCCGGTCGCAGGTGGCGGCGGAGAACTATCCCTTCTGCACCATCGAGCCGTCGACGGGAATCGTACCCATGGCGGACTTTCGGCTCAATGCGCTGGCTGAGATTGCCAAGCCCCAGAGGGTGCTTCCTGCGACAATGACCTTTGTCGACATCGCCGGCCTCGTAGCGGGAGCTTCCAAGGGTGAGGGCCTCGGGAATCAGTTTCTCGCCAACATCCGTGAGGTCGAGGCGATCGCTCACGTCGTGCGATGCTTCGACGACGACAATGTCACCCACGTCGAGGATCGAGTCGATCCGGCCGGAGACATCGAGATCATCGAGACCGAGCTCATCCTCGCCGACCTCGGATCCCTTCAGAAAGCGGCTCAGCGCTTGGGTCGCGTGGCCCGCGGCGGAGACAAGTTGGCGATGACTCAGCTCGGCCTGATTGAGCGCTTGGAGCCTCACCTCGACGCGCTCCGCCCGGCGCGGACTCTCCAGGTCTCCGACGAAGAGCGTCGAGCGCTACGCACCCTGCATCTCCTCACTGTGAAACCGACGCTCTATGTGGCCAACGTTGGCGAGGACGAACTTGACGGCAACGCGCACGTCGAGACGGTGCGACGAATCGCGGCAGAGGAGGGGGCCGGTGTCGTCGTCATCTGCGCCAAGCTCGAAGGGGAGTTGGCGGGACTCGACGACAGCGACCGCAGCGAGTTTCTGGCCGAAATGGGACTCGAAGAACCAGGGCTCGACCGCCTTATTCGCGCCGGACACCGCTTGCTCGGCCTCCAGACCTACTTCACGGTAGGCCCCAAAGAGGTCCGGGCTTGGACAGTCCCTATCGGGGCGACCGCTCCGGAGGCGGCAGGAGTGATCCACTCCGACTTCGAACGCGGCTTCATCCGGGCCGAAGTGATCGCCTACGAGGACTTTGTCGCCTTGGGCGAGCAGGGGGCCAAAGAGGCGGGAAAGCGACGGTCGGAGGGTAAGACCTACGTCGTCCAGGATGGCGACGTGGTCCACTTTCTGTTTAATGTCTGAGTTTCTCGATCTCGTGCCAGAGTGTGCTGCAGATAGAATCCGGAGCTGATCCATGGAAATGTCCCCCGATGCCATCGCGCTGGGCCTGATCTGGTTTGTCGCCTTCCTCTTTTCGACCACCGTCCATGAGGCGGCTCACGCCCTCGCTGCCATGAAACTCGGGGACTCGACCGCCTACCACGGTGGGCAGGTCTCCTTGAATCCATGGCCGCACATTCGGCGGTCGCCTTTCGGCATGGTGGTGGTGCCTCTGATCTCCTACGCCTTGAACGGCTGGATGTTCGGTTGGGCCAGTGCGCCCTACGATCCGCAATGGGCGGACCGCCATCCGCGCCGCGCCGGCTGGATGGCCCTGGCCGGTCCCCTGTCGAATCTGGTCCTCGCCATCCTCGCGGGTCTCCTGATCCGGCTCGGTTTGGGTCTAGGGAGGTTCGAGGCGCCCCGGGTGATCAACGACCTGTCGGTGTTGACCGTCGCGGTCGAGCCCGGAGTCATGGAGGGCCTGGCGGCCCTACTCAGTGCAACCTGCGCCTTGAATTTCATCCTTTTCGCCTTCAACCTGTTGCCCTTCCCTCCATTGGACGGGAGTGCGGTGGTCCAGCTGATTTTGCCCGAGAAGGTCTCGCGCAAGTACCGCGAGTTCCTGCGCCAACCGATGTTGGCATTGGCCGGGATCGTTCTGGCGTGGAAGATCTTTGGAGAGGTCTTCTGGCCCGTCTTCGGCCTGCTGATCGACGCCCTCTATCCTGGGGTCTATCGGTAGCGCCGCGAGTTTCTTTGCTCTGGAAACCCACTAGTGGGCGGTAACCCCCAAAACGATTAGCGCCTGGCCGGCCCTCAGGGCCGAGCTCGGCGTTGCCCCTCCTCGACATAGGCCCCGCTATGTCTGCGTCGGTGCGCCTTGATCTCGCCCCTGATGACACGCCCGACCACTAACCGTTCGAGGGTTACAGTCCACTAGTCGCCGAGCCGCTTCAAAAGGTGGTTGGCGGCAGCCTCCAGGTCTCCCTCCAGCAAAGTGAGTCGAGCGTTGAGGGCTTGGTGGAGCAGCTGGGCCGGGACGGCGACGATCAGGCCGCCGGCCGTCGTCGTCAGGGCTTCCTTGATTCCCAGGGCCACGAGTGCAGGGTCGCTCATTCCGGCATCGACGAGAGCCTGAAACGAGCTCATCATTCCGGTCACGGTCCCGAGGAAGCCGAGCAGCGGAGCGGTGGTCGCGGTGGCGACGAGTACCCCCAAGCCGCGACGGAGCTTCCTGAGGTCGGCGAGAGCGACGGTCTCCATCGACTCCTCGACGCGTTCTCGATTCTTGGGGAGCTCGAGCAGTCCTCCTTCCAGCATGTGGCCGATCGGTCCCCCGACCTTACGGCACAGCTGGATCGCATCGCTGATGGAGTGGGCAGAGAGGAGTCTGTCGAGCTGGCGCAAGAGGGGCCTTGGCTCGACTCGGGCTCGCTGGATGACCAGGGTTCGTTCGATCCCGACGGCCACGGTGGCGATCGAGAAGAGGAGCAGGACCCACATGACCCAGCCGCCCTCGTTCATCAGTTGTAGCATTGTTCCTTCCGCCATGTGACCTCCTTGTTCCTAGTTGGTATGCCCGCCGTCGGTTTCTATGTCTTGAGACCGGGTAGGGGGACCGTCGGTTCCCGGTTGGCCTCAAATATTCCCTTGTTGCCTCTCGTTGATCTTTTGGAGGGTCTCTGTTATCTTTTAGTGACACGAAGATACCCAGGAGAAACTTCAATGAACCCATTCGATGGACTCGGCTCAGCCCTCAGATTGATTCGTATTCGCAAAGAGATGCGGCAGAAAGAGGTTGCGGCCTTGGCGTCGGTGACCCCTTCGATGCTGTCCAGCTACGAGACCAGCAAGCGCAAGCCGGAGCTATCCACCCTCGAACGCATCCTCATCGCCCTCGAAGTCGACCTGCGGGAGCTTGTTGATATGATCGAGGAGGTCCAAGCGGCTCGTTTGCGAGATCGTCCTCCCGAGGAAGTCGCCCTCAAGGACATGTTGACCAGCCTGCTGGAGTTGGGTGTGATCAATGCCCAGGTGTTGGC
Organism: Thermoanaerobaculia bacterium; assembly: GCA_019911795.1. Lineage (GTDB taxonomy): Bacteria > Acidobacteriota > Thermoanaerobaculia > Multivoradales > JAIOJS01 > JAIOJS01. The sequence goes on along the minus strand of JAIOJS010000432.1, from coordinate 7,942 downwards.
GGACTTGGCCCGCGAGGATCAGTGACTCATAGCATTGTCTGAATTACGCCTCGGTGGCATTCGATCGGATACCTTTGATTAGACTTCGCTTTGGGTCTGATTCTTGTCTCTGACTGACTTGAAGTCTCTGACCTAGCTCGTCCCTGATTGGCTTTCTCTTTGCCTGACGGTCCCTAGTCCCTAATCTTGTCCGAATTTTCTTCTTCTGAATCTTAGATGATTCTCTAGTTTTTCTTACCCTATTTTGTTTCTTATACCCCAGCCGGAAGGAGCGCTGAGAGTGACCAAGAAGAACGGATCACTGGCGGATAGCCCAAAGGAAGAGACCATCGTCGAACTCGTGCGATGGATGAAGGACAACGGAGTCGCCACCAACGAGACTCTCATCGAGGTGCTAAATGAGCGACCGACCAACGGTTCGGTCGAGTTGCTCGTCGATTATTCGAAGCAGCGTGTAGTGGGAGCGCGAGGACCGGTACGGAGGGTTTTCGGCGTCGAGTTCGACGAGGTCCGAGGAAAGAGTCCCTTCGACCTCATCGCGCCCTCCGAGCACGAAGGCGTTCGCGGATTGGTCAAGAACCGGGTGGAGCGATCGGGTCCATCACTACGCAAGGTGTACCGACTCGATGATGGGACCCTATTCGATGCCATCACCAGTGGTCATCGCGAGCAGGGTTCGATCTGGGCGGTCCGTGTGGTTCCGGTAGCCGTCTGAGAGACGGGCCGGCCCCCACTCGAACTAGCCCTAACTCGAACCAGCCCAACTTGAACTAGCCCGAACTTGCACCGACTCCGACTCTGGTGAGGAGTCAAGAAGTCCGCTTTCCGCTTAGAAGGCGATGGCTCCGAAGGTGCGGAGTGCCGCTTGGTCCTCCGCTCCCGGCAAACCCAGCTTTGGGGTGTAGCCGAAGATCTCGGTGGCCAAGCGACTGCCGAAGTTATCGTCGAGAAACTCGATCCGATCGAGAGGGACGAGGGCGGGGTGGGGCTCGCCGCTCGCACAGGCGAGACGGAGGAGTTCCTTGCGCAGGGTGATCATGTAGTTGGCGAGCCGCGCCGCCTTGGAGGTGGGATCCAAGCCGCGGACCAGCCAACGGTTGTGGGTCGTGACGCCGGTGGGACACTTCCCGGTGTGGCACAACTGGGCTTGGATGCAGCCGATGGCGAGAAGCGGCTCTCGGGCGAGAGCGATGGCATCGCATCCCAGAGCTAACGCCAGGAGTGATTGCTCGGGAAAGCCGAGGCGACCGGATCCGAAGAAGAAGACGTCTTCGGCGAGGTCGCGGTCCGCAAACAGTCGATAGACTCGAGAGAAGCCGACCTTGAACGGCAGCGCCACATGGTCGGTGAAGACGAGGGGACCGGCACCGGTTCCCCCTTCGCCGCCATCGATGGCGATGAAGTCGACACCCCGACCGCCTACGGCCATGAGGCCGGCGAGCTGCTCCCAGAAATGCAGGCCGGAGACGGCGGACTTGATACCAACCGGGAGCCCGGTGCGTTCGGCGAGGAGTTCGACGAAGTCGAGCATTCCGTCGACGCTGTCGAACGCGGAGTGGCGGGGTGGGCTGATGCAGGTCTCACCGACCGGAATACCGCGGACATGAGCGATCGTGGGCGTCACCTTGACTCCCGGTAGCACTCCTCCGATCCCGGGCTTGGCGCCCTGGGAGAGCTTGATCTCGAGGGCGCGGATCGACGGGTTGGCTTCCACCGTGTCGACCAGTCGTTCCAGCGAGAAGGTCCCGTCGGGATTGCGGCAGCCGAAGTATCCGGTACCGATCTGCCAGATGGTCTCGCCGCCCTTCAGGTGGTAGGGCGAGACCCCTCCCTCCCCCGTGTTCTGCAAGCAGTCGGCGATGGCACAACCTCGGTTGATGGCCTCCACTGCGGCCCAGGAGAGCGATCCGTAACTCATCGCCGAGACGTTGACGATGGAGCTGGGTCGAAAGGCGCGCCGTCGTTTGCGGGCACCGCCGAGGACCTTGGCCGCCGGAACTCGGTGCTCGGGGTCGTAGGCGGGATCTCCAGGATGCGGTTCATCGAGGGGAAAGGAGCTGTGGTGAATGATCAGATGTCCCGGCGACTGCTCGAGGTCGTTGTCGGTGCCGAAGCCGAAGTAGTTGTTCTGCAGCTTGGCTGAGGTATAGACCCATCTCCGTTGATCGCGCGAGAACGGACGCTCCTCGTCGTTGTCGGCGACGATGTACTGGCGAAGTTCGGGGCCCAGAGACTCGAGCAGATATCGGAGGTGGCCAACCAGAGGGAAATTCCTGAGGATGGCGTGGCGCTTCTGGAAGACGTCGTAGACCAAGACGACGATGAGAAGGCCAGCGATCACCAGCGCCACGGTCGTCCAAGAGAGTAGCGAATAGGGCATGTGGAGATCATAGCTGGAGTCGATTTTGGAATTGCACTGCGAACGACCACCGCGGAGCCGACTGGGCTGGTCGCTCCTCTGGCTCGAGCCGGCGACGACATAAGATGACGACATGACTCGCTACCAGCGCCTCCAACGGATCGCCCTATGGATTGCCTGGGCTTGTGGTCTCATGGCTCTCCTGACGGGTACCGGATGTGGCCTTGTGCCCACCGGTGAGCCCCCTTGGGTCGCCTGGGTTCATCCTCTCCTCATCCTCTGGGGAGCGTTCTTCGGGGTGGTGGCTTTGGGGCGACAGCGTGAGGTCGAGGCCGAGCGTCGCGCCTGGGCTCGGGACACTCAGCTGACAACCGGAGAACAGAAGTTGGCCTCCAAGGCAGCTGAGAGCGAGAGCATTCGCTCGGCGGGAATTCTCTTGGCCGCAGCCTTGCTCCTTGCCGGCTGGCTGTCCTATCAGTTCCGGTCTGAAGTGCGGAGTCTGGTGGTGGATCTGCTGCCGGCCACCGCCTTCATCGGCTTCGGTCTCGGTTTGGTGGGGGCCCAGGTTCGCACCATCATGAAGCAGCGCGGCGGCGGAACCGGCGACGCCGAGGAGAATGCCAGATGAGTACCGACGACGAGAAACCGACGACTTTTCACATGACTCCCGACGACTTTCGAAGCCAAGGTCGAGAGGTCATCGAATGGATCGCCAGGTACATGGAGACCGTCGACGAGTACCCGGTGCTTTCGAGGGTAGCGCCCGGCGATATTCGCAGCCGGCTCCCCGATCATGCTCCCGAGCATGGCGAAGAGTTCAGCGCCATGCTCCGGGACGTCGACGACATCTTGATGCCGGGCATCACCCACTGGCAGTCGCCAGGGTTCTTCGCGTACTTTCCGTCGAACAACTCGGGTCCGTCGATCCTAGGCGAGCTGCTGTCGGCCGGACTTGGGGTCCAGGGAATGCTCTGGAGCACAAGTCCAGCCTGTACCGAGCTCGAGACCCACGTCCTGGATTGGCTGGTGGAGATGCTTGGTTTACCGGAGCGTTTCCGGTCGCAAGGAGACGGGGGTGGGGTCCTTCAGGACACCGCATCGAACTCGACCTTGTGTGCCTTGCTGGCCGCTCGTGAGCGAGCCATGGACTTCTCGTCCGGTCGAACCGGCGTCGCCGGTGATCTGACCGTGTACGCCTCGGACCAGGCCCACTCCTCGATCGATAAGGCGGTTCGCATCGCCGGGCTCGGCAGTGACCGGCTCCGCAAGATCGCGGTAGATGCGACCTACGCCCTTCGTCCCGACGCCCTCGCTGAAGCCCTAAAGCGGGACCGGGAGGCCGGCTACCGCCCCTGCCTGGTGATGGCTACGGTTGGAACAACGTCGTCCAACGCCATCGATCCGATCGCCCCTATCGCCGAGATCTGCCGGCGCGAAGGAGTATGGCTCCACGTCGATGCCGCAATGAGCGGCACCGCGGCCCTCTGCCCGGAGTTTCGATGGATTCAACGGGGAGTAGAGGGAGCGGACAGCTATACCTTCAACCCCCACAAGTGGATGTTCACCAACTTCGATTGCAATGCCTTCTGGGTTGCAGACCGGAGCGTGTTGATCAGGACCCTGTCGGTGTTGCCCGAGTACCTACGCAACGCGGCGAGCGAGAGCGGGGCCGTCCTCGACTATCGGGATTGGCATGTGCAGCTGGGACGTCGCTTCCGCGCCCTCAAGCTCTGGTTCGTTATCCGCCACTATGGGGTGGAAGGGCTACGCCACCACGTACGAGAGCACATTCGGCTCGCCCAGGAATTTGCCCAGTGGGTCCAGGCGAGCGACGGGTTCGAACTCGCCGCTCCCGCGCCCCTGAACCTGGTTTGCTTGCGACACGTCGACGGAGACAGTCGGACTCAAACGATCCTGGATCAGATCAATGCCGAGGGCGAGTCGTATCTGACCCACACTCGGCTCGACGGCAGGCTCACCCTACGAGTTTCGATCGGTCAGCGAGCGACCCAGCGAATCCATGTCGAGCGCTTATGGCAGCGTTTGAGCGCTCTCGGAGGAATTGACCCGAACTCTTCGCACCCGGTGCCAGGCGGAGATGGCGAGCGCGGCTAGAAGCGGCACCAGGGTTGCGGCAACCAGCCGACTGACGTGCTGGAAGTTGCTCTGTAGCTGTTCGAATGTCCCAGCGCCTAGAAGCCCAATCGTCATCAGGAGAGCGACCCAGCCGAGGTTGCTCAGGGTGCTGTAGAAGAGCACTCGCCAGAAGCGTAGTCGCAGCATTCCGGCCGCGTAGAGGGAGAACCCTCGAACGACGGGGAGGAACCGATTGGCGGTCAGAGCCCGTTCTCCGAAGCGCTCCAGCATCCTCTGCATCTTTTGACCGTGTCCGCCGCCGCGCCGTTTCGTAACCCGACGTAGGATCGACAGACCGTAGCGCTTGCCGAGCAGGAAGGCGGTCATCGCTCCGAGGATGCTGCCGATGAGGGCCGCCCCGAAGATCACGGGGGCCGATGCCATTCCCTGACCGCAGAGGAAGAAGCTGAGCAGGATTAGGGTGTCGCCCCAAAATGGTGGAACCACGTACTCCAGCACTGCCGACACCAGAATGAAGGTGGGCAGGGCGATCGGCGGCAAAAGCGCCACGGTGGTGATGAGGTCTTCCAGGCCAGTCATGCGAGTACAATCCATCACGGACGGCGGGTCCTTGGCCGTCCCAGGGGCGCGATAGTAACACGAGCAACCTTGGGGGCTTTGCTGTCGTAGTCTGGGAGAGTCCAACGGAACCGACCGCCATGGTCTCGACCGCTCATCGTCATGAAGATTCGAACCCAACTCATCCTCGTTCTGTTGGTGCTTGCGGTCCTACCGCTCACCTCGATCGTGCTGTATTCGTACACGATGTCTCTGCGCGCGGTCCGAGCCGCCGAGGAGGCGGAGGCGACCACGATGGCGGCTCGCCTGGAGAGTCGACTCGCTGAGACTCAGCGCGAGGTCGAACGCAGGGTCCGAGGCCTCGACGGCATGCGCCTGGCCGGAGTCGAAGACCTGGAAGGCCATCCGACGAGCGGGGCAGAGATGGCGAAGCCGCTCGCCCAACGGGTGCTGATGGGACTGGGTGACTCGGCGCCTTTCGTCTCTCACATCGAGTTCCTGCCACAGCTCGCTCCCTCGCCTTCCGCAGCGCCGGAGCCCACGGCTCCGCCGTCGCCGCCGGATTCGCCAGGGGGGGACGAAGTTGCCGGTCGTGTCGCGACGACCGCGACTCGCTCCACCGCGCCAGCCGTGCCGGTGGTGGTCGATGTCAACGCGATCCTCGACGAGATCAAGGTGGTCAACGGCCTCGAGGACACTTGGCGGTTGCAGGCTTTGAAGGAGGTCGATCAAGCGTTGCGCGCGGTGGGGAGGGTCCGCGTTGGTTCGGGTGAACTGGAAGGCGAACCCGCAGCCGAGGGATCCAAAGAATCTTCGAGTTCCTGGGACGAGGCTTTTGGGGTAGCTCTGGGACAAGCCATTGAACAGGGCCTTTCCGGAGAACAGATCTTCGCCAAGGAGGGCTTCGTGGTGCCGGTGCTGGGTGGCAAGCACCGAATCGGCGGTCTTCGTGTCGGGGTCAGCGGTCGGCAATTGGCCGAGGCGGTGCTCTCGCAAGGCATTCAGGAGCGCGAGGGTGATATCGCCTTTGCCTTGGACGCCGAAGGCCATGTGTTTACCGCCAATGCCGAGGATCGAACCCGAGTGACTCCGTTGGCGGCCGAAATTCGTTCGGTGGGGGCGGGTGAGCGCACCGTCTTCCACGACTACGTGGTGGCCACGACCCGACCGGATCCCGAGACAGGGATCTCCTTCGGAGTGGCGCGGCCGTTGGGCGACGTTCTCGCCGGCGTGCGGGCCACCGCCGTCCGCAATCTGGCCTCCGGTCTCATCCTCATCCTGATAGCTCTCCTCGGCGTTCTACCGTTGGCGCGCCGCATGACCCGCAACCTGGACGCGGTCATCGCGGGAGTCGAGCGGGTCGCGCAGGGTGACCTCAACGTACGCATCCCCGTCCACTCGCGCAACGAGTTTGGAAAACTGGCCGGAGCGGTCAACTCGATGGCGGTAGAACTCCTCGATCAGGAGGTGCGACTGGTCGAACAGGAGCGGCAGAGTCGAGAGCAAGAGGTTCGCGAGCGGCTTCTGCAGTCGGAATATGAGCGCAAGAGCCAGGAACTGGAGGAGGCGCGCCGTTTTCAGCTATCGCTTCTTCCCAAGGTGCTGCCGAAACACTCTCGTTTCGAACTCGCGGTGGCGATGCAGACCGCGGCCGAGGTTGGTGGCGATTACTATGACTTCAGGGTGGACGACGGGACCGACCTGACGGTGGCCATCGGCGATGCCACGGGACATGGCGCCCGGGCCGGCACCATGGTGACAGTGATCAAGAGTCTCTTCTCGGCCCACGCGACGGCGGGAACCGGGGTGGGGAGTCCCGGCGCCTTTCTCGCCGCGGCCGCTTCCGCGATTCGCCGAATGGACCTCGGTCGGATGTTGATGGCCCTCACCCTGGGACGTTTTCAGGGGGATCAACTCGTGCTGAGCGCGGCCGGGATGCCGCCCGTCCTTCATTACCGGTGCAGGACGGGTAGCACGCAGGAGATCTCGATGGCCGGAATGCCCCTCGGAGGGATCACCTGGGACTACAGCGAGATCATTGTCGACTTCGAGTCCGGCGACACCTTCCTCTTCTTGAGCGATGGTTTCCCCGAGGCGATCGACTCGGATGGACAGCCCTACGGGTACCAGAGAGTCGCTGAGGTCTTCACGCGCGCGGCAACGACGTCTCCCGAGAAGATCATTCAACAACTTCTCGAGGCCGCCCAGGCTTGGCGCGAGGGCGGGGAACTAGCGGACGACCTGACTCTGGTCGTGGTCCGAGTGCGTTGACCTGGCCAGTCCGTGACCTGGCCAGTCCGTTGACCTTGACCAGACAGGCTCCCCAGGACCCCAGGACCCCAGGACCCGTGGGAAGAACTGGCTAGTCTGAGAGATCTCCTAGTTTGAGCAGACCTCGGCGCCGGTGCCGAGGACCTGAACGCTGTGGAAGGGTCCGTCGCCGATCGATGCCTCGTCGAAGGTCTCGTCCATCTCGTCGGCGAGGTGCTGTTGGTGAGCAACGTAGCGCTCCCGATCCATCTCCTTGACCTCCACCGTGCCCTGGGCAATCGCCTTGTGTCCGCGGGTCGAGACGGGGAAGACGATCACGCCGTCCTCTACCTTGACCTTGAGAGGGGTCCCCGAGTCGTCGTCGCCAACGATCTCCATCCAGCACCCCGCCATGCGGCAGACCTCATGGACCTGGCCCTCGACGCGCACCGCTTTTCCATCGAAGTCACCCGGGGCGGCGAGGATAGAAGCGATGGCAGTCGTCTCCTCGAGGTCGACCCCTGCACCGAAGGTCTCGGCGTTGCAGTCCGATTCGGCCCATGCGGCGTTGGCGAGGCCAAGGGATAGGATTCCAGCGACGGCAAGGATCCCAAGAGATAGGTTCTTAGCATTGACGACGGTCTTGGTAGCGTTCATGGTGGCTCTTCCTTGTAGGTT
>JAIOJS010000431.1 GCA_019911795.1 Thermoanaerobaculia bacterium | reverse complement strand
TCGCCGAGCGGGACCTGCCGCGCTACGTGCTGGTCTCGGATTTCGCGCGCTTCCGCCTGGAGGACCTCGATTCGGGGGAGCGGCACGAGTTCTCCCTCAAGGATCTGTCGAAGAACCTCCGCCTCTTCGGCTTCATCGCCGGCTACGAGGCCCGGCCGGTGCGGGCGCAGGACCCCATCAACCTCCGTGCGGCGGAGAGGATGGGGAAGCTCCACGATCGTCTGAAGGCCTCGGGCTTCGAGGGGCACGACCTCGAGGTCCTGTTGGTCCGACTTCTCTTCAGCCTCTTCGCCGACGACACGGGGATCTTCCAGCCGGTGCAGTCATTCCGCGACTGGATCGAGAACCGCACCTCGGTCGACGGGAGCGACCTCGGCGCGAAGCTGACTCAGTTCTTCCAGGTGCTCAACACGCCGACGGAGAAGCGGCAGAGGAACCTGGACGAGGACCTCGCAGCGTTCCCCTACGTGAACGGCAAGCTGTTCGGGGAGCGCCTCTCGATCCCGGAGTTCGATGCCGGCATGCGGACGGACCTGCTGGAGGCCGCTGCTCTGGATTGGAGCCGGATCAGCCCGGCGATCTTCGGCGCGCTCTTCCAGTCGGTGATGGACCCCAAGGCGCGGCGCAACCTGGGCGCGCACTACACCTCGGAAGAGAACATCCTGAAGGTCATCGAGCCGCTCTTCCTCGACGACCTTCGCGCGGAGCTGACGGCGGCGAAGGGCAACGCCAGCAAGCTGTTCGAGTTTCAGAAGAAGCTCCGCACGCTCACCTTCCTCGACCCCGCCTGCGGCTGCGGCAACTTCCTGGTCGTCGCCTACCGCGAGCTGCGCGAGCTCGAGCTCGAGATCCTCCGCCAGGTGGAGAAGAACCGGAGCCTGGACATCTTCCACGCCGTGCAGGTCAACGTCGACCAGTTCTACGGCATCGAGATCGAGGAGTTCCCCGCCCAGATCGCTCAGGTCGCCCTCTGGCTCACCGACCACCAGATGAACCAGAAGGTCAGCGCCGAGTTCGGACTGTATTTCGCGAGGCTCCCACTGGTCACAAGCGCGACCATCGCCCACGGCAACGCGCTGCACATCGACTGGGAGGACGTGGTGCCGAGGTGGCGCGTGACTCACATCCTCGGGAATCCGCCGTTCGTCGGTCACCATCTGCAGACAGCACAGCAGAAAGCGGATATGCGGGCGGCTTTGGGCGACGCACGTGCAGTTGGTGTCCTCGATTACGTGACTGCCTGGTATGCGATCGCGGCCCGGTTCATTCAGGGCACGGAAATCCAGGTCGCCTTCGTCTCCACGAACTCCATCACTCAGGGAGAGCAGGTAGGGATTCTCTGGCGTGCACTGTTCAAGGCGGGTCGCCCGAGCATTCGGTTCGCTCATAGGACGTTCCGCTGGCGAAACGAGGCCAAGGGTGAGGCCGCTGTCTATTGCGTGATTATCGGTTTCTGCAATCGAGAGCCGAAGGCTCGGGTCATCTTCGACTACGAGAGCGCGGACGCTGCACCGCACCGCTTGCCCGTCGAGTTCATTAACGCGTACCTGGTGGACGCTCCATGGATACTGCTTGAGAATCGGCCTTCGAACCCGTTCGGCCAGCCTGAGATGTCGTATGGAAGCAAGCCGACGGACGGTGGGCACTTCTTCCTCGATGCTGGGGAGTTCAGGCGCATGGTTGAAGCGCAGCCGAGGGCCGCCAAGCTGATTCGGAGGTTCATGGGCACGCAAGAATTCCTCTACGGGGAGCAGCGATGGGTGATTTGGCTCCCAGGCGTACCTCCGGAGGATATTCGCGCTGTTCCGGACGTGTTGGCTCGCGTCGAGGCCGTGAGCAAGTTCAGGGCGAAGAGCAAGGCCCCGAGCACGCGGAAGTACCCGCATGGGACGCTCTTCCGGCAAGTTACCCAGCCAAGAGGTGACTACATCCTGATAC
>JAIOJS010000430.1 GCA_019911795.1 Thermoanaerobaculia bacterium | reverse complement strand
GGCCCTGAGGGCCGGCCAGGCGCCAATCGTTTGGGGGTTACAGTCCACTATTGGGACGCTAAGGGCGGACCGGATACCCGCAGTACCAGATCTCGTCGTAGGGTGTAATCGACGACGATGTGCTGCCCGCAGTTTCTAACGGGGAGACTGCGGACAGTGGTGCCGGCGTCTGCTTGTTCGACGCGGCTCTCGATAGACGGTCCGAGGAACCCGTGGAGTAGAGATGCTTGGCAGCCGGAAGCGCGGCGGATGCCTGAATTGGATAGCTGTGCCTAGGTCGTATCATGCAATGAGTGTGTCCGAAACCGTAGTCCAGATCTGCCCGGTCCATGGTCGAGTCGATGGCAGAATGTGGCGATCGTGTGGCGCGTCGGTACCACCGCCGACTAACCGATGAGCTATCCACTGCCCACCCTCGCTGGATCCGTTCCGACGGTTGAGAACGCCTGCGTCGGTGTAGCAAGACCTTCGTCAGTGCAAGAGGCCGTCAGTGCAGAAAGATCAGGATCGCGATCGTGAAGTACACGAGAAGGCCCAAGATGTCGTTGCTAGTGGTGACGAAGGGTCCGGTCGCGAGGGCGGGATCGATTCCGATCCGATCGAGCAGGATGGGGACGCTGGCCCCAATCGTGGCGGCGAGCACGATCACCGTGAAGAGGGCGAGACCGACCGTGAGGGCGAGGCGGATCGCCGCGTCTTGGTCGAGGGAAAGGACGCCGAATCGATAGAGCATGAAGACGACGCCGCAGACGGCAAAGCTCAGTGGAACTCCGTTGAGCAGGGCGACGACGAGTTCCTTGCCCAGACGACGGGACAGGTCCGATGTCCAGATTTCGCCGGTGGCCAGACCCTGCACGGCGATGGCCGAACTCTGCATCCCGGCGTTGCCGGCCATTGCGGTCACCACCGGGATAAACATGGCGAGGACGACCGCCTGTTCGAGCACACCCTCGAAGCGGTTGATGACCAGGGCGGAGAGGAAGGCGCCGCCGAGTCCTACGATGAGCCAAACCAGACGACCACGACAAATGCTCCAGACCGAGGACGTGAGTTCCTCGTCGGTGGCGAGACCGCTCATCCGGAGGATGTCCTCCTCGGCCTCTTCGCGGATGACGTCGACGACATCGTCGATCGTGATCCGCCCGAGGAGATGTCCTTGGTCGTTGACTACCGGCAAGACGCTCAGATCACGCCGCTCCATGAGCCGTGCGACATCCTCCTGGTCGGTGTGAGGACCGACGGTGTCGAAGTCGGTCTCCATGATGGCCGAGACCAGGGCGCTGTTGCGGGAGAGTAGGAGCGTTTTCAGTCTGACGATGCCGACCAATGTCTCTCGTTCATCGACGACGAAAACGGCGTAGATCGGATCGACATCCTCGGCCAGCCGTCGGACCTCTTCGGTGGCCTCGGCGACGGTCTGGTGGGGGAGGACCGCGACGTAGTCGGCCTCCATGAGGCCACCGGCCGATTCCTCGTCGTACTCAAGGAGCTCGCGGATCTCTTCCTCGTCCTCGAGGTCGGGAAGGACCTTCTCGAGGAGGACGGGATGGAGGTCGGCGAGGACATCGGCGGCATCGTCGGTGTCGAGGGCGCCGATCAATTCCGACACTCGGTCTGAGCCCTGTGCCTCGAGAAGATCGGAGCGGTAGTCGTCGTCGAGGTCTGGCAGAACTTCCGCGGCCTGGTCGGCCGGTAGCCAGGAGAAAAGCAGGTGCGAGTCGTCGGACGACAGGTGGTGCATCACCGAAGCCAGGTCGGCAGGGTGAAGGTCGCTTACTGCCTCGATTGCGAGGTTCCTCTCACCGGCATCGATGATGTCAGTCAAGTTGCTGACAAGATCGGCATCGATGTCGGGTTCGAGACTAGTAACATCGATTTCCTGGGTCGCCATGGCCATGATCCTAGCAGCCTTCGAGCCCGTCCCGACCGACATTCCAAGGTACAGAAACCATTGGATACCGATGTTCGTACAAGAAACGTGAAGCCGTCATGGAGTCGACTCGTGAGGTCTGCACCGGTCGCAGTACAGGCCTTGATCTGGGGGAGTCTCGGATTGATGATGCTCGTTGCTGTCGACGTTGCGGCCGGAGTTGCGACCGAAGTTGCGACCGTAGTTGGGGAAGCCGTTCCTCCCGAGTCGCCTTCGGTGGAAACCATCGCCTCGCCTCTGCCTCCACCCTTCGATGACTGGTACCTGGCGGCCCGACCCTTCTTGTCTCACGAGGAGACCCGGGCGTTCCTAACCCTGACTCAGAACTACCAGCGGGAGGCCTTCATCGAGCGTTTCTGGGCAGTCCGCGATCCCTATCCCGAGACGGCGCGCAACGAACTGAGGGAGCAGTTTGACTACTGGAGTCAGGCCATCCCCGAGGTCTACGGGACCCTGGAGGACGCCCGCGGCACCATGCTGATGCTCCACGGAAAGCCCTCACACGTCTTGCCGGTCCGCTGTGCCCAAGCGAAACCCATCGAAATATGGGTCTACAACGAATCACGTCGACTGAGGGAACCCTTCTTCCTCGTCTTCCGGCAGCAGTCCCAAAACGATCCCGCGAGGCTGCTCGATCCGGGAGAAATGGTGAGCCTGCTGGGTGGCTCGTCGTGTTTGGGCAGTCCCCATCTTGCCGATGTTTTGACCTACGTGCAGGCTAACCCGGATGCCTACGCCCTCTTGCTAAAACGGGTACTGCAACGCCCTCGACCCGACAGCGAGGAATGGCTGGCTGCATTCCAAGCCTTCTCGACCGAGATCGAACCCGACGCTGAACCTCTGCCAACGACCCTGGCGCTTCAGTTTCCCGGACGCTTTGATGGGCGGACGGTCGTTCAGGCGCTGCTGACCCTCGACGGGTCGGCGACGAGTGTGGCCGACTTTCGCGGCCACCGGTCCCTAGATTTCCTCCTCGTCGGTGAAGTGGTTCGCGGTGGCGGTCTCTTCGAGTCCTTTCGCTATCGCTTTGGCGTCCCGGTGGACGATGCCCCGGTTCCTGCACGAATTCCCCTGGCCTTCCAGCGGCACTTGCGACCTGGCGCTTACCAGCTGATCCTCCGGGTGGAGGATCTGAACGGCCACGCGATGGCTCGTCTCGTCGAGGACATCGAGGTGCCGGCTTCCGAGCATCAACTTCCGCCCCCACCTCCAACCGATGCCGAGACTGCGCGGATCTTCGCCGAGGCCAGCGCCGCCGTGACCTCGGGACGGCCAACCCTTCGCATCGTTCCCCCCGGGGGCGATATTCTCGCGGGATTTGTCCGCTTCGATACCCTGGCAGTGGGAACCTCCATCGATCGCGTTCGTTTTCTCCTGGACGATCGAGAGCTGATGACCAAGACGCGCCCTCCGTTCAACGTCGAGATCGACCTGGGGGAGGTACCGCAGCTTCACTCGCTACGGGTCGAGGCCTTGGATGCCGAGGGGAACCTTCTCGCCATCGATGAGCGTTGGATCAACGCCGGCGCGAATCGCTTTGCCGTGCGCCTTATCGAGCCGAGTAGTGGCGACTCTTACCGGGACAGCATCCAGGCCCGAGTCGACGTCCAGCTGCCGGAAGGGAGGACGCTGGAGCGGCTCGAGTTTTACCTCGACGAAGACCTGATGGCCACTCTCTATCAACCTCCTTACGTTCAGCCAATCGCCCTCCGAGGGCCTGCTCCTGCCTACATTCGGGCCGTTGCCTACCTGCCGGACGGGCATGCGACCGAGGATCTGGTGTTTATCAACTCGCCCGGTAACCTGGAAGCGATCGAAGTGCAAACCGTCGAGCTTTTCACGTCGGTACTCGACGGAGGAGGACGTCCCGTCGAGGGGTTGACTCGGTCTGACTTCACCGTTCGTGAGGATGGAGTAGGTCAGACCCTCAAGCGCTTCGAGTGGTTGGATGACCTGCCGATTCAGGCCGGAATTCTCATCGATAACTCCGCGTCGATGCGAGCGAATCTGGCGGAAGTCAAGGGCCAGGCGCTCCAGTTCCTCAATCAAACCATCACCCCGCGCGATCGGGCGGCGATCATCACGTTCAACCGCTTCCCTCGGCTCACCGTTCCTTTGACCAGTGATCTCGGCGAGCTCGGAGGGGGGCTGGCCGGGTTGTCGGCGGAAGGTGGCACTTCGCTCTACGACAGTGTCGTCTTCTCGCTGTACTACTTCACCGGCATCAAGGGGAAGAGGGCATTGCTCATTCTTTCCGATGGAAAGGATGAGAGTAGCGAGTTCTCGTTCGAAGAGACCCTGCAGTTTGCCCGGCGGGCCGGAGTGACGGTCTATTCGGTGGGACTCCGCATTGCGCCGGGGACCGCGAGGTCACGCCTGGAGGCCATCGCTTCCGACACTGGAGGGCAGGCGTTCTTCATTCAGAGAGTTGCAGAGCTGGAGGCCGTCTACGAGGCGATCGAACGCGAACTCCGCTCTCAGTATCTGCTGGTCTACCAGTCGACGAACACCGACTCGGTCAATGAGTATCGGGAGGTGGAAGTTGCCACTCGTCGGCGTGAACTGGAAGTCCGTACCTTGAGTGGCTACTACCCTTGACCGGTCCTGGTTGCGCATCGGTTGAGGGCCGCTACCTTGTCCGCTACCTTGTCCGCAACCTTGTCGAGTAGACGACGTATTGAGAGCAGGACCACCGACGACTAGCTCGAAGGATTCGAGGATGCAGAACGATCCGAGCCTGAACGAAAACGGGAGTCCCCAGGACGAAAACCTCTGAAGCAGCGGACAGCGCACGTTCCGGCAAGAAGGCAGTGCCACGACTCGAAAGGGGACGCTCGGGGACTCCCGCTCGGTAGTATAGCGTAGTATCCAATTCGTTGGATGCAGAATTCTGAAGTTTGAATACCGGGGACTGAGGTCCATCACAGGGTCCTGAGCGCTGACTCGTGCTGCTCGGCCACTCCTGCTTTTGCAACACGGCCCGCTACCACGCGTCACGGCTAGTGCGATCGGTGGTGACAAAAACGAACGGTCGTGCTATTGTGGCGTCATGGCAAAGGGATCCGATACTCGCAACACCATCCTCGAGCAGGCGATGGCCACTTCCAGCCGGCTCGGCCTCGATGGATTGAGCATCGGCGGGTTGGCGCGTGACGTCGGCTTGTCAAAGAGCGGTCTGTTCGCTCATTTCGGTTCGAAGGAAGAGCTGCAACTCGAGGTCCTTGCCGCCGGGGTCGAGAAGTTCATCGAGGCGGTCGTCAAGCCGGCGCTCGGGACAGCTCGCGGCGAACCGCGGGTTCGCGCTCTGTTCGCGGGGTGGCTCGGCTGGCCCGAACGTGAAGATCTCCCTGGAGGCTGTCCCTTCATGTCAGCCGCCTACGAACTGGACGACCGTCCCGGACCGGTACGCGATCAATTTGTGATCTACCAATCCCAGTGGTTGAGTACGGTGGCTCGCTCGGCGGCTGGGGCGGTGGAAGAGAAGCACTTCGGCAAGGGCCTAGACGTTGAGCAATTTGCCTGGGAATTTCAGGCCATCCTGATGGCCTACCACTACTACTTGCGACTGCTGCGGGACGATCAGGCCCGGGAGCGCGCCGAGCACGCCTTCGAGAGACTGATTCGGGACTCGAAAGCCCAGGCGACCGTGTCGTCCTGATGGCTTTGTCAGCGACTCTGTGTCCTGGAGGTTCGAAAGTAGTCGGGACTGAAATGAACTATCGAAAGAAGCGAGGGTAGCCGTGGATACCACGATCGTTCGTCTTGTTAGGGCGACACTTGGCATTCTCAGCCGTTTGAGTCCCCAGTTGGCGGCACGGTTGCTGGCCAATCGCTTCCTGGCGACGAAGAAGCGACAGCCCCCAGCCCGCGAGCAAGCCTGGCTTCATGAGGCGCGCCGCTTTACGGTCGAATCACGAGGCAAGGACTTGAGCGCTGTTTGCTGGGGGGCCGAGGAGGCTCCGGCGATCCTTCTCATGCACGGTTGGGAGGGGCGAGCGTCGCAGATGGGAGCCTTCGCCGCGCCCCTTCTGGAGGCGGGGTTCCGCGTCGTAGCTCTCGATGCTCCCGGGCACGGCGAATCGCCGGGGCGTCGATCGTCCATTCTCGAGATGGGACAAGCCGTGATCGATCTAGCTGAAGCGATGGGTGGAGTACGGGCAGTAATCGCGCACTCAGGCGGTAGCGTCGCTGCCACCTTTGCCGTCGAATCGGGCTTGAAGGTCGAGAGTCTGGTGTTCATCTCAGCCCCCTACGATGCTGGCAAGTTTCTCTACGATGCCGCGGAGCAGCTGGGGCTCAGTCACGGCGTGGCCGCCCGAACTCAGGGGATCCTCGAACGTCGCCTCGGAGTGCACTGGCACGAGTTCGAGATGGCTCGCCTCGCCAAGCGCCGCTGCGAATCGCTACTGGTGATCCACGACCGCAGTGACCGGATCGTTCCTCTGGAGGATGGCGAAGCGATCGTCCAGGTGTGGCCGAAGGCTCGACTCGAGATCACCGAAGGACTCGGTCACCATCGGATCCTCCGCAATCATGAGGTGACTCGTATCGCGGCCGCCTGGGTGGCGGGCAGCGGGATGACAGATTCCGGGATTTCGGTAAGTTGCGCTTGATCACGGCGGGATCTGTGAACACTCTCTAGTTGACGTCCCTCGTTCTAATTAGCGCTCCAAGTCCTCCAGAAGTGTGCGATGGCACTGGTCGATCGCTTGCCGATCGGCATTCTCGGGGATGTCACGGTTCGCACCCCGGGACAGCGTTTCCGCATGACGACGCAGTGCCTCGCGGTCTTCGGGACGCTCGACGAGCTCGGCAATCGTCGCAAGCGCTTCCATGAGGCGGAGCACGACCGCAGGGCTCGACTGACCGTAGTGGCGTATCGGATCGAAGGCGGCGTCCAGCAACTCCGGGAAGTCGGCGGAGTGGCGAATCAGACGCAGCTGGCCACTGTCGTCGTAGTGGAAGGGAGAGGGGAGATCCCTCGAAGCGATCCGAACCATGGCGGATGAGAGCCGATCGATACACGCGATGGCGGTGAAGGGGTCGTTGATGCCGGGGGAGAGGGATCGTACGGCAACCTCGACGAGCTGTCCGATGGTGAACTCGAGGTCTTGAACGCTGGTGCGCTGACTACCGAGGGCAAAGGCCCAGTTCAGTTCCTCGACGAGGGAGTCTTCGAATCGCTCGCCCGGCCACACGGTGACCAATTTGCTCCCGCGCGCGACGTACTGGCCTGGCCGTTTTTCGACGCGGAGTATGAGATCGTTCTCTTGTGCGAGTCGAATCAAGGCTTCGGAGTCGATGATCTGAAGATAGCCGTCGTCGTCGGCCCGGAGGGCTCCAGCGCCCTCCAGAGACGGTTCGGGC
>JAIOJS010000429.1 GCA_019911795.1 Thermoanaerobaculia bacterium | reverse complement strand
CAGGGAGTTGACGGCATCTCACTCGGCGCCGACGCCCTGGTCGCCGAGGCACGGGAGGGACTGGCAGCCGCAGCCCGACTGGTGGGTCTTGGAGCGCAGAGGGATCCGAGGGCTTACCTCGACCTGGTCGGTCGGCGGATTCAGAGAATGCGCGAGAGCCTGGGTTTGAGTCAGGCGGACATCGCTCAGCGGTCGGGTTTGACGCGACCCTATCTCTCGGCGATCGAGAGGGGGAAGCAGAACATCACCCTCGAGGCGGGCTTGCGGATCGCTGGGGCTCTGGAAGTCGGGATGACGGACCTCCTCGAAGAGGAGTGGTCCTAATGGGTGGTCGAGTTCTTGTCACTGGCGCGACCGGCTACATCGGTGGCCGGTTGGTCCCGCTCCTTCTGCAACGCGGTTTCACGGTTCGCTGTCTGGCGCGGGATGCCAAGAAGCTGGGGAGCCGAACTTGGTCCGAGCACGAGAACTTGGAGGTGGTGGAGGGCGATGCTGGATCCGAGGAGGATCTCACTCGCTGCCTCGAAGGGTGTGATGCCGCCTACTACTTGCTCCACTCGATGATCCATGCCGGTGCGGAGTATGCCGAGAGGGACCGTCGGATGGCTGAGACCTTCGCGAAAGTAGCGGAGCGCCAGTCGGTGCGGCGGATCGTCTACCTCGGCGGTCTCGGTGAAACCGGAGACTCGTTGAGTGAGCATCTGGCCTCTCGGCGCGAGGTGGAGGCCGCTTTGGCTTCGACCTCCGTCGAGGTGACCGTTCTGCGGGCGGCCATGGTGATCGGGTCGGGGAGCGCCTCCTTCGAGATGCTGCGTTACCTGGTCGAGCGCCTACCGATCATGGTGACCCCTCGCTGGGTAGACACAGAGTGTCAACCCATTTCGATTCGCGACGCGCTCCACTATCTGGTGACGAGTTTGGAGACTCCCGCCACGGCAGGTCGAACTCTCGATATCGGTGGCCAGGACATCGTCACTTACCGACAACTCATGGACCTGACGGCCAGCGAGTTGGGACTCCCCAAACGACTGGTCCTGCCGGTGCCGGTTCTGACCCCGAGGCTGAGTTCACTGTGGATTCATCTGGTGACCCCGCTGTCGCACCGTATTGCCCGGCCCCTCACCGAGGGATTGAGGAATCGGGTGGTCTGCCGCAATGATGAGGCGCAGCGCCTGATGCCCAACGAGCTGCTCTCGACGCAGGCTGCGATTCGACGCGCCATCGATCGTTCCCTCGAGGGTCGAGTCGATACCTCTTGGAGCGATGCGGGAGCGATCCCCGGGGACCCGGAGTGGGCGGGAGGCACGGTGTTTCACGATCGACGGTCGGCCGTCGTTCGCGCCAGTGCGGCCAGCTCTTTCCGCGCCATCTGTAAGATCGGGGGCGGCAATGGTTGGTACGCTGCCGACGTCCTCTGGAGGCTTCGTGGCATGCTCGATCGACTCGTCGGCGGACCCGGCCTGCGGCGCGGACGTCGCGATCCCGAGTCGCTTCGCCATGGAGATGCTTTGGACTTTTGGCGGGTCGTCGCGGTCGATCCTGATCATCGACTGCGCCTGCGGGCTGAGATGAAACTTCCTGGAGTGGCCTTCCTCGAGTTCGAGGTGACGACCGAGGGGCAACGCACCACCATCAACCAGTGTGCTTCGTTCTACCCCCGGGGGTTGGCCGGACTCCTCTACTGGTACGCCGTCCTCCCCCTACATGGAATGGTGTTCTCGGGGATGCTGCGCGGCATCGTGCGATCGGCTGAGACCGAGAGTGGTGTCGAAGCCAAGGAGCAGAGTTAGGTGGCGGGCCTCGTGTGGTTTCGATCGGATCTACGGGTGGCCGATAATCCTGCGCTCGATGCCGCGGTATCGCAGTTTCCCGGTGCGGTGACAGCGCTCTTCGTCGAGACTCCGAAGCAGTGGACGCAACACGACTGGGGACCTCCCAAGATCGACTTCGTGAAGCGCTCGGTCCTGGCCCTGGAGCAGCGGTTGGCCGAGTGCGGTATCGCTCTCAGGCGCGAGGTGGTTCCGGACTTCGAGGCAGTCCCTGGTTGCGTGATGCGGATTGTGATGGAGACCGCGAGCAACGTCGTCTATGTCAATCGCGAACTCGAGGTCAACGAGCGACGTAGGGATAGAGCTGTTCTGCGGGTGCTGAACCAGGATTCGATCGGCTTCTGCGAGCACGACGATCAGACCATCTTGCCTCCTGGCTCGATCGGGACGAAGACTGGAGATCCCTACTCCGTGTTCTCCGCCTTCTTCCGATCCTGGGCTCGTGAGCTCGAGGCTCGGGGTTTCGATCTACCGCTGCCGGTACCCTCGGTTCAGGGGGACGGTCCCATTCCGTGGGACTCACCAGCGTCTGGGGCCAAACCGGGGAGATTAGATTCGCTCTGGCCGGCAGGGGAGGTCGCGGCGGAGACTCGGTTGGAGGATTTTCTCGCAACCTCCGCGAGGTACTACCACCAGCGTCGAGACGAGCCGAGCCTCGAGGCGACCAGTTCCCTGTCCCCCTATCTTGCGGCAGGGGTCCTATCGGTCCGAACCCTCCTGCACCGCGGTCTCGAGGCTTCTGATGGCGAACTCGTCCATGGCGATCCTGGTTTGACTACTTGGCTGAAGCAGTTAGCCTGGCGGGACTTCTACCGCCATGTCGTCGTCGCCTTTTCCCGCGTTTCGATGAACAGGCCCTTCAAGCTCGCGACTGAAAGGATCGAGTGGAACGAGGATCCCGAGGGGTTGGAGGCTTGGAAGCGTGGGCAGACGGGCTTCCCCCTCATCGATGCGGCGATGCGGTCCCTCGCCGCCCAGGGTTGGATGCACAACCGGCTGCGGATGGTGGTGGCGAGCTTCCTCGCCAAGGACCTCCTCCTCGATTGGCGACTTGGCGAGCAGTTCTTCATGCAGAATCTCGTCGACGCGGACCTGGCAAACAATAACGGCGGGTGGCAGTGGGCGGCTTCGACTGGTACCGAC
Organism: Thermoanaerobaculia bacterium; assembly: GCA_019911795.1. Classification (GTDB taxonomy): domain Bacteria; phylum Acidobacteriota; class Thermoanaerobaculia; order Multivoradales; family JAIOJS01; genus JAIOJS01. Next base: position 1,451 of record JAIOJS010000429.1, on the reverse strand, counting down.
GCGGTGCCCTACTTCAGGATTTTTAGCCCGTGGCGGCAGTCTCAACGATTCGATGCGGAAGGCTTGTTCATTCACCGATGGGTTCCCGAGTTGCGAGAAGTTCCCGCGCCTGCGCTCCACAATCCGAAGCGATTGGCCAAGGTGCGACCGGATAGCTATCCCAGTCCTATCGTGGATCACCGTGCCGCTCGCCAGCGAGCCATCGAAGCGTTCAAGGGGTAGCGCGGGTTCCGATCCTGTGAAGCTCTGGGGCGGCCTGCTGCCTCGCAGAGTTCTGGGAACTAAACGTGGTTGCGCAACATCAGTTCGCTGGGGTAGGGCTTGAGATAGGTTTGCTGGTGGAGCCACTCTGGAGTCTCATGGCGACGGAGGTGGTGTCGGAAGAGTGTGAGCGGGACGACGATCGGCACGCGACCAAGCCGATATTCTTCGATGACCTCGCTGAGCTCCTCCGTATCCTCTCGGGTCAAACTCCCCTTGAAGAATCCCTGGACATGCTGCAACACGTTGGTGTGGCGCTTGGCCGTGACGACCTTGGTCATGGCGGTCATGAAAAGGGGGGCATAGTCGGCCAGGACCTGTTCGAGGGGATGCTTGCCAACGTTGGCGACCAGTCGGCCTAGTTCGACCTGCAGCGTGGGTGAATGAGCCATCAGAGTGAACTTGTGAGCGGTGTGGAACTGCACGAGTTTGGCCGGGGACGGATCGGCCTCGAGATTCCTCCAGCGACGGTAAGCAAACATCCTCTCGATGAAGTTTTCGCGCAATCGCGGGTCGTTGAGCCGGCCCTCTTCCTCGAGGGGAAGAAGTGGCATGGCGTCGGAAAGCACGCGGGCGAAGATCCCACGCCCTTGGGCCGCCGGGACGCCGTTGTCGTCGTAGACCTTGACCCGGAAGAGACCGCAGCTGGGTGAGGCTCGCTTGAGGACGAATCCATGGAGATTCATGGCTTGGAGTTCGGGGAGCTTTTGCTGGCTCCAGGTCTTCATTCCGACGGTGTGATCGGTCCCAGACTTTGGGGCCACTACGGAGGGATCCTCGACATCGCCGATTAGGCGGAGACTCTCGCGAGGAACGCCAAGCCCCATCTCGAACTCCGGGCACACTGTGACCCATTCGACCCACTCGCTTAGCGTGTGGACGAGGAAGTTGTCCCGAGTGTGGCCCCCATTGAAACGAACTTCCTCTCCCATCAGGCAGGCGCTGACCCCGAGTCGCAACGGCTCTTCCCAGTCTCCCGGTCTTTCATCGGTTGTCTTGTTGGTTTGGGTGCTCACGATCCAGTCTCCTCATTCTTGCGCTCCTCGAGAGCTGAGAGTGCTTGGGGGCCGAGCCCAGCCCTCCTTTAGACCTTCTTGACCACGCTCGACTTCAGCTGCATCTGGCCGAAGCCGTCGACCCGGCAGCCGATGTCGTGATCGCCGACGCCGTCGATCAAGCGGATGTTGCGC
>JAIOJS010000428.1 GCA_019911795.1 Thermoanaerobaculia bacterium | reverse complement strand
TACAAGGAGAGTTCTCTCGGCGTCAACCTGATCTTCCGGTAGTCCGCACCGTCAGCGCGGGTTCTCTGCCCCTTGCCCTTCGCCCCCTCCACCATTCCCCCTTGATTTGATCTTTCCGCTATGACTTGGACCGAACCGCTCTTACCCACAACAAAGTCGAGGTTTCAATGACCCGTATCCCGTCTTCGATAGCCAGATTTTCATTCGCAGTGAGGCCTTCGGTAGTGCGCCTGGCCCTAGCCGGCATACTCTTCATCCCGACCCTGGCTTGGTCGCAAGTGCCTCAACCTCAAGCGGATGTCGCCGAGGATCTTCCCGGAAACTCCGACGTCACCGCCGTGATCGATGGTGGCGGTATGGCTCAGCTCCGTTTGGCCTTCCCCTCCATCACCGTCCGGACCGGCACCGCCGCCGATGCCACGGCGGCGATCGGTGCCTTCGAGACCGCCCTCCGTGAGGATCTCGAGGCCTCTGGAGTCTTCGAGATACAGGGTCCGGAGGACCTTGCAGTCCTAGCCCTCACCGGAGTCCAGGCCACCGATTTCGAACTCTATCGCTCCCTCACCAACCAGTCGGTGTTGGTCGCCGAGGCCTACCAGGAAGAAGACAAGTTCGTCGTCGAGGGGCGCCTCTACGATCTTGCAAGTCAGCAGTCGATCCTAGGCAAGCGCTACCGTGGCACCTTCGACCTGTCACGGCGAGTGGCTCACACGTTTTCCGACGAGATCATCCTCTACTTCACGGGCGCACGGGGTATCGCCCTGACTTCGATCGCCTTCAACTCCGATCGCACTGGCCACAAAGAGATCTACCTGATGGACTACGACGGTGAGAACATTCGTCCCCTCACCGGCCACAACTCGATCTCCATGTCTCCGGCGTGGGCTCCGACCGGCGACAACATAGCCTACGTCTCCTTCTTCGCCGGTGCTCCCGGCATCTATCGAGTCGATCTTGCCACCGGCGCCAAACAGCCAATCGTCACCGACGGCAACCTCAACAGTTCTCCCGATTTTTCCGCCGATGGTCGCAAGATCGCCTTCACCCGTTCGATCGACGGCAACACCGAGATCTTCGTCGCAGACCGCGACGGATCCAACCTACGCCAGGTGACGCGATCAGCCGGCATCGACACCAATCCAGCCTTTAGCCCCAACGGTACCAAGCTCGCTTTCACCTCGAGTCGCGCCGGGAATCCCCATATCTACATCATGGATGTCGAGGGAACCAACCTCCAGCGCGTAACCTTCGAGGGGACCTACAACGATGGCGCCGATTGGAGTCCCGATGGGACTCGTATCGTCTACGCCACCCGACGCGGCAATGCCTTTGATATTGCGGTCACAGACCTCGCCTTGCTGGATACCAAGGTTCTGACTACCGGCATGCCCGGTAGCCACGAGTCCCCGACCTGGTCTCCAGACGGCCGACGCATCGCCTTTTCGACGACCGCCAACTCCAAGTCACAGATCCGTGTCATGACCCTCGACACGGGGGAAGTCAAGACGCTTGCGTCAGAAGGTAACAACATGTCGCCCGACTGGTCCCCCTATCCACCCCGATAATAGTTGCGTCATATTCCGGCTAGCCAACGATAGCGACAGAGGTGGCCATTGCGGCAGTTGTTTGTTGGGAGCGGTTTTGCTAGAGTCTGACCGCATTGGGGAGACGCTAGACACAGACTTTGCCTACACTTTTAGGAGATCTTGGACATGATTCGTAACGGAATGATCGCGTTGACTTCGTTGGTGCTACTCACCGGGGCCGTGGCCTGTAAGCCGAAGCCAAAGACGGCGGCCGCTCCGGTGATCCAATCGGTGGAGCCCACGCCTACCGAAATTGCGCCCCCACCAACTCCCACCATCGAGGAAGACGAGCAGGCCTGGATGAATGAGGAACTCGCCCGTGTTACGGCTGAGGCTAATGCCCGCGGCCTCCTCGGAGACATCTTCTTCGACTTCGACCGCTTCGAGTTGTCCGCCGATGCCCGCGAGCGCTTGGCCAAGAACGCCCGCTTCATGATGGATGCCCCTCAGTTCGTCTTGACCATCGAAGGTCACTGCGACGAGCGTGGAACCAACGACTACAACTTGGCTCTCGGTGAGCGTCGTGCCAGCGCCGCGCGGGACTACCTGGTGTCCCTCGGGGTAAGCGCTAACCGCCTGCGTACCATCAGCTACGGTGAAGAACGCCCGTTCTGCAACGGCAGCACGGAGTCCTGCTGGTCACAGAACCGTCGCGGTCACTTCATGGTGTCCAGCCGCACCACCGACGGCTAGGCGTAGCGTCGGGCCTTGCAATTGACCTCTCCAAGACCTTGCGGAAACAGGACGTCACAGAAGGACTCATCGAGCATGAGTTCTCCTGAGGTCCTTGTTCTCTCTGAAGCCTCCTCCGGACCAGGCCGATACGTCGGCCTGGTTCCTTGTCTCCTCGTCCTCCTTTTTGGCCTCTCTACCGGTTGCTCCTCGACCTCTCAGCTCGACAGCATCCAGGCTCAACTCCGCGACCTGCAGCAGCAGTCTCTGCAGATCCAAAAGCAGACATCGAGCAAGCAGGAGATCGCAGACCTCCAGGAAGCACAGGCAGCGCGAGGCGAAGGCTTGCTCAGAGCTCAAGCTGACATTCAGCTCGAGATGCAGGAGGTCGCCTCGCTGATCCAACAGCTCGAAGCGAAGCTCGAAGATACCAACTATCGCTTGGCCCAGCTCTCGCAGCAGATCGCTGCGACCAATCAGGAGCTGAAGACCTCACGCATTCCGCCCAGCCTTGGCCCGCTACCGAACGGGTCCGCCAACGGCAACCTCGGCGGCGGGATCGACCCAGGAGCCCAGTATCAAACCGCCTACAACGACTACCTCCGCGGTAGCTACGACCTCGCCGTCCTTGGTTTTCGCCAATACCTCGAGAACTTTCCCGATACCGACCTGGCAGACAACGCCTCGTATTGGATCGGCGAGTGCTACTACCGGCAACGCAAGTTCCGCGAGGCTATCCGCGAGTTTGACCACGTCCTAGATCGCTATCCCAACAGCGACAAGCTAGCCAGCACGCTGCTGCGCAAGGGCTACGCCCACCTCGAACTGGGGAATCAGGATCAAGGGGTTCTTCAGCTCCAATCCGTCATTCGACTGTATCCCGAGAGCGACGAAGCCAACCTTTCCCGACAGCAGTTGACCTCCTTGGGTATCGCCCCTCCGGGACGATAGCCGGGACGCTAGGCGCCCATGTTCGATCTCGGTCCCCCCGCTCTGGGATTGACCGCACCTGCCGGTTGACCTACAATGCCCGGCTGAGGGAATGGTGCGTCTCCGACGCAGCAGCTGAGCCACCTCGAGACAGCTCTCCCAACCCTCGATCGTTAGCAACCTTCAGTACCGACGCTTACATAGCTTTCCGGTACCGTTTCCGATCCGATCCTTCGTCCGGTCTTCTCGAGTGGCTCCGCCGAAGGACAAAAAAAGAGAGATTTTTCACAATGGCCAATTCCAAGTCCGCCCTCAAGCGCATCCGTCAGAACGAGATCTGCCGCGAACGCAACCGCTCCGCCCGCACCGAAATGCGCACCTCCATCAAGGGAGTCCGACGGGCTCTCGAACTCGGTGAGATCGACAAGGCCGTCGAGCTTCTTCCCATGGCCGTCAAGACCATCGACGTGACGGCTCGCAAGCGAGTGATCCACCGCAACACCGCCGACCGGACCAAGTCCCGTTTGGTGCGTGCGGTCGCCGCGGCTCAGGCTGCTGCTTCAGAGTAGGTCACATCAGGGCTGGCCTCATCAAGGCTACCCTTAGGTTTCTAAGGCCGCTTCCCTACCCCTCGGGTTTGGAGGCGGCCTTCTTCGTTTGCGAGCTGTCTCGTTTGGAAGCTACCTTGGCTGGAAGCTACCTTGGCCTAGTCGTTTCGAGAGCAGCCGCGATAGCCGGGGCCTGCTGCGAGTCCACCAAGCAGGCGGACGGATCCGACCGGAGCGGCCGCTCAGCTAGCGCGGTTCTCTTGGTTCAGCTAGAAGCCTTCGAGTAGGTCGATCACGACAGTTCGCGCAAAGCGTGCCGCCGCCTCTTCGATCGCTACATTGGCAAGGTCGACGAAGTTGGAGTCGGAGGAGTCGGACTCGTAGGTCTCTTTGTACACGTAGCGATCGTTGCTCCACAGAGTCCTATCCTCGACCCGATCATGGAACTTCATGCGCACGTTGATGGTCAGCTGATACTCAGTTCCCCGTCCCTCATCGTCGAAGAGAACGGGCGTGGTGGAAAAGAGCAGGACCGCACCGTCGAGGACGCCGTCGGCCTGTTCCGGAGAGGACACGATCTCGAACCGTTTACGGGTCACAAACTCCTCGGTGATGGCGCGAGTGAGGAGTTGGTCCACCTCGGCCCGAGCCGTGTCGTTGACGAGGGGAGCGATGTAGACGCGCTGAACGTGTTCCGGAATGTTGTTGCCCCCCTTACCAACCAGGGCGTAGCCGCAACCGACGAGGAGCATGAGGGGCAGGCACCAGACCAAGGGGCGACTGAGTCGACTGACGAGTCGTTGGCCACTGGGTTGGGTTTGCCCGCGTCTTGAAGTCTGTATCATCGTTCTCTCTCGCCTTGTCTGGTCATCGTTTCAATACTGGATCCAATGGTGGTCTCGATGTCTGACTCATGGTCTCGATGCTTGGTGCCGTCCACTCTATATCGCCTTTGACCAGCCCATCCCAGCTATCATCCTCGCGAAATGATCACCGCATCGTGTACGTGGTCCTCGACGACCAACTCGCGCTCGAAGGGCTCTTCGCCTTCGACCATCACGGTGAGAACATACGCCCCCGGTTGAAGACCCACGAAGGTGCTGTTGCCTCCGATCAACGCCTTGACCCGACGACTACCGACTCCTTCGAGGACGGCGACGCCTACCGGTTTTCCTTCGACGCGAATCTCGAGGGCGCCGGCCAGCTGTCGCCCGTCGTTCCGGCGGCTGGACACTCCCGAAGGAGACTGTGGAGCTAGATCCACAACATGACGTTCGTCACGGCGTGATCGCAGGACCGCCCGATCCCGTTCTGGCGAGGGCATGAGCTGTTCGCTCGCGAGTCGAACGTAGTGAGCGGGAACGTAGTGATGAAAACTCGAAGGGTCACTGAAGATCCAGCCCCGATCGCTGTACTCGACCTCGATCCAACGATGGTACAGAGTGGCCGAGGAATCCCCCTCCCCCGTCACCACGATTCCCGCCACTTCACGGGCGGGAATCCCGGCCCGACTTAGCATCGTGACCGCAAGGCGAGCGATGCCGGTGCAGTAACCGCTACGCCGCTCGAGAAGAGCCACCGGCTCTTGGGAAAGATCGCGGTCCAGGTCGTAGCGAATCTCCCGTGCAACCCACGACAGCACGCGTCCCACCGCTTCGTAGCGACTCGAAGCATCGATCAGTAGTGAACGGACCAGGACTCCGACGGAATCTTGCCCTACATCGCGGGGCAGTCGAAACGAGTCCGTCGAGGCGATCGGCCTCAGGAGGACTTCGATCTCCGCGATTCCGTCGGTCATGGTCAAGCGGTAGCCACTATTCTCGTAGGACTCCACCAGGGCCGACGCGGGAACCTGGATCTGGGACCAATCCCTTCCCTCTACCGCCACCCCTGCGGCCGAGGCGACTGAGGGCCCGGCTAGGAGGCCAATGACGAGAGAACTCACGACGAGAGCCCCAGTGACAAGGCAGTTCACAGTGACAAAACGAGCCGCTGTGGCAAAAGGAGGCCCAGGGGCAAGGCCAGTTCCAGGTGCGCTGGGTCCGGCAATATCTAGGCCGGGGCCGCTTCTCCAGTCGCCGCACCGGGCCGGGAAACCCATCACGTCATCCTCCCGGCAAAGTGATGCTTGCGCAGTAGGCCATCGAGAATGCCGTTGACGAAGCGGCTCGATTGGTCGGATCCGAACCGTTTAGCGAGCTCGATTCCCTCGTCGAGGACCACTCGCTTGGGCACGTCCGGCTCGAAGGCCAGCTCGAAAACGGCCAGTCGCAGCACATTGCGGTCAACTGCCGACATCCTCTCCAATCGCCAGTTGTCAGCCTGTTCTCGAATCATCCCATCGAGTTGCTCGACCCGTTCCATGGTCCCTTCGACCAGCCGACGTGCATACTCGTGCGCCTCCTTGACCATCGACAAGCTCACGGGCGTCGCCGGTGGCGGAGACTCGGGAGACTCCTCTGCCTCGACCTCGCGCTCTGCCAGAACCATATCGGTGGGATCGAAGTGGTGCAGGACCTGCTGCAGAGTGGTGTCGCCCATATCGAGTTGATAGAGCATCTGGAGCGCCATTTCGCGCCCCCTTCGGCGCTTACCGGCCGCGCGGTCGCGGTTCGCCGAGTCCTCGGCGGGTACGGTCATGACTTCAACTGTCGATAGACGTCGACCATCTCGAGCGCAGCGAGAGCCGCCTCCGCGCCCTTGTTCCCCGCCTTGCCACCTGACCGAGCCGCCGCTTGCTCGGGGGTGTCACAGGTCAGGATTCCGAAGGCAACGGGCATTCTGAGCTGCTGCGACACGCTCTGGCAGCCCGAGGCGCAAGCCGAGCAGATGAAGTCGAAGTGCGGAGTCTCGCCGCGAATGACCGCGCCCAGCGCTACCAGACCATCCACCTCTCCTCGCTGGCCAAGCTCGAGCAGGGCACCAGGTACCTCGAAGGCGCCCGGAACCCGAACGACGGTGATGTTTGAAGCCGCGACGCCATGGCGGACGAGGCAGTCCAGCGCACCGCTGAGAAGCTGGTTGACGAAGGTCTCGTTGAAGCGAGCCGCCACCACACCGAAACGCAAACTCTGGCCGAGGAAGGAGCCGGCTATCTCTGAAGGAAGTGTCGTCATAGGGTGCTGGAGTATATC
>JAIOJS010000427.1 GCA_019911795.1 Thermoanaerobaculia bacterium | reverse complement strand
CGAGAGTTCCAAGGGCGTCGGCGTGACCCAGGGGGCTCTCCACAAGCGGAGGCTAGCAACGACCAAAGTCCACTACGTTCCGCCGCGCAGTGGAGCGCAGGCGCCGGCCTACCCTTCAACCACCAGTCTGCCGGCGCCGGTTCCTGGGCCACGTCGACGGCCTTGGAACTCGCGCGGTCAGCTACCCGCCCGCGATCAGCGACTCTGATACGATTTACTCTCTACTGTTATTTGAAGAGGGTTCCAATGAAAAAAATTCTAGCCATCCTGCTCCTCGGCGTGAGCTGTACCGCCGTCGCGTCCTCGCAGACGCTCCGTATCTACGCCCAGGACAACGAGCCGTTCTTCTACCGCGACGCCGGCGCCTACGCCGGTCTCGAGTTCGAGATCTTGAACTTCTTTGCCAAAGCCCAAGATTTGGACCTGGAGATCCACTTCGCGGACTTCGGAGCTCTCCTTCCAGCCGTCGTTGCCGGCGACGCAGACATAGCTGCCGCCCAGTTCACCGTCACCGAGGAACGGGAGCGGTTGGTGGATTTCTCAGCCTCCTACTTTCCCGTGCGTATCATTCTCGTCGAGTCCAAGGATCGCACGACCCTGCGTCCCTCGGACCTCGCCGGGGTAACCGTCGCTACGATTGCAGGCTCCTCCTATGAGGAAAAGCTGAAGACGATCCCCGGCATCGAGTTTGTCTACGGAGAGACGTCGGAGCAAACCATCGCCATGGTGGCTCTCGGTCAGGCCCAGGCCACCGCTGTCGATACCGTTCTGGGGTTGATCTACGTCCCCCGCCACCGTGACCTCCACATGACCCTGCCCCTCAGCGAGGTACAGCACTACGGTTTCGCCGTCCCCGAGAACTCACCTCTGGCCGGTAAGCTGACCGAACACCTCCATGCTCTCAAGACGTCAGGTATCTACTACCGACTACTGAAAAAGTACTTCGGCCAGAAGGCTGTCGACATGGTCCGCGCCGCGGACTAGCCGCGGCATAGCGACGGCCGCCAGGTCCTACTCGGCGTCACCGCTTCCCCGCTCTTCAGCAGGACTTCCATCACCCGTGCCTCGATCACGCTGGCGATTCGGCGGCAGGCATCGCGCTCAGCCGGCACCGCCAGGCCCCAGTCGGTCCGCATACCCTGGCACCCCAGTTTCCTCCAACCCTGCGAAACGGCTAGTATCGGCCCGCGATGACTGCGATTCTCGGAATATCCGCCTTCTACCACGACTCCGCCGCCGCCTTGGTGGTGGATGGAAAGATCGTGGCCGCCGCACAGGAAGAGCGCTTTACCCGTATCAAGCACGACCACAACTTCCCGCAGCAGGCCGTCGACTACTGCCTGGCAGAGGCGGGTCTCCAGCCCAAAGATCTCGACTACGTCGGCTTCTACGACAAGCCGCTCCTCAAGTTCGAGCGGCTACTGGAGACCTACCTAGCCTACGCGCCGTCCGGCTTTCGCTCCTTCGCCATGGCCATGCCGCTATGGCTGAAGCAGAAGCTCCACCTCCCCAAGGAGATGCGACGCGGCCTTCGGGGTGGTTACAAGAAGCGCTTCGTCTTCCCGGAGCATCACGAGTCCCACGCCGCGAGTGCATTCTTTCCCTCCCCCTTCGAGGAGGCCGCCATCCTCACTCTCGACGGAGTCGGCGAATGGGCGACGGCCAGCTTCGGCATGGGCCGCGACAATCGGCTCGATCTCACCCACGAGCTGCACTTTCCCCACTCGCTCGGACTGCTCTACTCTGCCTTCACCTACTTCACCGGCTTCCGCGTCAACTCGGGCGAGTACAAGTTGATGGGACTGGCTCCCTACGGCGAGCCCAAGTACGTCGACCTCATTCTCGACAATCTCCTGGACCTCAAGGAGGATGGATCCTTCCGCATGGACCTGTCCTACTTCAACTACTGCCAGGGACTGACCATGACCGGTCCCAAGATGGAGACTCTCTTTGGCGGCCCGGCCCGCAAGACCGAGAGTGCCCTCACCCAGCGCGAGATGGACATCGCGCGGTCCATTCAGGAAGTCACCGAAGAGATCATGCTGCGTACGGTGCGTCATGTGCATGCACAGACCGGGTCCAAGAATCTTTGTCTTGCCGGCGGCGTCGCGCTCAACTGTGTTGGCAATGGGCGAATCCTGCGCGAGGGACCTTTCGACAACGTGTGGATCCAGCCGGCCGCCGGCGACGCCGGAGGCGCGCTGGGCGCCGCCCTGCTCATCTGGCATCAACTCCTCGATCAGCCCCGACAGCCGCAAGCCGATGACTCCCAATCCGGTTCCCGCTTGGGCCCCGCCTTCGGCGCGGACGCGATTCGCACCTCCCTCGACTCGGTCGGCGCGGTCTACCAGGAGCTGGAGCCTGGCGCAGCCACCTACACGCGCTCGGCGGAACTCCTGGCCGAATCTAGAGTCCTCGGTTGGTACCAGGGCCGCATGGAGTTCGGACCCCGGGCCCTGGGCGGACGCAGCATCCTCGGCGATCCCCGCGATCGTGAGATGCAGTCCAAGATGAATCTCAAGATCAAATTCCGGGAGTCCTTCCGGCCCTTCGCCCCCAGTGTCCTCGAGGAGTGCTCAGACGACTACTTCGGCATCGGAGCGGAGAGTCCCTACATGCTCCTGGTCGGTCCGGTCAGCGAAGCGCAGTCCTTGGAACTCTCCGCCGAGGACCAGGCCGCAGTGGGCCTCGACCGCCTCAAGGTACCGCGGTCCCTCATTCCCGCCGTCACCCATGTCGACGGCTCGGCCCGGGTCCAGACGGTAGACGCCCGACGGTCCCCGGCCTACCACGGTTTGATCCGCGAGTTCGAGCGCCTGACCGGTTGCGGCCTCGTCATCAACACCAGCTTCAACGTGCGCGGCGAGCCGATCGTGCGCACTCCCGATGAGGCCTACCACTGCTTCATGGCCACCGGCATGGACGCGCTCGTCCTAGAGAACTTCGTCCTCCTCAAAGAGGATCAGCCCGAAGGCGCCGCGCCGGCTCGTGAAGAGTACCTCGCCCAATTTGCGCTGGATTGAGCAGCCGACTTCTGACCTTCCGACCCGCCGACAAGAGACCCCACCATGCCGATCAACAAGCAACCCACTGCCCGCGAACTCCGCTGGTTCGGACTCGCCCTACTGGGGTTCTTCACCATCCTCGGCGGCATGATCCTGTGGCGCACCGGCAACGAGCTCGTTCCAAAGATCCTGTGGGGCACCGGGGCGATTCTAGTCTCCGTCTACTACCTCGTCCCCAAGGTTCGCCGCCCCATCTACATCACCTGGATGACCCTCACCCACCCCATCGGCTGGATCGCCACCCGTCTCATCATGGCGCTCGTCTACTACGGCGTCATCACCCCGGTCGGGGTCGCAATGCGTCTCGCGGGCCGCGACACCATGGGGCGCACCTTCGATCGGCAGGCGACGAGCTACTGGATCGAACGGCCTAAGAAGACGGCGGCGGATCGGTATTTTCGGCAGTTTTAGGGGCGGCCTAGGTCTGGTCAGGAAGCCTGACCAGCCGCGGGTTGCTAGCCAAGTTGCCTTGGTGTGGAACCCTGCTCGTCCAACTGGGAACCCAGAAACGCCGCGTCGCGGTACGTTCCGATGTCCTATCCTCCAGACCAAGCGGTCGTGGTGCCCGATTCGAAGCCATCGAAGAAGATCGGCGTTTCCATGCAGTACTGTCCGCCATCGTCGAACTGAACACCAACGTTGGCGCCCCCCCAGAACAGGGCCTTTTCACCAGTCCACAACGCCACCATCAAGGCTCGCTCGCCCGGCGCTCCCGCAGTCGTCGTCGCCGACCATTCGTCTAGCTTCGGCGAATAACGTCCTCCCTGTCCCGGCTCGGAATTCTCTCCTATACCCCAGACCACCAATTCCTGTCCTGTCCAGACGGTACCGACGCCTGCACCAGCTGGTGGCGCCCCCGCCAGGGGTAGCGGGACCCAGGAGTTCGCCAAGGGGTCAAACCGGGCACCTTCGTTGGTTTCATCCGTTCCCAGGCCTCCCCAAACGATCATCTCCTCACCCGTCCAGACGACGGAAGCCAAGAATCGGGCCGAAGGCGCATCGGCGAGTGTCGTTGCGGCCCAGGAGTCGCCAATCGGATCGTAGATTCCGCCGTCAGCAAGCCTCGCCGACATACTGTCTAACCCGCCCCAAACGATGAGCTTCGCCCCCGTCCACACTCCATGCC
>JAIOJS010000426.1 GCA_019911795.1 Thermoanaerobaculia bacterium | reverse complement strand
CTCCATGCCGGCAAGTGGTCATTGCGCGCGGGTGGAGACTATTCCAGCGTCGAACAGTCGGCTGTTCGTTATGTCTACCGACGTGATAACGGCTTCCTCCTGTTCGAGGATCGAGTCTGGCCCGACGCAGAGATCGACGCTCTTGGCATCTATCTCCAGGCGACCCATCCGGTCGCTCGGGGATTGGTCTCGGCCACGGTGCGCCTCGATGCCAACGACGCCACGGCCAAGAATGCGACCGAGTTCTTCCTCGCGAACACCCAGGGTAGTCTCGATCAGAGCGACGAGGACGTGAGCGTCGCCATCTCCGGTCTGTGGCGCCTTCGGGACGATCTGATCGTCACCGCGGGGGCCGGTCGTGTGGTGCGCTATCCCACCACCCTCGAGCGCTATTCGGATCGCTTCCCCTCGACCCGATTCCAGATCGCGGCCGAGTTCATGGGCGACCCCAGTCTCGCGCCCGAGACGGCGCTCCAGCTGGACGTCGGGATCGCCCGTCACGGTGCTCGCTCGCTGTTCGAGTTGGATCTCTACCATCGGACGATCGATGACTACATCACGGTGCGCTTGGATCCGTCGCTTCCTCGTCGATTGCCTCTCTCGCCGACCACGGTGTACCGCTACACCAATGGCGATGGAGCAGAGTTCATCGGGGCTGAAGTGAACTGGAGAATCTCTCTGACGGACACTCTCCAGGCCTCGCTGGGAGCCTCCTACCTCCGCGGAGAGGATTTGACTTTCGATGAACCAGCGTTTGGAGTACCGCCCCTCCAAACAACGGCTGGCGTCCGTTGGGCACCGCTCCAACCTCTCTTCGTGGAGGCTGTGCTCACGGTGACCGACTCACAGGACCGAGTGGCGACTAGCCGAAACGAGCGCGCTACACCGGGAAGCGAGGTCGTCGATCTACTGGCTGGTTGGCAGTTCACCCACGTCGAGCTGAGAGGGGGGATTCGCAACCTCTTCGACGAGGACTACGCCGACCACCTCAACTCGCTAGACCCGTTCGGAGGTCAGAGGCTCTCGGAGCCGGGCCGGAGCGTCTTCGTCGGACTGGAGTTCTCGCTGTAGGAAGGTCGGGGTGACGGCGCCCGGCGGCTCGTCTGTCATCGCTCCGTCTGGTTGCCGTGGTGCTGGACTCGCACCACGGCAACTTGGACGACCTGATGACCTTGCGGCTCCTAGCGGGCGAAAGCACTGGTCCGAGAGAGAGGAAGCGAAATTGGTAGGGGTATCAGTCGATAGGTGGTTGACTACCTGCCTGGCCGCTAGTATTCTTCGCAGCCCATGCGGGGGAATCGGGGCGTAGCTCAGTTTGGTAGAGCGCGCGGTTCGGGATCGTGAGGCCGGAGGTTCAAATCCTCTCGCCCCGACCATTCTTCGCGATAAGGGGGATTAGTGTCGGGAGGAGGTTAGGTCATACCCCTCACGGGGTAAAGGGTCCCCCTCGGGAACCCGCGTCAGGCGACCTCGATTTCAGGAGGTACTGAAACTGCCGGTTGCGAGGAGTTTGATCTAGAGTGGATCTGGTCGAGCGGCTTGCCGATATCCCACCTAATCGGATCGACTTCTGATAGGGGTCCTCTTAGTTGACTAGCCGACTTTTGGTGGCCGCGATTATCATTACGGCCATAGCCCCCAGCGCGAGGGTGTAGGCAATCAAACCGATTGGCATCAAGGTAGGAATCTCGACGAGGGCTGGCTCTCCTCCAAACTCAGCCTTGTAGATTGCCTGGATCCACGGCGGACCGAAGAAGTCCACGCGCATCGCGACGGTGTGAGCGCTCGCGCTGACGTTCACTGTCCCGACCACCTCACCGTCGATTGTGTCGCCGACGCCAAGAAGGCGCCACAGTGTTCCGTCAGGCGTTCGAACGAAGACGGATTCCTGCGGCCGCTCGACAGTAGTAGCTCGAAATGAAAGAAGCGACCCCGCACCAGTGGGTAGGAAAGCAGCTGTTATCGTCTCACCCTCAGCAGTAACGGCACCTGGTGCGACTAGCGCTTCTAGCTCTCCATCGCTCGAAAGGAAGAGGCCATGGCCACCGAGGTAGCCACCGCCGAAGACTGTCCCATAGTCGAGGCTCGCTGGGAGTACATCGAAGATCCCAAACGTCGTGCCTCCCTCGCCAGGTACTTGGGTCGTGGTATCCGCTACCACCGCGAAACTACTGGGCGCAGTCCAACGGTAGAGCCCAAGGTTGGACCCAGTCCGAGCGTGAAAGACCAGGTCGGTCCCAGTAATAGTTGGACGGGCGTAGATAGTGACGGGGTCGGTTTGACCGGGCATTGTGTCGTCGAGGTCGGCAACGATTTGTGGAGGCTCGGTGGACGATGCCAGCACCAGGGCCTGGGTGATTCCTGGCGAGAAGAAACGTGCATCAACGGCTACACGATCACTTTTGGCATCGACATCGTTGAGCCCTGCTAGCTGAATGGGTCCTATTGTTGTTCCTGCCGCCAGGAGGAGGGAGATCGAGCCGCCCGACCAAGAGTAGAGGCTCGATCCCAGGCTTGCCGGAGAGAGGTCGTCGTCGCCAGCGAAGACGACTCGACTGTCGCCACACGACTCCCTCCACGCTTCTTCGAACTGGCCGCTCGAGCCCGGAACCGGTGTACTTGCATTAGCTATGACCTCAATACCGTTCGGCGTGGCCGCGTAGGTACCTATCCGGCTATCCTCAATTGTGCTTCCGTTGAAGAGGACCAGGTTGCCACAGGGCACGGGGGCTGGCATCTCGATGAAGAAGTTGCCAGTGATCCCAGGAGGATTCACCGTGCTGTCGGTGACCCACTCGACCGAAGGGGGTGTTGAACCGAAAGTTGCCGCAGCGGCCAAGCTTAGTAAGATCAGTCCCACGCGGCGGTGTCACCGGTTTCAAAGCCGTCGATAAAGATCATGGATTCGAGCGTCGATACTGCGGCATACGCGTTTACCCTACCCCAGCCAAACACGGAATCCCAACCAGGAGAATTAAGATCGACGGCCGACTCCTTGAGTGCAAAGATGAGATCGGCCTTGGTCATCGTTGGGCGGACGGATAGGCCAAGTGTCGCAATACCTGCCACCATGGGTGCGGCGAACGAAGTGCCGCAACTGAAGTGAGATGCACTCGGACTGCTCGGGTTCAACCAGGATGCCGTATGGATGTCAACTGCTGGAGCTGAGAAGTCGGCACTGTTGCCACCGTCCGAGAAGCTGGGGGTGAGCATCGGCATCGTCCGTGCCAGCGACGGTGATGACGGCGGGATGAGACTCCGGATAGCCAGTTCTACCCTTGCCGGTATCCAGGGGTGCGGTTTGCGTGCCATTTCATGTTGTTATAGCGCAATGAATTTTTGACTTCGCTTTTCATCGTTGCTAGGCTTGCTGCGCAGCAACTGTGCAATACCAACGGCTGACAACTCAGTAGCCGCCCGGTCTAGTCTCAAAGGAATCCACGATGAAGTACCTCTTCGGAATCGCCGTCCTTCTCCTCTTGACGGTCACCGCCGCTTTCGGTGATCTCGGGGTCGACATCCCAGAGGACGAGCTCATCGTCCGACTGGCCCCCTACCCCGACGCGCCACGGCCGACCGAGGTCGTCGAAGCGATCCGTGACGGACGCTTCGTGCCGGGTGGGCTCGGAGTCGGCACGCCGATCGAAGCGGAGTTCCTGCTCCCGGCTCGCCTACGAGGGCGGATGGCTGCAGTTCTACGACTTAGACCCCCGAACTCCCCCGCGCTCGGTTGGAGCGTAGCGTCGTCCTTCATTACCCCAGCC
>JAIOJS010000425.1 GCA_019911795.1 Thermoanaerobaculia bacterium | reverse complement strand
CGATCGGGCCCGAGGCGCTACGATGTGGGTGACCCTCGAGCCCTGCAGCCACCATGGTCGGACCCCTCCTTGCGTCGATGCCCTGATTGCGGCGGGAGTGCGACGGGTGGTCGCGGCTCACGTCGATCCCGATCCTAGGGTCGGGGGGCGAGGCTTGGCGGCTCTGGCCGCGGCGGGCCTCGAGGTCGAGGTCGGACTGCAGCGGGAACGCTCGGTACGTTTGAACTGGAAGTACCTCACCTCGCGAGTGCACCAGCGTCCGGCGGTGACGCTCAAGTGGGCGATGAGTCTCGACGGCAAGATCGCCACCGTCAGTGGGGAGAGTCAGTGGATCTCCTCCCCCGGAGGACGAAGCTGGTCCCTCGACCAGCGGGAGACGCACGACGCCATCCTCGTCGGCAGCGGCACGATCCTCGCTGATGATCCGCGACTCAATCGTCGACGGGGCAAGGCGTCGGGTCCGATCACCCGGGTTGTTCTCGATCGACGCCTGCGGGTTTCGCCCCAGGCGCGGCTCTTCGAGGTGCCGGGTCCGGTGATCCTCTTGACCGAGAACCGCGACCCGGAGACGATCGGGCCCTTGCAAGCGGTGGGCGCGGAGGTGGAGTGTCTCGAAACCGTCGATCCTCCCTCGGTACTCGCTTCCTTGCACCGCCGGGATATCCAGAGCGTACTGATCGAGGGAGGAGGGGAGATCCACGGCGCTTTCGTCGCCGCCGGAACCTTTGATCGAGTTGCCGTAGACTGTGCCCCTCTACTCCTCGGGGGCCGCACCGCTCAGGGAGCGGTCGCGGGAGTCGGCATTCCCAACCTGGAAGATGCCCCTCGACTGGAGGAAATGCAGTTTCGACGGCGCGGCGGCGACGTCATCATCACGGGATTTCGCAACGGATGTTTACTGGACTTATACGAGAGCGTGGGCGCGTAGCCGCCGATCCCGAGGGATCGGGTCAGGGCGGTGTCCGTTTGCAGCTCGAGCACAGCGAGGACCTTTCCGAGGCCCTCGAGATCGGGGCCAGCTTGGCCGTGTCCGGCGTGTGCTTGACCATCACGGAGTTGGCGGCGGGGCACTCGGTCGTCGAACTGGCCCCGGAGACCCTGTCGCGGACGCAACTCGGCGAGTTGCGGGCTGGCGACGAGGTCAATCTCGAGCCGGCCTTGCGGGTCGGGGATGCCCTCGGCGGGCATTGGGTCCAGGGTCATGTCGACGGCACCGTACTCGTCGTCGGGCGTCGGGATCTCGACGACCATCGAGAACTGACCCTGCGCCTCCCTGAAGCGATGGCCCACTGGGTCGCCGAGAAGGGCTCCGTAACCCTCGACGGGGTGAGCCTGACGGTGGCAGGCATCGACCGCGATACCTTCAGTGTTGCCCTGATCCCCCACACCCTCGAGGTGACCACGCTCGGAGCCAAGAAGGTGGGGGCTCGCCTCAATCTGGAGGTCGACATCCTCGCCAAGTACCTCCAACGCTTGGTGGAGCGAGGTAGGCTCGGAGTCGCTTCGACTTGAGCCCCGCTCGACGCTCTTCGGCGGTTCGTCAGACCCCTCCGGAACCCCACAACTTCTGGATCCGCTATGCGCCACGGCGCTGGCCTACGCCGCAAGTTCCCTGGATTGACCTCTCCCGGAGGCGCTTGGGATCGTGGTCCGAGGATGCCACCGCGCTGGTGGAACTCCTCGACTTTTCTGCCGACGACGTGGTCTATCTGCCTCCCGTGTCCGACGCTCACCAGGTCGCCATGGACGATCTGGTGGCGGCGCACATCGAGCGGGGAGTACCGGTGGTCGTGCAGGCTCTGGCCGACGGGTCGGCTCTGGCCAGTGGGTCGCAGTGTAGCGGCGAGGACGCGACTGGATCCGTCACCAAGGTAGTCGACCTCCTGCCGGTGGCGCTAGGGCAACTCCCCCTCGGGAGGATCACGCCGGGAACCGTGGCGGCTTGGCCTTTACTTCCCGGCGGTCCGGGAGTGGAGTTTTGGCCGGACCTCGCCATCCGTCTCGCCGAGCTCGGGTACCGCTGCGTGCAAGCCGTTCCCCTCGAGCTCGATCCCCCTGACCTTCGGGTTCTGGCCGGCTATCTTCCCGAGGATTCTGGCCTTGGCCTCTTCCATGCGGCCCCCGCTTCGATGCGACTCTTCGTCCGAACTCTGTTGGAGGCGGGGCTGAGTCCCTACCTCGATCGCCCGCTACCCCGGCCGCCGCTGATGGGCGCCGGCAACCTCGAGGTGGCGGGACGCCTCCACCTGGTGGGCGAGTTGTTGCACGTTCTCGATCGATCACCCGCCTTGGCCGCTGACCTTCTGCGGGCGGCACGGTTCGCCGAGGAGTTGCCGCAGGATCTGCGGGGCCTGGTGCGTGACGGCCATCTGAGTGTCCTTCCGTGGGTGGGCAGTGAGTCACAGTGCCTCCTCGAGGAATGGGCGGCAGGGAAGCCCTCGAGTCTGAAGCAGGAGCTTTACGCCGCCCTCCTCTCCGATGAGGAGAGAGAGGAGAGTGCGGTGGAGGACACTCGATGAACCCACAGCCCCCAGTCGTAGATCTTCGGTCCGATACCGTCACCCGACCGGACGAAGCGATGCGGCGCGCGATGGCGACGGCGGCGGTCGGCGACGATGTCTATCGCGAGGACCCTACCGTTCGAGAACTCGAGGAAACGATGGCGGACCTCCTCGGTACCGAGTCCGCTCTCTTCATGCCGACCGGAACGATGGGCAACCAGGTGGCCCTCCACGTGCTTGGCAAGCCGGGGAGCGAGGTGGTGGGTGAGGCCTCGAGTCACATCTTCCGCTTCGAGATGGGGGCGATGGCCGCTCTCTCAGGGATGATCCCGCGGCCGGTGGTCGGCGATCGTGGGCAACTTGATCCCGCTCGGGTCGAGGCAGCGATCAATCCTCGGCTCGACTACATCGCTTCGACGGCACTCCTGGTCGTCGAGAACAGTCACAACCTCGGCGGAGGCACGGTGACCAATCGGGACCAGCTCGACCGACTCCTCGCGGTGGCGCAACGACACCGCGTTGCCACTCATCTCGATGGTGCTCGTCTGTTCAACGCGGCCGTCGCCCTCGACGTGGCGCCGGCGACTCTGGTACGCGGCTTCGACTCGGTCATGGTGGCTCTCTCGAAGGGTCTGGGGGCGCCTATCGGGTCGATGCTCGGTGGCTCGACCGCTTTCGTCGAAGAGGCGCGCCGCGTGCGCAAGATGTTTGGTGGCGGGATGCGTCAGGTCGGGATCTTGGCCTCGGCTGGACTCGAGGCCTTGTCGCGCGGGTTCGGCCATCTGGCTGAGGACCACGACAACGCGCGGCGGGTGGCGCTGGCTCTCGATCGCTTGCCAGGCGTCCGCTGTCCCCCGGCTTCCATCGTGACGAACATCGTCGTAGCCGTGACGGTCGATCCGGTCGCGACGCTGAGCCTCCTACGGCGGGCGGGCCTCCGCGCCATCCAACTCGGCCCCGACTCGATCCGCTGTGTCACCCATCGGGATGCACCGCGGGAGTTGATCGAGGTGGCCCTTGCGCGGCTCGACAGCATCGACGGTTAGCCCGATCGAACCCTTGGTTTTCCGGATCTCGAGTGTCCTGCGGGCGGACTGGTGAACTCTAACTGGTGTCCAGATTGGGGGGCAGGCAATATTCTTGGAGTCGAGTGAGTTATAGTCTTTGATGCCTATGGTAGAGACTGAATCCAGACGACTCCGCGGGTGGCTTAGATCCGCGGTTTGGTGCAGACCAGCCGTTGCCCTTCTGGCAACGGTGGCTCTTCTGCTCCCCGGTCTAACCGAGCAGCACGGCGGGACCCTGCACGACGAGTCGGTTCAGGTCGAGACCATGGTCAGCGACTGCGGACTCGATCATCCGCCCAGCTTCGAGTTGGCGGAACCGGGCTCCGCCTCGACATGTCCCGGTTGCCTCTCGCACGCCCGGTCGGGGGCGGATCTCGCCCTCATCGCCGGTGCCCCTCGAGATTGGTTCCAGGACCTCGTCGCCGACAGCCTGCGGACGCCGCCTTTGTCCGCCGATGAGCTTCTCGAACCCGCTCGCGGCCCTCCCATCGCCTGATCGCCTCGTTAAGTAGACGGAGGGGTATTGCCCTGCGTCGAGGATGAATCAGTGAGTGAGAACCCAGGGAGGGTCCACGATGGAGCGTATTCGAAGGAATTGCGGTGTCTCGGATGTCCGTATGGACGGCGTTCGGGCGAGAAGTTGGAAGCGAGAGAATCGAACGATCGGACTGCCTAGCCTAGTGGTGGTGGGGATCGGACTGTGGTTGACCGCTTGGCCGGTCGGAGCGGCTGGATGGGTCGGAGCGAATGCCGGAGAGGCCGTCGATGAGAAGGCGGTTGGGGTGGACGGCACGAGCGGTGAGAGTGATGATCTTCAGGCACAGATCGATGCCTTACGAAGTCTCTACGAGGAACGCATTCGGGCGCTGGAGGATCGCGTCGTAGAACTCGAGCATCGGCTCTCTGAGAGCGAGGGAGGAGCCGAGGAGCAGACGGTAGAGGACGAGTTGGCCGCTCTTCGAAGAGCCGCCGCAACCGCGAGCGCCGAGGCCATGGTCGCGGTTGGGCCGTCGCCGCCCACGGCGGGTGCGACATCCGGACGGGAACGCAACCTCAGCGCCCTAAACCCGGAGATCTCATTCACTGGCGACATCCTTGCCCTGGTCGAGTCTGGACACCAGAGCTTTGTCGCCCGCGAGTTCGAACTCGACCTGCAGGCGTCGCTGGATCCCTATTCGTCCACCAAGTGGACCTTGGCCTTCTCGGAAGAGGGGGTGGAGATCGAGGAGGGGTACATCCGCTACGCCGGGCTGGCTCCTGGTTTGGAACTGCGGGCGGGGAAGATGCGACAGACGTTTGGCGCCCTGAACCGGACCCACCTCCATGCGCTTCCCCAGGTCGACTACCCGCTGGTACTGGCTTCCTACTTCGGCGAAGAGGGGCTAGCCCAAACGGGTTTGTCGGCGAGCTGGCTCCTGCCGCGGGGTTGGGCCAGTGCCAACGAGATCACCCTCCAAGTGACCGATGGGTCCGCGGAACCCTTTGGCGGAGAGGATTTCGAGGATCTGGTTGTTCTTGGACATCTCAAGAACTACTGGGACCTCTCGCCCAGCACCTACCTCGAGTGGGGATTGTCGGGAGTCGTCGGTCGTCCGACCGAGGATCGCGACACGCGAATCTGGGGCACCGACGTCACCCTGCACTGGCAGCCACCCGGTCGTGGCAAGTACCGGGAGCTAACTTGGCGTAGCGAGCTGTTGCTCTCCCAACGGGATGACGAATTGGGTCTCACCCAAGAGGCCATGGGTGGATATACCTACCTCGAGGGACTTCTCCGTCGCAATCTGTACGCCGGAGTGCGCTACGACTGGCTGGAGGATCCCTTCTCGCCCGACGCCAAGACCTGGGCAGTCGAGCCTTATCTCTCGTGGTGGCAGAGCGAATACGTTCGGCTCCGGGCCGCCTACCAATACCTCGACTCCGAGTTCCGCGAGGGAGCGGAGAATCGTTTCACATTGCAGTTGACGTGGGCGGCCGGCCCTCACAAGCACGATGCCTACTAAGCGTATTCGAGAGGAGATGACGATGTTACGACGGATGACTTCAATGACCCTGTTCTTTGCCGCTGTCTGGACCTCCCCTTTGCTCGGGGAAACCGTTCGAGTGGTCACAACCCTGCCCGTCTTCGCCTCCGTCGCCCAGGAGATCGGTGGTGATCGGGTGACGGTGGAAGCGATCTCGGAACCGCGAGAGGACGCTCACTTCGTCAAGCCGAAGCCCTCATTCGCTCTGATGCTGAGGGATGCCGACGTCTTTGTGACGACGGGTCTCGACCTGGAACTGTGGGCGCCGGTGTTGGTCGACAAGTCAGGAAACCGCTCCATTCGGGACGGGCAGCCGGGTTTTGTTTCCGCCAGCCAGAATGTCCCCCTGCTCGATGTGCCGGGCAGCACCAGTCGCGAGGGTGGGGACGTGCACGCCTATGGCAATCCTCACCTGCACACCAGTCCACTCAACGTCAAGATCATCGCGGCCAATATTGCGGCGGGACTGGAGCGGGTCGATCCCTCGGGGGCCGAGGACTACCGTCGCCGCTTGGCCGACTTCCAGCACCGCATTGATGTCGCCCTCTATGGAAAGGAGTTGGTGACCCTCCTCGGCGCCGAGGTTCTGGACCCACTGGCTCGCAGCGGACAGCTGATCGATTTCCTCGGCTCCAAGGAACTCGAGGGGCGTCCGCTGATCGGCCGCCTCGGCGGATGGCTCGGTCGCGCCCGTTCGCTCCGAGGGCAGAAGATCGTCACCTACCACAAGAACTGGGTTTACCTCGTCGACTTACTCGGTCTCGACGTCGTGGGTTACGTCGAACCCAAACCGGGCATCCCACCCTCGGCACGCCACGTCAAAGAGCTGATCGAAACGATGCAAGAGAACAAGGTCCCGCTGGTCCTTAGCGCCGACTACTTCGATCCGCGGAAGCCGGCTCAGATCGCTGATCGGACCGGCGCGAGGGTGGTGATCGCTCCGCTGCAGACCGGTGGTGCCATCAAGGACTACTTTGCCCTGGTCGATGCCTGGGTCGGCGGCCTTGCCGATGCAGTGAGTGAAGCCCCGAGCGGAAGGCGGACGCCGTGACCGATGCCCTGGTCTTCATGGCGGCGCCCTTGTTCGCTTGTCTCGTGCTCGTTGCGATTCTCGGATACCTGGGCCTCCACGTCCTCTTGCGCGGCGTCGTCTTCGTCGACCTCGCCCTGGCTCAGATCGCGGCGGTCGGAACCCTGGTGGCGTTCCTCTTCCATCACGAACCGGGGAGTCCGGCTGCTTTCGGCTTCTCTCTAGGCGCGGCTCTCCTCGGGGCGCTCATCTTTAGCGTCACGCGCAACGACAAGGGACGTGTTCCCCAGGAGGCGATCATCGGGATCACCTACGTGATCGCCTCTGCTTTCGGCATTCTCCTCGCGGATCGAGCTCCGGAGGGGGCTGAGCACATCAAGGAGATGCTCGCGGGCGCCATCGTGTGGGTCACCTGGCCCACGGTGATTCGCAACCTGTTGGTAGTGGCGGCGGTCGGCGCCGTCCACTTTGCGGTGCGACGTCAGCTCATTGCGATCTCGGAGCAGCCTGCGGAGGCGGCCCGTCAGGGACTGGGATTGAAACGCTGGGACTTCGTGTTCTACGCGACCTTCGCGCTCGTGGTGACCCTGGCGGTGGAGATCGCCGGTGTCTTGATGGTCTTTGCCTACCTCGTAACCCCAGCCATCATCGCGCTTCGAACCAGTTCGCGTTGGCCGGTGAGAATCCTCATCGCGTGGCTCGTGGGGGGTGCGGCCACCGCGGTGGGATTGGGGGCTTCGTACCATTGGGATTTTCCAAGTGGCCCGGCGGTGGTCTGTACCCTTGGACTCATCCTCCTCGCCCACTCGTCGGTACGCATGCTGCGCGGACGGACCGCAGATCCGGAGGATCCGATCGCCGAGTCCTGAGGTCTCGAGAACACGTGGGTCGGCCCATACCGTGTCGCGTGGAGCCAGATCGGGGCTAGGTCCGTTCCTGAAACCTAGAGTTTCGCCACCATGTCGATCTCTACCAGGGCCCCCATGGGAAGAGCCGCCGCCTGGACCGTCGAACGGGCGGGACGGTGGCTCCCCATCGCCTCGCCGTAGAGTTCGTTGAGACGGGGGAAGTCGGCGAAGTCGACGAGGTAGACCGTCGTCTTGAGCACGTTGGCTGTTGTGCATCCCGCCTCGGCGAGGACGGCCTGGAGATTGGCGAGGACCTGCTTGGCCTGCGCCTCGAATCCCTTGGCCAGGGTCTTGGTCCCGGGGACCAGGCCGATCTGTCCGGAGGTGTAGAGCACACCGTCGGCGGAAATCGCTTGGGAGTAGGGACCGATGGCGGCCGGAGCCTGGTCGGTGTGGTAGGTCTCGGTTGCGTTCATTTTGGTCGAATTCATCTTGGTCGAGCTCCTGGTCCGATCATTCTTCGAGAACAGCGATGTAGGGGAGGTTGCGGTAGCGCTCGTCGTAGTCGAGGCCATAGCCGATGACAAACTTGTCCTCGATGGCGAACCCCCGATAGTCGATCGGCACGTCGATCTGACGACGGGACGGTTTGTCGAGTAGTGCACACAGTTTGACCGACGCAGCGCCACGGAACTTGAGCAGATCGAGGATGGTGCGCAGAGTGAATCCGGTGTCGACGATGTCCTCGATGAGCAGGACATGCTTGCCGCGCACCGCCAGGTCGAGATCCTTGCGGATCCGGACCTCACCCGGTTCGGTGTCGCTGCCATAGGACGCGGTCTGGAAGAAATCGACCGCGAGCGGCACTTGGAGCTGCTTTAGAAGATCGACCATGAAGAAGACCGAACCCTTGAGCACTCCGATACAGAGCAGATTTTCGCAGTCTTGGTAGTCACGGTCGATGTCGGCGGCCAGCTCGGTAACTCGTCGTTCGAGATCTTCGCGGGCTATAAGCGTCTGATGCATCTGGTTTTCCTTTTCTGAGTGGTTCCCTTAGAATGACCAAGATCCAATGAGGAACAACTGATGTCTGTGGAAGAGTTAAACAGCCTGCATCAGCGCTACATCGATCTGTCGGCGAAGTTTAAGTCAGCCTGGACGTTTCACCAGTTCCTCCAGGGACTTCACAAGCTCCTGATGGATGGTGAGTTTAGCCAATCCTCGGCAGATTTTCAGGCTGTCTATGGATTGTTGAAAGAGGTTTCTCAGAATCTCAATGCGTCCGAGACAGACCGTGTGCGCAGTGAACTGGAGATGGCGGAACGCCGTCTGATGGAGCTCACCCGCCTCTTGCTGGAGGAGGATAGCAAGGTCTCGCCTTCGTTGCTGAGACTCTTCTTCCAACGGGTCAAGAACTACAACGACAGCATCATCGTGCAGCTCGTCAAGTTCTACCTCTACGGCTATCGGAGTATGAACTGGTCGCAGGACCACAACGACAAGATCGACTTCCTCATCACCAAGGTTGCGGAGGAGGCACAGGGACCGCAGGGACCTTGGATTCTGCGGAGCAAGTCGCAGATGCGACAGATCTTCGAGAGCTTGTGGGAGATGGTCGGCAGTAGCGACTTCGGTCCCGACGACTTGAAAGCGGCTCAGCATCAGGTCGACGAGTTCCGTCGGAGGATGATGGGGGTCGAGACGTTTGACTCCCTGATCGAACCGCGGTTGATTCATCAGTATCGCGAGTGCAAGGTGGGCCTGGGTGAGCTGTTCTTCCATCCCGACGTGTTGATGTCCATCGTCGAGACGAACATCGATCTTCGTAACCACATCCAGCATCTGTATCGGCGCGAGGAACAGAGAATCGTCGCCGACTACCAACGTATCTTCGAGCTCGAGCGCGAGGTCACCGTCGACTCCGCCCTCGACACCGAACTGTCCACCTTCCGTCAGGAGGTCGAGAGCTTCGAGAAGAACCTGCAGAACGAGACGTTGAGCCTCGAGGAGTTGGCTCGGCTCCGGCAGCATGTGCGCGATCTGATCCCGCGCCTCAACGGACTGCGCGAGGGAGAGGCGCTCTTCGTTCCCGACGACAGTCTGTCGCGGCTCGAAGCCGCCGAGACGGAAGAGGATGGGACGGAGACGCTGGAGGCATCCCCCATCGACGAGGTTCTGAGTCGTCGTCCCGGCTGGGACGAAGAGTTGCTCTTCGAGTACCGACGCGAACTGGTCAACGCCCTCGACGGCGTCGATGAGGACATCGACCCCAAAAGTGCCGTGCTGTCGCCCGAACTCTTTCCCTACCGACTGGAACCGCGCGAGGTGATGGCCTACCGCAATCTGACCCAGGGCGCCACCGACTGCAACCGGACCTTGGAGGACTTCCTGGTCTGGGGAGCGGCGTTGCGGTCTCGGTCGATGGAGGAGAGTGAGGAGATCCGCGGCATTCTCGACGATACGGCGATCACCAAAGAGGCTCCGGTGTTCCTGCGGGCCCGGCTCACCACACGGTTGTCGGACCTCTTCGTCAGCCGCTTCGATCACGAGATTTCGCAGGCAATCACGCACGGCGATCTTCCCCTTGCCCAGGATCTCCAACTGCTGCGGATGCGACTGCTTCGGGAGTACACCGGCCTCTGGTTGCAGGTGCACCGCAACAAATAGACGCAGCTGCTAGAGCTAAGCGCAGTTGCTAGAGCTCAACGCAGTCACTAGAGCTCAAGGCAGTCCATAAGCGGGTCTCGTCGAGGCGTCCGCCGGAGCGGCCGAGAGGGTGCCACGCCGCTCTTCGAGCGCCTGGGTTAGGCGACCGAGGGCGCGGCGGGTTATTCTCAGCGCGCTATGAATCATCTCGTCAAAGAACTCGACGCCGCGGTATCGGACTGGGATGCGAGGGGTTGGCCCCGCCCGTCCACCGTACTCGTTTCCGGATCTGGACTCGCCATCGACCTGGGCTCGGAGGTGCTGGCGAGCGGTGCGATCCAAGAGCTACTTCCCTTCCCGGCTCACGGAATCGTCGGGCACCCGATGGAGTTCCAGCTCTTGTCGACTCCGAGTGGAGTGGTGCTCTACTACCGGGGAAGAGTCCATGGCTACCAGGGGCTTACCGCGGCCCAAACGGTCTTTCTGGTCCGACTAGGCGCCCTTCTCGGGGCCCAGGTCTTGATCATGACCAACGCCTCGGGTGGGGTCGATCCGTCGCTGCGGCCTGGCGACCTGGTGCTGTTGCAAGACCACCTGAACCTGATGGGGAAGAATCCGCTCGAGGGAGATCCTCCGAGTGAATGGGGTCCACGTTTCCCGGATATGACGACGGCTTACGATCGGGAGCTCCGCGCTCTGTTGCACGTGAATGCCCAAGCGGCATCGATCGGACTCCACGACGGAGTCTACGCGGGCGTGTCGGGACCTAGCTACGAGACACCGGCTGAGGTGAGGATGCTCGGCACTCTCGGGGCGACGTTGGTCGGCATGTCGACCGTCCTGGAGGTGATCGCGGCGAATCATATGGGGATGCGCTGTGCGGTGGTCTCGGTGGTGAGCAACCTCGGAGCCGGACTGCTCGATGTTCCCCTCGACCACGACGAGGTCCTGGTTGCAGGTCGGGAGGCCGCCGGCAAGTTGCAGTCGCTCTTCAGTCGAGTACTGTCCGACGAGAACCTCCTTCGGTCGGTGTCAGAGACTGGCTAGAGGCGAGTTCGGAACCGGGCGCGTGATCCGAAGCGACCTCCTCGGAGACCGGCCAAGCGAGACACGACCACCCGGTCTTCCGTCTGGTTGATCCCGTGGGCTTAGTCGAAAACGGGGCGTCCAAAGCACACGGAGTTGATCAAACGGGACAGCAGAGACTCTGATATCTTTCCAGGGTGCCGCAGGGGATCCTCGCCGGCGCTTTACGCCGTGACGGTGAGGTGTCTTTGGTGAGGTATCTCTGTCGACGGCAGGAGAAACTGCATGTCCGAACTCAACGAACAGATCCTTAACCGCCGTCGCAAGCTCGACGAACTGGTCGAGTTGGGGGTCCAGGCCTTCCCGCACTCCTTCGATCACGACGGCGAGCCTCCGGAGATTCACCGCCGCTTCGGGCATCTCGATGGCGATGCGCTCGACGCCGCGGCGACGGTGGTGCGGGTCCCCGGGCGAGTGCGCGCGATTCGGGGCCACGGTAAGGTCCAGTTCATCGATCTTGGAGAGGGCGACGACAAGCTGCAACTCTTTGTCCGACGGCCGCAGATGTCGGACGAGGTCTTGGCCCTGCTCGACCGCCTCGACCTCGGTGATGTGGTCGGCGCTCGCGGCGTCGTCATGCGTACCCGGGCGGGGGAACTCTCCCTACTGCTGCAGGATCTCGTACTCCTCGCCAAGGCGCAGCGCCCGCTGCCGGAGAAGTGGCATGGCCTGACCGATGTGGAGGTCCGCTACCGCAAGCGTTATCTCGACCTGATGGTCAACGAGGAGTCGAGAAGGGTGTTCGAGCTTCGTTCGCGCCTGGTGCGCGAGATCCGACGCTTCCTCGACGACCGCGGGTTCCTCGAGGTCGAGACCCCGATGATGCACCTGATGGCGGGGGGGGCGGCGGCCAAGCCGTTCGCGACGCACCACAACGCCCTCGACCTCGAACTCTACCTGCGCATCGCGCCCGAGCTCTTCCTCAAGCGGTTGACGGTGGGGGGCTTCCATCGGGTCTACGAGATCAATCGCAACTTCCGCAACGAGGGGATCTCGACCCAACACAACCCCGAGTTCACCATGCTCGAGTTCTACTGGGCCTTTGTCGACTACGAGGCTCTCATCCAGTTGACGGAGGAACTCTTCTGCCACTTGGAGGAGCGCCTGCTGGACGACTCCGGACTACGCTGGAACGGCGAGCGCCTCGACCTGACCCGCCCGTGGCGCCGCTACAGTGTGCGGGAGGCGATCACCCACTTTGCGGGTATCGTGGCCGAACGACTCGAGACGATCGAAGACGTCGAGGCTGAGTTGAAGGCGCGATCGATCGACCTGCCGGCCACGCGCTCGTACGGTCACCTGTTGATGGCCCTTTTCGATGAAACGGTGGAGCGTCACCTCGTGCAGCCGACCTTCATCGTGGACTACCCGGTCGACATCTCGCCTCTGTCGAAGCAGCGCGAGGATGATCCACGTTTTGTCGAGCGATTCGAACTCTTTATCGGCGGTATGGAGGTGGCCAACGCTTTCAGCGAGCTCAACGACCCGCGGTTGCAGGCGGACCGCTTTCGCGAGCAGCTCGCGGCTCGCGACGCCGGAGACGTCGAGGCCCACGGCTTCGACGCGGACTACATCGAGGCGTTGGAGATGGGCATGCCTCCGGCCGGCGGTGAGGGGATCGGTATCGATCGACTGACCATGCTCTTCGCGGACCGACAGTCGATTCGCGACGTCATCCTCTTTCCCCTTATGCGCCCCGTGGCGCCGCGGGACGAAACCTCGGAGGCGGAACCTCCCGGCGAGGGGTCCACTGCCGACGGTGATCCGGGCTCCGAGAGCGACTCCAGTCCCGAGGATCAGTGACCGAGATGGGCAGCACTTCCCAGGACGGAGTAGTCGGCTGACGATCTGGCCCTGGAAACTGCCTCTCCCGGCGTTGCTGGCGCTGCGGTTCTTGCGCAGCGCCCGTCGCGACGCGTTCGTCAACTTTCTCTCGTCGGTCGCCGCCGGAGGTATCGCGCTCGGGGTGGCGGCGCTGGTCCTGGCCTTGGCCGCCTTGGCTGGACTTCAGGATGCGCTCCGCTCCGAGGTGCTTGAGCGGACGCCCCACCTGGAGATCGAACTGCCGGTCGGCGCTGACGTCGCCGCTGTTCGCGAGCGCCTCGAGGGACTCGACGGCGTGGTGAGGGTCCAGGAGATCGTTCGCGGGCGGGGCTGGCTGCGTAGCGGCGGACTGGTGCAGCCGGCGGAGATACTCGGCTTCTCCGGCGATCTTCCGTCGTTCTTTCCCGGCGCCGGAGGAACGGTCGAGGGGCTCTACATCGGGGCTGATATGGCCACGCGATGGGGTCTGCAGGTCGGTGACCAGCTCGAGGTGATCTCGCCGCTACCGACTCTGGGTCCCCTCGGGCCTCAGCCCCGGGTGAGGAGTCTTCCGCTCATCGGCACCTTCGAGAGCGGACGCACCGAGGAAGTCGAACGACTCGCCCTGCCGATCGACATGGCGCGGACGCTGACGGCCACTGGACGCTCTTCGATCGTCGTGACAACCGGGAGCCTGGAAGCAGCCACGGCCTTGGTCGAACCGGTCCGTGCACTCTTGCCGCCGCGCTCGACTCTTCGTACCTGGAAGGAACTCAATCGACCTCTCTTCTTCGCCCTTAGATTGGAGAAGACCGTCATGTTTGTCGCGGTCTCGCTGATCATTCTCGTGGCCGCTCTGGCTCTGGTCGCCGACCTCGCTCTCCTCATCACCAACAAGCGCACCGAGATCGGTATGCTCGGAGCGATGGGAGCCGAACCGCGTCAGCTGCGCTGGGCGTTCCTCCTCCTGGGCGGCATGCTGGCGGGAGCTGGGGCTCTGGTTGGTGGCGTCCTGGGAGGCGGGTTGGCCTGGATCCTGGATGCTCAGCAGTGGGTGCGATTGCCGGACCGCGTGTACTTTCTCGAGTACCTCCCGTTCCACGTTCAGTCGTCAGATCTCGTCTCCGTTCTCGGCTTGACCATGGTGTTGGCCTGGGCGAGCTGCTACTTCGTCGCTCAGCGTGTGGGGCAAGCGCCGCCGGTGGAGGCACTGCGGCGATGAGCGTTGGAGTCGAGGCCAGAGGCGTCGTCAAGACTTTCGTCGACGCCGGACGTCGGGTGGAGGTGCTGCGCGGCATCGACCTTTCGATCCAGCCGGGAGAGCGCATTGCGATTGTTGGCCCATCGGGGTCGGGCAAATCGACCCTACTCCATATCCTCGGCGGACTCGATGTACCAGACGAGGGCGAGGTGACCGTC
Source organism: Thermoanaerobaculia bacterium (assembly GCA_019911795.1). GTDB lineage: Bacteria > Acidobacteriota > Thermoanaerobaculia > Multivoradales > JAIOJS01 > JAIOJS01. The sequence goes on along the minus strand of JAIOJS010000425.1, from coordinate 18,062 downwards.
GGGGGACAGGAAGTCGCCCGTCTGGACGGTCGCGCTCTGGCTCGGTTTCGCAACCTGCAAGTGGGCTTCGTGTTTCAGTTTCACCAACTCCTCCCGGATTTCGATGCCTTGGAGAACGTCATGTTGCCGGGGCGCATCGCAGGGCGACCGTTCGACTGGATACGACAACGGGCGGAGGAACTCATGGCCGAAGTGGGACTGAAACAGCGCCAGGATCACTACCCATCCGAGCTCTCGGGAGGTGAACGGCAACGCGTGGCGCTTTGTCGAGCTCTTCTTCTCGAACCGCCACTACTGCTGGCAGACGAGCCAACTGGGAACCTGGATCCGGAGACGGGAGATCACGTCTTCGAGCTCTTGCGGTCCATGGCTTCACGGCATGGAACGACCATGGTACTGGTTACCCATAACCCGGAGATCGCAGACCGGTGTGGTAGAGTTTTGTTGCTGGATGAGGGTCTGCTCGGCGAATCCAGCCGCTTGGACTCTGCGGACTCGGGACGGCGCTGATCGCGCAGGGAGGGTCGATCAAGTATGTTCGAGAAGTATAATGAGAAGGCGCGACGAGCTCTCTTCTTCGCTCGCTACGAGGCGAGTAAGTTGGGGAGCCGAGTGATCGAGTCCGAGCATGTGCTCCTCGGAATCCTGAGAGAAGGAGAGGAAACCGTCAGCGAGCTCCTTCGCCACTTCGGCGTGAAGCCCGAAGATGTGCGCCGCGAGATCGAAGGCGAGCGGGTATTCGTCGACCGCATTTCCTCGACCGCCGAGCTGCCGCTCTCCGAAGAATCGAAGAAGATTCTCGCCTACGCTTCGCACGAGGCGGAGAGCATGATGAGTCAGTCGGTCGGCTCGGAACATCTGTTGGTCGGGCTGCTGCGGGTCGAAGGATCTCTGGCTATGCGCATCCTCACGCAGCAGGGACTCGACCTCTACAGTGTGCGAGAAGAACTGACACGTATCTCCAAGGAACGTGAGGCCTCGCAGCAGAAGAAGGACCTTCCCTTCCTCGCCGAGTACGGCCGGGACCTGACCGCTCTCGCGACTCAGAGCGCCTTTGACCCGCTGATCGGTCGCGACAGCGAGCTGGAGCGAATCGTCCAGATCCTCTCTCGGCGGACGAAGAACAACCCGATCCTGCTCGGCGAACCAGGGGTGGGTAAGACCGCGATCGTCGAAGGCTTGGCCCAGCGGGTAGTCGAGGGCAAGGTACCGATGTCGCTCGCCACCAAGCGTCTGGTCGCCCTCGATCTCTCGCTCATCGTGGCCGGAACCAAGTACCGCGGTCAATTCGAGGAGCGTCTCAAAGGGATTCTCACCGAGCTACAGGGCAGTCCCGACGTCATCGTCTTCATCGACGAGATCCACTCGCTGGTGGGGGCCGGTTCCGCCGAGGGGTCGCTGGACGCTGCCAATATTCTGAAACCCGCTCTCTCCCGCGGTGAGATCTCCTGTATCGGCGCTACCACCCTCAAGGAGTATCGCAAGTACATCGAACGCGATCGCTCGCTGATGCGGCGCTTTCAGTCGGTCAAGGTCGAGCCTCCCGACGAAGAGGAGACGCTGGAGATTCTCGAGGGACTTCGCGAGCGCTACGAGACTTTCCACAAGGTGCGCTACAGCACCGAGGCGCTGAGAGTCGCCATCCTGCAGTCCTCGCGCTACATCACAGATCGGCACCAGCCCGACAAGGCGATCGATGTCATCGACGAGGCCGGGGCCAAGGTCAAGCTGCGCCGGGTCCGTGACACGCAGCACATTCGCCGCTTGGAACGTGAGATCCAGGAAGTCGTGCAGGACATGAAGCGCGGCATCTCGGAGAAGGACTTCGAGCGTGCGGTGTTCCTCCGCGAGAGGGAGATCGAACTCCGCGAGGACCTCGAACGCCTCACCCGCACCGCCGAGGAATCGGGCCGGCTGCTGGTGACGACCGAGGACGTCGAGGACGTCATTGCGTCCTGGACGGGGGTCCCGGTCGCCAGTCTCGAAGCCGAAGAGGCAGAGCGGTTGATGGACATGGAAGCGATCCTCCGTCGCCGGATCGTCGGACAGGACCAGGCGATCGCGGCGATGAGCCGGGCCATTCGACGTTCTCGTCTCGGGGTCAGCAACCCTCGGCGTCCGGTGGGATCGTTCATCTTCCTTGGCCCCTCGGGCGTTGGCAAGACGGAGGTCGCTCGCCAACTCGCGTCCTTCCTCTTTGGTTCTCAGGAGTCGCTGGTGCGTTTCGACATGAGTGAGTACATGGAGAAGCATGCCGTGTCGAAGCTGATCGGGTCCCCACCGGGATACGTTGGGCACGAGGAGGGAGGACAGCTCAACGAGCGGATCCGCCGCCAGCCCTACTCTCTCGTCCTGTTCGACGAGATCGAGAAGGCACACCCCGACGTTTCGAACCTGCTGCTCCAGATCCTCGATGACGGAGTGCTCACCGATAGCTACGGCAACCGCGTCGACTTCCGCAACGCTATCGTGCTGATGACGTCGAATGTCGGCAGCAAGTTGGTCCTGCACAAGGGTCGGATGGGTTTCGGGGACGGTAGTGAAGACGAGAACTTCCGCTTCCTGGAGGAGGAGATTCTCGGCGAACTCCAACGTCAGTTCAGTCCCGAATTCATCAATCGCCTCGACGAGGTCATCGTGTTCAAGCCGCTGTCGGCCGCTTCCCTGCGGTCGATCGTCGATATTCTCCTCGAGGACGTCAACGAGACTCTGGCGGAGCGAGGCCTGAGTGTCGGTGTCTCAGAGGTCGCGAAGGACTGGCTGTTGGAGCAGGCTGGTATCGAACCCTCGACCGGTGCCCGCCCTCTCCGTAGGACGATTCAGCGTTATGTGCAGGACGCTGTCTCCGAGATTCTTATCTCGCGTCGCAGTGAGACCATTGTCCGCATCGAGGTCGACCGTGGTGCCGAAGGCCTGGATCTCAGGGTCAGCGAGTTCTCGAAGTCGAAGCGGTTGGAGAGCGCTGCGGAGGACGATCGGGCAGCGGATTCAGGATCTGACTCGGAACCCGAGTCAGGGACGGCCGAGTCGGAGTCGGAGGTTCTCGCCGAGCCCTAGTCCCCAGCCGAGTTCTATCGCCGTGTGATGGTGCAGCAGGACCAAGTCTCGCCAGGACCAAGTTTCGCCAGGACCAAGTTTCGCTAGAATCCAGTCTCGCCGGGACATCGTCTTGTCGAGAGATCACGGTCTCCGCCCGTTCGTAGGCTATCGGGATCGATCGCTGCGGCGGGCGGGTGGCCCGGCTCTTGCTGACTAATCCCGCGCTCCGGCGGGAGTCCAAGGGGTGCTCGTCGTGGTCGTCCATCGAACCCCGATGGCGCTCCCGCCGTACTGAGGGTATATTTGGGCGTCCGGCCCGCCCGGAATCGCGCCGAGGATCCTTCGGCTGCCCAAGAATACAAATGGAACTGAGACTGGTATGACTGACAATGGGAATCTGTGCGAGGGCCGAATTGGCGCCCTGGCGACAAGGGTGGCGGGCATGGCCCTTTGGTGTTTGGTCATGGCAGGAGCGTCGGTGGCGCAACTTGCCCCGCCAACTAGCGGGCCGGTGATCAAAGGCGTCGAATACGAGGGCTTGACCTCGCTTTCGGCGGAGACGGTGAGTTACTACCTAGGTCTCGAGATCGGACAGCCACTCGATATCCTAGAGTTGAACCGCAGGATCCACACTCTGTGGGACCGCGGCCTGATCGATGACCTGGTGATCTCGGAGCACTCCGAGGGTGACGGCATCGTGCTCGAGATCACCCTGAAAGAGCGTCCTCTGCTCAGGTCCGTCGACTACGAGGGATTGAAGAAGCTGAACCGTTCGGACGTCGAGGACCGGGTCGATCGAGATCGCATCCGGGTCCGAGAGGGATTGCCCCTGGAGACGGGAGAACTGGTTCGACTCGAGCGCGCCGTCGTGGACATGTACGCCGAGAAGGGCTACCGCTTCGCCGAAGTGAGTCACACCATCGAGAAGGTGAACGTCGGTGAGGTACGGGTTCAGTTCTCGGTCGATGAAGGCGACAAGGTCAAGATCGAAGACGTCAACTTCGAGGGCAATACCGTATTTTCGGATTTTCGGCTCAGCCTCGCCATGCGCAAGACTCGTCCTACCGGGGTGTTCAGCAAGATGCTGAAGCGCGATCTCTACAACCCAGCGACCTACGAAGAGGACATGGAGAGAGTTCGCGAGCTCTACCGGGAGCGGGGCTACAAGAACCTGCTCATCGGCGAACCGGAACTCGAGATCCGCGCTCTGAAACCCGATGCGGCATCGGTCAAAGAGCAGAAGCGGCGGCTGTTCCTCACCATCCCGATCGACGAAGGAGAGCGCTGGAAGTTCGGTGAAATCTCGGTCGACGGCAACGAGGTGTATTCAGACGAACTGCTATTGCGCGCCTTCGACCGGCCGCGCACCGAGTGGCTGAAGGCGTCGGCCATCGACAAGGGCGTCGAGTCGATCGGCGACCTGTATCGCAACTCGGGCTACATCTACTCGACCGTCGATGTCGAACTCAAGGAGGCGGCGGACAACGTCGCCAACATCCTCATCCACGTCGCCGAGGCCGACCAGTACACGGTAGGGCGCCTCGAATTCTCTGGTAATGATAGGACCCGCGACCGCGTCTTACGGCGTGAATTCCGAGTCCAAGAGGGCCGCGTTCTCAATATGGGCGCCTTGCGCAGCAGCCTCTACAAACTGAATCAGCTGGGCTACTTCAAACTCGACGAGGACAACCCGGTCGAGTTCGAGAACTTCGATACCGAGAAGCACACCGTCGACCTACGCGTTCAGGGCGAGGAGGCGGACCGCACCGAGCTGCTCTTTGGCGGTGGCTGGAGCGAGCTGGATGGCTTTTTCGGACAGTTCTCGATCCGCACCCAGAATTTCCTCGGCCGCGGAGAGACACTTTCGGTGGCGGTCCAGACCGGTGGCACCTCCGATCGCTACGACTTCTCCTACTTCATTCCGTGGATCCGTGATCGTCCCCAGTCGGCGGGCTTCCAGATCTTCGACCGTTCGTTCGACTACCGGTTCATCGACCAACGACAGCGTCAGGACCAGACCGGTGTGGTCCTGACCTACGGTCGCAGCGTCGGCCTCTTCCATTCTTTCCGCACGAGCTATTCGCTGACCGATCTGAGCTCGCGGATCGAGAGCACCAATGCCACGGGCGGCATCGATACCTTCACGGATTCATACCGTAAGTCGACCCTGCGTCCGGCCTGGCTCTACGATAGCCAGGACAGCCGGATCGAGCCGACCCGAGGCATGCGGTTCGACGCTTCGGTCGAATACGCGGGTGGCTTCCTCGGTGGCGAGGTCGAGTTCTGGCGCCCAGAAGTGAGCTTCACCTACTACCGCCCGGTCACTCGGGCGCCGGTGCGCACCGTGGTCGGGATCAACGCCGAGACCGGCTACCTCAAGCCATTTGGCGACCAGGATCTGCCCCTTCTCGAGCGCTACTACATCGGAGGGTCGAGGAGCGTGCGTGGCTTTGCCAACCGGTCTCTCTTCCTGCGCGATGACAACGGCAATGCGATTCGCGACCAGTTCGGAAACATCCTCGGTGGTACCGAGTTCGCCGAACTCGGTTTGGAGTACCATGTGCTGCTCGGGGGACCTTTCCGCGTCGTCTTCTTTGCCGACGCCGGTGGGGTGTTCGACCCGAGTCTCGGGGTCGACTACGAGCGAGACAGCTTCCGCTACTCGGCCGGCGCCGAGCTGAGGATGTTCGTACCAGTCTTCGGCCTGCCGCTACGATTCATCTACGCGAGTAATCTGGATGAAAAGCCGGGCGACCGCTTTGAATCCTTCCAGTTCGATGTTGGGACGAGCTTCTAAGGCGGGATCGTCTAAGAAGCGCCCAATCTTCCGAGGCACCGACCCTACCGGGAGCGTGCCAAGTTCTACAACAACATGACCAGTGTCAAGGAGCCAGTCCAATGTTTGGCAAGATGAAGAAGACCCTCGGAGCCACCCTACTGTTTGCGATTGTCGGAGCCGTGGTGAGTATCGTCCCCGCCGCCGCCCAGGGGCAGCAGAAGATCGCCGTGATCGACTCCGACCGTATCGTGATGGAGAGCAAGCGGGGCAAGGCCGCACTGGAGAAAATCAAGGCTCGTCAGGATGAGAAGCTGGCCGAGGGTCGTACCCTGCAGCAGGGTCTCGCCGACCTCGCCAAGCGCCTCGAAGAGGGCGCCCAGTCGCTTTCGCCCGATCGCCTCGCCGAGATGAAGAAAGAGTACGAGAGCAAGGCGGTTGCCCTGCGGCGCTTTCAGGAGGATGCGGATAGCGAACTGAACAAGCTTCGCGACGAGGCTTTGGCCGCGATCGAGAAGGACGTTATCGGCATCATCGATGGCATCGGCAAGGAGGGTGGCTACAGTCTCATCTTCAACAAGTTCCGGAGCGGCCTGCTGTTTGCGGAGGATTCTGTCGACATCACCAGTCAGGTAATTCAGCGGTTCGACGCGGTCAGCGGCTAGCACCAGGATCATCCTGAACCGATGATGGGTCGAGGGGGCGGCGAGTGATGGTGGAATCAGGGATCTCCCTGAGCGCACTGGCTGGACTTCTCGGCGGGCGGGTACACGGAGATGGAACGCGTGAGATTCGAGGGGTTCGGTCGCTGACGGCGGCGGATCCCTTCGACATCGCTCCATTCACCGACCCCCGCTACCGAGGCGAGATCGCTCAGTCTCGGGCGGGCGCCCTCCTGGTCGCTGAGTTCGAGTCCGGCCTTCAGCGTGACCAACTGGTCTGCGAGGATGTCGGCTGGGCCATGGCCACGCTGTTGGGACGCTTCGAGGCGAAGAGCGTTCAGATGCCCGGGCGGCATCCCACCGCGGTGATCGACCCGAACACCGAGATCGCGGAGTCCGCCTCGATCGGACCCTTCGCGGTGGTGGGCGCGGGCACTCACATCGCCGCCGATGCCGTGCTTCACGCCGGTGTCGTGGTCGGCGAGAACTGCGGCGTGGGGGAGGGGAGCGTCCTTCATCCACGGGTCGTGCTCTATCGCGATACCGAACTGGGACGGCGGGTGATCGTTCACGCGGGGGCGGTCCTCGGCTCGGATGGTTTCGGCTACGTTCTTCACGGCGGTCGCATGATGAAGGTGCCACAGATCGGACGCCTAGTCGTCGGCGACGACGTCGAGATTGGTGCCAACACGACGATCGATCGCGCCACCCTCGACGAGACCTTCATCGGGGCTCATAGCAAACTCGACAATCTCGTTCAGGTGGGGCACAATGTCCGCCTCGGTGAAGGATGCGTTATTTGCGGCCAGGCGGGTATCGCCGGAAGCACTCGGCTGGGACGCGGAGTGGTGATGGGGGGGCAGTCGGGATCGGCAGACCACCTCGAACTGGGCGATGGCGTTCAGGTCGCGGGCGCCGCGGCGGTACTGCAGGACGTCGAGGCGGGACAGAAGGTCGGTGGGATTCCGGCGACCCCGCTAGGACACTGGCGTCGAGCCGCACTCCTGGTCGCTCGACTTCCAGAGTTGTTTAGGCGGCTACGGGCCCTCGAGCGCTACCGAGAGACCGATCGGGTCGCAGGCCCTGAAGCTAGTTCCGGCAAAGATTCTGGAGGTTTGAGTGAGTAACGAAGGCGAGGAGAACAGCAAGGCGCCATCGACCGTCGAGTGGGACAGTCGGTGGATTCAGCAGATTCTGCCGCATCGATATCCGATGCTGCTCGTCGACCGGGTCCTCGCGATGGTGCCGGGGGAGTCGATTCGAGCTCTCAAGAACGTCACCATGAACGAGGAGGTCTTCCAAGGTCACTTCCCCGGTTCGCCGGTCATGCCGGGGGTGATGATCCTCGAGGCCTTGGCTCAGGCCGGTGGTCTCCTGATGCTGCACGACGTCCCCGATCGCGAGAGCAAATTGATCTATTTCACCGGCGTCGACCGCGCGCGCTTTCGTCGACCGGTCGTTCCTGGGGATCAGCTCATTCTCGAGGTCAAGATTCTCAAGCTCCGCCGTACTTTCAGCAAGATCGAAGGCAAGGCCTACGTCAACGACCAGCTGGTGACCGAGGCCGTGATGTCCTCGGCCATGGTGGATCGTTGATTTCTCGCACCTGGGTCGAATGATGACGACGACGATACACCCCACCGCGGTGGTCGATCCAAGCGCTTCGCTGGGAACGGGAGTCACGGTCGGACCGTTTGCCGTGATCGGCGCGGACGTCACCCTGGGCGACGGCTGCGAGATCGGCGCCGGCGCCATGGTCGAAGGCCCTTCCGTCCTTGGGCGCGAGAATCGCGTCTTCTCGAACGCCTGTATCGGTTTCGAGCCACAGGACCTCAAGTTCGGCGGTGAACGCACTCGACTCGAGATCGGCGATCGTAACCAGTTTCGCGAGTTCTGTACCGTCCACCGAGGAACTGAGAAGGGTGGAGGGCTGACTCGGGTTGGAGACGACGGCCTGTTTATGGTCTATTCCCATATTGCCCATGATTGCGTGGTCGGATCCCGGGTGGTGTTCGCCAACGCCGCGACCCTAGCCGGCCACGTGGAGGTGGGCGACGATGCGACGATCTCCGCCTTCTCATCGATCCACCAGTTCTGTCGCGTCGGACGTCACGCCTACGTCGGCGGGTACTCGGTGGTAACCCAGGACGCTCTGCCCTTCGTCAAGACGGTCGGCGGCAAGCCCGCGTGCTACGGCTTGAATCGAATCGGGCTGGAGCGCAAGGGATTCGACGAAGCCAGTCTCGAGGCCTTGGAGCAGGCCTATAGGGTTCTGGTTCGCCGCGGGCTAAGCCTGTCTAGCGCTCTCGAGGAACTGAACTCCCTAGCCTCGCCTCATCCCGTGGTCGGCGACCTCATCACTTTCGTTTCCAGCACGCAACGCGGAGTGATCCGCCACCCACCCGGTCGCAAACGCGGGAGCCGGGGTGGCTGAGGTCCGTCTCAAGGCAGGAGTCTTCGGCACTGGCGCCCTCGGGCGTCACCACGTTCGGATACTGTCGCAGATGGAGGGCGTCGACTGCGTTGGCCTTTTTGATGCGAATCCGGAGGTTGCGGCGTCGATAGGGGCTGAACATGGCGTGAGGGTCTTCCCCTCCTTTGAGTCGTTGGCCCGGGAACTCGAAGTTGCCATCCTTGCCGTGCCTACGGTGGATCACGCTCGACTGGGAGTGGAGCTTCTCCAGCGGGGTTGTCATCTTCTCGTCGAAAAGCCGATCGCGGCCTCGTTGGAGGAGGCCGATTCGCTGGTCGCCGCGGCGCGAGCTGCCGGCCGGGTTCTGGCGGTGGGACACGTCGAGTACTACAACCCGGCCGTGCAGCGCCTTTTGGATCAGTCTGAGGGGGCGCCCCGTTTCCTCGAGGTCGAACGGCTCGGCGTCTTCAGCCCCCGCAGCTTGGACGTGGACGTCGTTCTCGACCTGATGATCCACGACCTGCAGATCTTGCACACGTTGGATCCCACGCCGGTGCGTGAGATTCGGGCCACCGGCATCGACGTCCTGTCGCCGAGAATCGACCTCGCCACCGTTCGGCTCGAGATGGAATCCGGTTGTGTGGCCAATCTCGCCGCCTCGAGGGTCTCGTTCGAGCGGGCCCGCAAGCTACGGGCGATCTATCCGTCGACCTACTTTTCGCTGGATTATCAAGCCCAGGAGATCAAGGGCTACCGCCTGCATCGTGAGGACAGCGGCCCTCGCATCGAACCCCTGGAACTTGCGGTGGAGAAGGCCGAGCCCCTGGTCCGCGAGCAGGAGGCGTTTCTCGCTGCGTGCCGTGGGCAGGCCGGGCGTTTCGTCGACGGAGTCGAGGGACGGCGGGCGCTAGCCACCGCGCTCGAGATTCTCGACGCCATTCAGGGGTAGGCTCGGCTTCCGAGACCCCAATTCGAAGTAACACGGCACGGCTGTCCGAGGCAGACAGAGACAGTCGTAGAACCACAGTCAACGACAGAATGATCGGAGATAAGAGCATGGACAACTATCGTATTGGAGTGTTGGGAGGCAGCGGCCTCTACGGAATGGAAGGCCTCGTCATCGATGAAGAGCGTCGAATCGAAACCCCGTTCGGGGATCCATCGGACGTCTTTGTCCTGGGAACCCTCGAGGGTGAGAAGGTCGCCTTCCTGCCGCGCCACGGGCGTGGCCATCGCCTGTTGCCGTCGGAACTGAACTTTAGGGCCAACATCTGGGCCTTCAAGACCCTCGGTGTCGAGCGCATCATCTCGGTGAGTGCGGTCGGCTCGATGAAGCTGGAGTACGCCCCGACCGAGATCGTGGTGCCCGACCAGTTCTTCGACCGTACCCGTCACCGGGTGGATACCTTCTTCGGCGACGGTTTGGTGGCCCACGTCGGTTTCGCCAACCCGGTCTGCCCCGATCTAATCCCGACCTTCGTCGGCGGTGCCCGCAAGGCCGGCGCTACCGTCCACGAGGGCGGCACCTACATCTGCATGGAAGGCCCTACCTTTTCGACCCGAGCTGAATCCGAGGTCTACCGCGCCTGGGGAATGGACATCATCGGTATGACCAATCTGCAGGAAGCCAAGTTGGCCCGCGAAGCGGAGATCTGCTACGCCACTCTCGCGATGGTGACGGACTACGATTGCTGGCACGAGGAAGAGGACGACGTGAGCGGCATGGCGGTAATGGAAGTCGTGCAGCAGAACGCAACGATGGCCCAGGAGGTCGTCAAAGAGGTCGTCACTCAACTGGCCAAGTCCGGTCCTCGGACCTGCGCCTGCAAGGATGCGCTCGCCCATTCCCTGATCACCGAACGTTCGATGATTCCGGAGCAGACCAAGAAGAACCTGGCGCCGATCATCGGCCGCTACATCGACTGACCGAGGTCCCTCGCTTCTCTAGTCCCTGACTCTTAGTACATCGGTATGCCCACAATTCTCGTAACCAACGACGATGGGATCTTCTCCGAGGGGATCAAGCTCCTGGCCAAGGAGCTCTCCTCCCTGGGGAGGGTCGTCGTCGTGGCGCCGGACCGTGAGCAGAGCGCCAGCGGACATTCGCTGACCCTGCATCGCCCCCTGCGCATGCGCAAGATCGAGGACGACTGGTATACCGTCGATGGGACCCCCACTGACTGTGTGAGCCTAGCTGTGATGGCCCTGCTCAAGGACGACCCTCCCGACCTCATCGTGTCTGGGATCAACTTCGGTCTCAACCTTGGCGACGACGTCACCTATTCGGGAACGGTCAGTGCCGCCTTCGAAGGGAGCCTGCTCGGCATCCCCTCGGTCGCCTTCAGCCAGGAGATCGGCGAGCACTTCTCGTTTGCCCGAGGGGCCGACTTCGCTCGGCGTCTGGCGACGACACTACTTGCTGCGTCGCTGCCAGCCGGGCTTCTCCTCAATGTGAACTTCCCTTGCGAGGAGTTCACCGGTGTCGAGTGGACCCGCCTCGGACACCGACGCTACGTACAGTCGGTGGTGGAGAAGACCGACCCGCGGGGTCGCAAGTACTTTTGGATTGCCGGCACTCCGGAGTGGGAGGATGAGGCCGGTACCGACCATGCCGCTCTCTCTCAGCGTAAGGTGACGTTGACCCCACTCCATCTCGATCTGACCGACTACGATGTGCTGGAGGGCTGTTGCGACGTACGACGACAGATCGAAGAGGCGGCCCTCACTTGGGTCGAGTGATGGCGGCCGCCGATTACGCCTACCAGCGTCAACAGCTAGTGCGTCTCCTCGAGCAACGGGGCATTCGCGACCAGCGAGTGCTCGACGCGATCCAGAGGGTTCCCCGCCACGAGTTCGTTCGTCGGCACCTCTGGCCGCAGGCATACCGAGACTTTGCCCTCCCACTCTCCAGTGGCCAGACGATCTCCCAACCGTGGGTGGTGGCCCGCATGTCGGAACTCGCTCGCGTGGAACCCCACCACCGGGTCCTGGAGATCGGCACCGGGTCCGGGTACCAGACTGCAGTTCTCGCACTCCTGGCTCGTTGGGTGTTCAGTCTCGAACGGATCGGAGAGCTCGCCCGCAGTGCCAATCGAAGACTGCGAGCGATGGGAGTGGACAACATCAAGATTCAGACCTTTGACGGCACGGTCGGGTGGAGCGAGATGGCACCGTATGATCGCATCGTCGTGACGGCGGGTGCGCCGGGCGTGCCGCAACCTCTTCTGGACCAATTGGCGATTCACGGTCGTCTAGTGATCCCCGAAGGTGATCTCGAACAGCAAACTCTGGCTTGCTACCAGAAGAAGGAGGACGGCAGCTTCCTCCGCGAAGAGCACGGCGGAGTGGCCTTCGTTCCCCTGGTGGGACGACACGGCTGGATGCCGGAGGGAGAGTAGATAATGGAATCGATCCGAGCTCTTTGGGACCAGCTAGGAGACTCTCTGCACCACATGTTGCTTTGGGTCGAGAGCTTTGCCTCGACCCCTTACGGAGTCTGGGCCCTGTTCGCCATCTCGTTTGCCGAGAGTAGCTTCTTTCCCATCCCTCCAGACGTCCTCTTGATCGCGCTCTGCATCGGGGATCCATCGAAGGCTTTTCTATTTGCTGCCGTGTGCTCGGTGGCGTCGGTCCTGGGAGGTATGGCGGGATACGGTATCGGCTTCTGGGGAGGTCGCCCCATTCTCAAGCGCCTGTTCCATGGTGAGCGGATCGCTGCCGTCGAGCGTTACTTTGAGAAGTACAACGCCTGGGCGACCGGAATCGCCGGCCTGACGCCCATTCCCTACAAGCTCTTCACCATCTCCGGCGGCGCCTTTGCCATCAACTTCAAGATCTTCGTCTTCGCGTCGATCGTCGCCCGTTCCCTGCGGTTCTTCGCCGTGGCCGGACTGATCTACCTCTTTGGACCCAAGATCAGTGAGTTTCTCCACACCTACTTGAACTGGATCACCGTGATCTTCGTCGTCCTGCTGGTCCTGGGCTTCTGGTTCGTCAAACGGGGTGCACAGGGAGCCTCCAGACCTAAGAGAGTGGAGGAAGCATGAGCAAGAAGACGACAACGCGTCGCTGGCTTATTGTCGGCAAGGTCCAGGGAGTGGGCTTCCGATACTTTGCCCGACGCGAGGCCGAGGTTCTCGGTCTAGCCGGCAAGGCATCCAACCACCCCGATGGCACCGTCGACGTCGCGGCCCGCGGTAGCGTCCAGGCCCTCGATTCGTTTGGAGCCAAGTTGGCGATTGGTCCTCCCGCTGGAAGGGTCGACGATTGCCGGGTGGTCGAACCCTCCGGTGAGATCGAGGACGACGTCTTTCGCATCGAGTTCTGAATCAAACCCACGGGCTGGCCGTCCCGCGACGTCGACCCGACTACCGAATCAAAGATGACCCCAAGAGGAGAATAGATCATGGAAGATCTCAAGACATATATCCGCGAAGTGCCCGACTTTCCTAAGCCCGGCATCCTGTTCTACGACATCACCACCCTCCTCGCCGACCCCAAGGCTCTGCGGATGACGGTTGACCGCTTCGTCTGGCTCTTCGCCGGACAGACCATCGACAAGGTGATCGGCATGGAATCCCGCGGCTTCATTCTCGCGCCGATTGTCGCCTACAACCTCAATGCCGGTTTCGTACCGGTGCGCAAGCCGGGCAAGCTGCCCGCCGACACCGAGAGTTCCTCCTACGCCCTCGAGTACGGCTCCGATACCCTGGAGATTCACGCCGACGCCATCAAGCCGGGTGAAAAGGTCCTCATCATCGACGACCTGGTGGCGACTGGCGGCACCGCGGAGGCGACGGCAGCCTTGGTGGAGAAGCTCGGCGGCACGGTGGTCAGCATGGGCTTCCTCGTCGAGCTGACCTTCCTCGAGCCGCGGAAGCGCCTCGCGGGCCGGAACCTGGTGTCGTTGATCCAGTACTGATCAGCGGCTGCTTCATGAGACCGAGAGGCTGAGGCTCTCGGGAGCGAACCAGCTCCTGTCGGGACAACGACGGGTTGCTCGCCGCCGCCGCTTCAGGGGGTCAGCGCCGAGTCAGCTGGCCTCTGGCCGGCCGGTCTGATCCGTGGGCGGATGGTAAGCTACCGAGGTGCCGTCCAAGCCGCTGAGCGCCTGCTTGCCGCCGCTCGAAGAACGTTTCGAGAACCTGGTGCGAGGATACTCCCGACTCATCCGAGCGGCGGTGTCGCGAGCCGGGGGAGCCGGAGCCGAGTTGCATGGTGGCGAGATCGAGCAACGGGTGTTGACGGCCCTATGGAAACAGGTGTCGGGTGAGCAGACTATCCATCACCCCTCCTCTTATATCTATAGAGCTGCCGTCCGCGAGACGCTGAGAGTCCTGCGGCGCGAACAGCGGCAGGAAGTAATGACTCGGCAAGCCGTCTCACTGACGGAGGCGACGAGGACCGAAGTGGGTCCAGACCGGGCTTTGGAGTCGAAGGAGTTGGCGCGAACTATTGACGAGGTTTTGGGGGAGCTGGCGCAGGATCGCGCCCGAGCCATTCGAGCGCACCTCGCTGGGTTTAAGGTTCAAGAGATCATGAGCATGTACGGATGGTCGTATCAAACGGCGCGAAATCTGGTTTCGAGGGGCATGGCCGACCTTCGTCGAGGACTGCGAAAGCGAGGTATCGATGACCCTTCACGTTGAGGCGGTGTCGCGGAGCGGTAGTCACCCTAGCGATGAGGACTGGGAGCGCCTCGCCATGGGGGAGTACTCCTCGGAGCAACGTCTAGCGCTCATGGACCACGTTTGTCTCTGCCCCGACTGCGCACAGATCTTCCGCGTGCTGGTCGCGGTCGAGGCGGGGGCCTCCGACGTCGACCCGATGGCACCAGATGCGGTGATCCTGCCAGACGCCGTCAGGACAAGAGCCTGGAGCCGGCCCAGAGTTTGGCTCTCTGCGGCCGCGGCTGTGGCCGCGGGGTGCGCCTTCCTTCTGGTATCCCAGCCCCAGTCTAGTCCGCTCGAAACGACCGAAACCCCCGAGGAAGTTGTCTGGCGTTCGACGTCTCGCATCGAGTCCGTAGTGCCCGTGGGTCCACTCGGTGCGGTGAGTGGGGAGCCAGTCTTCTCCTGGAAGCCGGTCGCCGAGGCTCGCTCCTATCGAGTCCAGCTCCTCGACGACGAAGGTGAACTCGAGTGGACTGGCGAGGCCACAAACACCGCCATACCCTGGCCGGCGACCTTGCCGCTGGAGGCTGGAGTCCACTATTGGCGGGTGCTCGCTGAGCTGGATTCGGGCCGATCCGTGGCGTCCGATCTGGTGATCTTCGAAGTTGCCGGGCAGGATCCGAACTGACCCGACGGCTGCGGTGCCGAGAACTACTGCAGCTCCGGGAACTACTGCAGTCGTAGGAGCTACTGCCAGTCGCCGAGAAGTTGAAAGCCGGCCCAGTGGTAGGGATGTTGCGCCTCCGTTCCGAGAGAGCCGGAAAGGAACTCCCGCTGGGCGCGGGACAGAGCTAGGTCCTTGGTCACGCCGGCGCCGAGGTGGCGGTAGAAGTCGACCATCAACTCTCCGGTGAGCCGATCCTCGACCTGCCACTGAGAAACCAGCAGCGAACGAGCCCCGGCGTGGTGGAAGGCCCGGGCGAGGCCGATCAAGCCCTCGCCCCGCACTTCGAGTCCCCTCCCAGTGTCGCAGGCAGAGAGCACCACGAGTTCGGCCGCGAGGTCCAGACTCCCGATGATTTCCCAGGCGTGAAGGAGCCCGTTCTCTGCCATCGGGAGGTCGTCGCCTCCGGACCGATGCATCGAGGACACATCGGGCGCCATCGCCAACGCCAACGCGGACTCGAGGGGGCGCCGAGAATCCAGCAGCGCGTGGGTAGCAAAATGGAGAACTCCGATGGGAGCCAACGACTTGACGTTCTCTTCCGAGGCCTCAGAGCCCAAGTAGAGGGTCGTCGGTTGCGGCCATTGATCAGCAATTCTCTCCGCCTCGCGACGGCTCGCCGGTAGCGGCCGAAGCTGATGAGCTCGGACCAGAGCTGAACTCTCGGGATACTCAGGATCAGCGAAGATGGTGAGCGTCTGTGATTCAGCGCCTGAATCACGACGCCTGGCGAGGAGCTGAGCGTAGAGGCCAGCCGATTGACTGAAGTGGAGTGGTTTGGAGGGCCCCAGGTAGCGGACCGACGGCAGGTCGACGACGAGGGCGGCAAAGGGCAAGACCAGAAGGGGTCCCTCGGCTACGATCAGGACCCGTTCGGCTCGGTCGACCTCCTCGAGGATCGGACCGAAGAGAGTCTCGAAGAGCCGTGCACCTTGAACGAGGAGAGCGGCTTCGACGGCGCTGTGACCCCGATCGCCTCGTCCCCGGGCGATCAAGGCCCGGTAGAGATCGACGCGACGGGCCAGCTCCGTTTCCCCGATCGGCAGCGAGAACCAATCCACTGAGGATCCTCCATCCCCCTGAGGATGGACGACAAAGAGCTGGGTAGCGCTCGATCCGACCGCGAACTCGACGAGGAGAGTCCCGGGATCGAGAGCGTCTCGGATCTGTTCCACCGTGACCGGGTCCGGTGTACCGAGGCTGGCAATGTCGGGCGCCGCCTTGCGGATTCGGACCGCCAAGTCGTCCTGTTCCAAACGGAGCTCTCGTAGCTCCCCGCGCTTGAGCTCGAGTTCGTCGGCATCCGGCGAAAGGCGAGAAATATGGGCCTTGGCGCGATCGGTCTTCCTCTCCAGCCGCCGCTGCTCGGACCGCAGCGCGGCCGGGACACGATTGGACGCAGACAGATTCCGCCGCTCGATCTGAATCCGCAGAGCCCGGGCTCTCGATCTTTCCAGCAACTCAAAGGCCTCTCGCGTTCTTCCGTCCTCGGCGAGCAGGGCTGCGTACTTGCGGTAGTAGGCCTGAAAGGAGCCGGCCAGTCCCGCCTCCTCCTCGGGAGTGAGTTCGAGCCGGCTTTGGTGGAGCTCTAGAATTGTCAGCGCTCGACTCCATCGTTCGGCAGCTTCGTCGCGCCGTCCTCGTTGATAGGAGATATCGCCGAGGGCAACGAAGCTGTCCGCCGTCACTGGCAGATCTGGCGCGATGGCCTGTCTCAGTTCGAGGGCGGCCAGGTGGAGTGCCTCGGCATCCGCGAGGCGACCCTCGGAGCGCGCAACTTCACCTAACTCACTTAGGCTCGTCGCCACCAAGAGGCTTCCTGGAACGAGATGCTTCTTGAGCTCCAAGGCACGTTCGAGTTGACGGCGGGCGATTGGAAGGTTGCCGCGAAGGCGTGCCACTATCCCAAGGTTGTGAATACTGGCCGCCACATCGAGGGAATCGGGACGAATCGCTTCGCGCAACTCGAGGGCCTCGCGATGGCACTCTTCGGCGGAGGCCAGATCCCCGAGGCCGGTGTAAACCCGGCCCAGATTGTTGAGGATCCCGGCGACTTCGATGCCTTCGGGCGAGATCCGACGGAATATGGTCAAGGCTCGCTGGTAGTAGTCCATCGCCCGTTCGAGGTCGCCGATCTCGCGCGCCAACAGTCCGAGTGAGTTCAAGGCATAGGCCGTGACTCTCCCGCCGGCGTCAGAGTTCTCCTCGTAGTCGAGCGATCGGCGGTAGTAGTCGCCGGCGACATCGTTCTCACCCCGCTGATGCGCCAATAGCCCGAGGTTGAACCATAGGGCGCCGAGGGTCGGACTGTTGGGAGCCGCGGCCAGACTGAGGTCGAGAGCTTTGCGGTACTGAGACTCCGCGTCTTCGAAAGCCTGGCGGTGCCAAGCGAATCCGGCTTTGATGGAGAGCGCTCGCGCTTTCTGGAGGGCCACGTTCGGCAGGGTATCGTAACGGTCCAAGACCCGGTCGATGTTCTCCTCTCCTGTCGAGTCTCGCAACGCCATCTTGACCCGCGAGACCTCGCGGAGCGAGCGTGCAGTGGCCGCTGACGTGGGGTCGTCGTTCTGACGCAAATGGAGCGACTCTTCGAGGACGGCGAGCGAGTCTTCGTACCGCGCAGCCAGAAACAACACTTCCCCTGCCGACTGCAAGAACATGGCGCGGGACGAGGACGGGAGCCTCGTCCAACGAGGGTCGGCGACGAGTGCGGTGGCGGCCTCGAAGTCGTGATCGGCCAGCCGAGCCCGCAGCTCTTCGAGGGCCAGCCACGCCGCATCGTCCTGACGACCAACCTCGACCTCGTTCGAAAGCTGCCGCCAGGCCTCCGCTGCGT
>JAIOJS010000424.1 GCA_019911795.1 Thermoanaerobaculia bacterium | reverse complement strand
CCGTCGTCGGGGGTCTCCTCGCCGACGATCATGCGGAAGAGGGTGGTCTTGCCCGCGCCGTTGGCCCCGATCACGCCGACGATTCCGCCAGGGGGGAGACGGAAGTCGAGGCCGTCGAAGAGGAGGCGGTCGCCGTAGCCTTTGGCCAGGCCCTCGGCTTCGACCACGACATCGCCAAGACGGGGACCGGCGGGGATAACGATCTCGGCGCCGCCCTGTTGGCCACTGGCTGCCTGGTCCTCTTCGAGGAGAGACTGGTAGTTGTTGAGACGAGCCTTGCCCTTGGCGTGGCGGGCGCGTGGTGCCATGCGAACCCATTCGAGCTCCCGCTCGAGGGTGCGACGACGCGAGGTACTCTGCTTCTCCTCCAACGCGAGGCGCTTGGCTTTCTGCTCGAGCCAGGAGGAGTAGTTGCCTTCCCAGGGGATCCCGGCGCCGCGGTCGAGTTCGAGAATCCAACCGGCGACGTTGTCGAGGAAGTAGCGATCGTGAGTTACTGCGACCACGGTGCCCTTGTAGTCGTGGAGGAAGCGCTCCAGCCAGGCGACCGACTCAGCGTCGAGATGGTTGGTGGGTTCGTCGAGGAGAAGCATGTCGGGGCTCTGGAGGAGGAGGCGGCAGAGAGCGACCCGCCGACGCTCTCCTCCCGAGAGCTTGGTGACGTCGGCGTCACCCGGGGGCAGGCGGAGGGCGTCCATCGCGATCTCGACGGTTCGGTCGAGTTCCCAGGCATTGGCGGCTTCGATGGCATCCTGGACGCGACCAGACTCGGCGATCACCTTGTCCATCTCTTCGTCGGAAAGCTCCTCGCCCATCTTCATTGACAGCTCATCGAAGCGGGTGAGCAGGTTGCGGGTCTCGGCCACCGCCTCTTCGACGTGTTCGCGAACCGTCTTGCTCGGGTCGAGTTCGGGCTCCTGCGGAAGATAGCCGATCGAGGTCCCCTCGGCGGCGAAGGCCTCACCGGCGAAGTCCTTGTCGACGCCGGCCATGATTCGCAGCAGGGTACTCTTTCCCGCGCCGTTGCTACCGAGGACGCCGATCTTGGCGCCATGGTAGAAGGAGAGCCAGATTCCCTTGAGAATCTCCTTTCCTTGCGGCGTCGTCTTGCGCATGTCTTTCATGGTGAAGATGAACTGAGCCATAGTGCTTACTTTCTCTAGGCCGTCGGGCCGTGGGGAATCACAAGGGGAGGCTGCCGTCGGATCTTTCCGAGGCGGCGAGGTTGCTCGAGCAAATCAGGCTGTTGATCAAGTCAGGATTTGTTGATCAGGTCAGGACTTGTCGATCAGGTCAGGACTTGTCGAGCAGGTCAGGATTTGTCGAGCAGGATAGCTCGATTCAGCTAGGTTCTCTCGAGCAGAACCTCTCCGAAGGAAACGTCTTCGGCGGCAAGGACGAACGCCGTCGTCGGCAGTCCTCGCACCCGTCGTTGTAGGTTTTCGTAGTAGGAGACGAAGTTCTCGGCCGGCTCGGCCAGACCGAGCAACACCAGGTCGGCGTCGCGCGAGGACTCTAGCAGGATGTCATCGAACGGGCGACCCTCACCGACGACGATCTCGCACTCCGCCTTGATTCGGGAGCGATGGAGGATCGACTTCAAGTTGACTCGCGCGCCCTCGGCGGCGCTGTCGTGGGGAACGACCATCTTGACGATCACGGTCGAACGGTTCCACGAGATGCTGGTGCTCAGCAGAAAGGCTAGGATCATCATCAGGCTGCCGTTGTTCTGCAAACCGCCCCACCAGACGTCGATGCGACCCCGGCGCCCGAAGGCGATCTCGCCCTCGCGAACGATCACCACGTTGCGGCGAGCGGCGTGGAACTGGCTGATCATGGCGCAGAATTGCTCGCGATAGTCCTCGTCCTCACTGTCGCCGAGGACGATGGTGTTGGGGGTCACCGAACCGAGTCCGTAGGCGTTGATCAGTTGCTCGGCGCCGTTGAAGGGATCCGGAGCGGTGACGACCCGGACCAGACTCTGGACTCCCCGGTCGAGGAGATATTCGCGGATGGTCGACTCCATCGAGTACTGCCGTTCTGGACTGACAGAGTCGGTCGGCAGGACGGTGGCGACCGTAATCAAGCCGCGTCCGTGCGACAGAGAATCCGCGATGTCGATCAAGTGCCAGCGGCGGGTAGGCGCGCCCGAGAGGACGAGGAGGTGAGGGCGCCAATTCTTTGAGTCGGGATTCGAGGAGAGGCGGAGTAGACCGGCGCGGGTGATCGCCATCCACATCCCCTGGCGAACGTCGCCCCAGGCCGCCTGCATCTCGCGTCGTTCCAGCCAGACGTAGATGGTGACGACAAAGATGGCGGCGATCGCGGTAGCGCCGGGGTTGATCAGGAGCATGACTGCGATGCAGCCCAGGGCCCCGATGAGCGACAGGGCCCAATGCACCTTGAAGGTCGGGCGGAACGACGGACTCCCGAGGAAGCGTTCCAGGCCGGCGGCGATGTTCAGCACGCCGTAGGTGGTGAGGAAGAACATGGTGAGGATGGGGGCGATGATGTCCAGGTTGCCGAAGTAGACCGCGACCAACGCGAGGGCCAACGTTGCCAGAGTGCCGGCCTTGGGTTCGTCGTCGGGGCCGGCGCCGCGTCCTAGCCACTGCAAGGGCTTCGGGAGGATTCCATCGCGGGCTAGAGCCTGAAGGACCCGGGGTGCGCCGAGAATCGATCCCACTGCACTCGACAGGGTGGCTCCCCACACGCCGAGCAGGATGGCGTTGCCCCAGAGGGCCATGCGTCGCATGATCAGCGGGTCGGCAATCAGTTCGGCCGAACTCGCCCGCGAAGCGAGAAGGATGGGGAGCGACATGTAGATCAGGTACCCGACACCGACGGCGGCGAGGGTGCCTTTGGGAATGGACCGGGCTGGGTCTGCGAGGTCGCCGGACATTCCAATCCCCGCCATGATGCCGGTGACGGCCGGGAAGAAGACGGCGAAGACGGTCCAGAATCCAGGCGATACGGTGGCGGACACCCTCACGACTTCTACCGTACCTTCGGCGGGCCCTCCCAGGAATAGCGAAATCAGGGACAGCGCGATGGCCGCCATGATGAAGTACTGAGCCTTGATCGCTGCTCGTGCGGACTTGAGAGCGAGAACGGCGACGAGTACGGTGGTGACGAGTCCTACCGTACGCTGGTCGAGGCGGGGGAAGGTGGCGACCAGACTCTCGGCAAAACCCACGGTGTAGAGAGCTACGGACAGGGCCTGAGCGATGTAGAGCGGGATGCCGACCGCACCACCGCTCTCCAGGCCGAGGGACCGACTGATCATGTAGTAGGCGCCGCCGATGCGGATGTGCTGATCGGTCGCGATCTCTGCCACCGACAAGGCGGTGAGGAAGGTAATGGCGGTCGACAGGGTGACGATTAGGAGCGTGCCGGCCAGCCCCACGTTGCCGAGTACCCAGCCGAAGCGCAAGTACATGATGACGCCGAGGATCGTCAGGATCGAAGGCGTGAAGACTCCGCCGAAGGTTGACAGTCCTCCCTCTTTGGCGGGGGTTACGGGAGTCGCGTGGACGCCTGAGTCACTGGAACTTGGCATGCGGAGCCGATTCTAGCTGGAGTCTCGGAGTGATGTACGGGGTGGGCTGTGCGGCGGGTGCCGCGGAGGACCCTTCGTCGGTCGGCCGACGCGATATGATGAGAGAAATCCCCAGGAGGTCAACGTATGGAGGTCGCTCAGTTCCTCAGATCCGTCGACGTCTTCGCGTCGCTGAGTGCGGCAGCGGCGACCGAGCTGGCTGCGAAAGTAGAGATCGTCGACTACCCGGCCGGGACGCGAATTCTGGCCCGCGACGAGCCCGGTGACCGTATGTTCGTCATCGTCGAGGGCGAGGTGCGCATCCCGATCCTCGACGAGAACGGAAAGCAGCGTTTCCTCGCTCATCTCGAGAGCACCCAGATCTTCGGTGAAATGGCCCTTCTGACGGGCCGACCGCGAACCGCCGATGTTATCGCGGTGACGCCCTGTCGGTGCCTATCCCTGCGGAAGGCCACGGTCGAGGCCCTGATGTCGGATCTTCCCGAGATCGCGAGATTCCTCACCGCCATCTTGGGCGAGCGCCTGATCTCCATCGGAGGGATCCAGCAGGTGGGGAAGTATCGCCTCGCCGGTGAACTGGGACGAGGCAAGATGTCGCTGGTTTTCGAGGCGGTCCATCCAACCCTCAACCGGCCCGTCGCGATCAAGATGCTGTCGCACGAACTGGTCTATCAACCGCACTTCGCCGAGCGTTTTCGTCACGAGGCTCGGACCATTGCGCAACTGCGCCATCCGAACATCGTCGAGGTTTACGATACCGAGGAGGCCTACGCTACGTTCTTCATCGTGATGGAGCGCGTGGCTGGAATCGTCCTCGACGAGGCGATTCGCCGCGCCGGTCGACTGCCTCCCGAAACGGCCCGAGACATCCTGCGTCAGCTGACCTCTGCCCTCGGCGCGGCCCACCACCGGGGCATCGTCCACCGTGATGTGAAGCCTTCCAACGTCGCCTTCGCGTACGAGGGACAGGTGAAGCTGATGGACTTCGGACTCGCCTTCTCCCCCGAGATCGCGCTGACGGAGAAACTCCAGGAAGACGTCGCCGGGGTTGGAACTCCTTGCTACATGGCGCCCGAGCAGATTCGGGGCACCCGTATCGACGGTCGCTGCGATATCTACTCGCTAGGCATCCTGGCCTACGAGATGCTGACCGGGGATCCCCCCTTTGTCGGCAATATGTTTCATGTCCTACATCAACACCTTCACGGTTCGGTGCCTTCGCTCCGAGAAGCGGTGCCTGACGCCCCCGGTGACCTCGTCGAGTTCGTGGCGCGCGCCACCGCGAGAGATGCTGCGGACCGTTTCGCCGATTGCGAGGAGGCCGCGCGCTGTCTGGACCCCGCCGGAGGCGCCACCTCTCTAGCAAGCCTCGGAGTCCAGACTCTGACTCTGGTCTACGATCCCGAGAGTCGCGAGAAGGCTGAGGCACTCCTCGACGACTGTCGGCGGCAGGCGCGAGAGATCCCGGGCGTGCTGGAGCGTTAGGCCGACGGATGACCAGAAAGAGACTGGCCAGGAGAAGGACTCGTTGTGTCTAGTCCGCGGCCGCGGCAAGTCGCCGGAGCCCTTCGAGACCTGGGCGAGGAGTTCCAATCACTCTACGGCAATATCGACATTTACTGGTTCGACCAGCTGCTCAAGGGGAGGGTACGCCCCGGCAGCTCAATCCTGGATGCCGGTTGCGGCCAGGGGAGAAATCTCCACTTCTTGGTTGGGCGCCACTTTGATGTCCATGGCGTCGACCAGGATCCGCGGGCGATCGAACACCTGCGGAGGTCCTATCGCCGAGCCCGTCCGGCGGCAGACGCCAGCGAGGCCGAGGGTCGCTTTCGCGTGGGCGACATCGCTGCCCTACCGTGGCCCGAGGCGACCTTTGATGTGGTGCTCAGCTGCGCCGTCCTGCACTTCGCGAGCGACGTCGCGAACTTTGATCAGATGCTTGGCGAGCTGTGGCGAGTACTCCGCGGTGAGGGCATGCTGTTCGTCCGTCTGGCCTCGAAGATCGGAATCGAGGATCGATTGGTCTCCCGGGGCGAGCAGCGTTTCGAGCTCCCGGATGGCAGCGAACGGTTCCTCGTCGACGAGGAGTTCCTGCTCGAGCGAGCCGAACGTCTCCAGGCACGGCAACTCGATCCGATCAAGACCACCAATGTGCAGGGCCTTCGCTGCATGACGACCTGGGTGCTCGAGAAGCCTCCCGCCGGATCTTGATTCGCGGCAGGTTCGGATGGTGGACTAGGGTCGTGACTACGGGCGCCTATCGCAGGAGCATTCCGCTTGGGATTCCCGGAAAGAAGCCCTGGGTATGAAGTCAACTCGTCAATCGTCTTCGAGAGTCCATTGCGAGGTATCGCCCTCCTCGAATCCATTGGAGAAGATTCCTGATGGACTGGGGAGCTCCTCGATCAACGGAGTTCGGAGCCACTTGAGCTGGATGAAGAAGCGTTCGGCCATCTCTTCGATCACCACGTCAGGCTGTTCGTGTCGGACCACGGAGGGGCGCAAGGCCATCCAGTAGACGCCGATTCGTTCATAGTGGTCTGCCATGAAGGGGAGCAAGGCGCGCGCGAAGGAGTCACGGAAGAGCACGGCCCGAGGCAGATAGTGATCCGTGCCCTGGTAGGCGAAGCGTTGGGAGTCCTCGACAGGAATCCGCGGGCCGGTTCTCCGAGCACGAGGTTTCAAGAGGATTCCGTCGAATGTCAATCGTGCTCGGATCTGGCGGCGAGGTTCGAGGGAAATACGAGGCTGACTCAACTGGTCGCCGAGGCCGAGGACGCGGGCGAGGTCGGATCCACGCTCCTGGCCTCGGACGACGTTGTATGCGCTCAGTCGTTTCATCGGAGTCGACAGCCCTCTAGCGATCATCTGCTCCTGAATTGCGACGCTCGCGAAGTAGGCACCGAGATCGTTCCAGTGTGAGCCAGTGGGCTCATACAGCAGGCCCTTGCTCTTGGCACTCCTCAGCGGCTGTCTGAGGTCCACGATCTCGACATCCGTCGTTGTCTGGAGGAGGTGAAGGGTTTGCTCGAGGCGATTGGGACTGATGGGACGGTAGCGGTCGGAAACGAACTCGGGATAGATCGTGTGTTTGTCGGGGGCGATCACTAGCACGTATCGGCTCCCGAGTGCCGTGACGACATCCCGGCGCTCGACCAAGCGACGTCGGAACTCCTCCAATTCTTGGTTGGTGAACGGGTCGCTGCCGCGATAGTCGTCCATCCAACCACCGTTGTTGAGATAGAGCCACCCGGACTTGCCGAGAGTGACCTTGGAGTCGTAGGGATCCGAGTCGAGAAGGAGGCGGAGACGGCTGTCGAGACGTACTAAGGAATTGCGGAATCCAAAGTGGTCATCGGCGAAGTCCTCGAGCTTCTCGGGAAGGTCTGGGAGCGTTGACAATCGCCAAGGGCCGCGGGGGAATGGGGCTAGAGTTCTCAACTCGAGCAAGTCGGGAGCTGGGTCGAGGTTCAGGAAGGAGTCGACCATGGGAAGCGAGATGCCCAGGAGAAAACCGACGGTGAGCAACCACTGGACGACTCTCGAGGAACTAGATGCGGATCCGGCTCTTAGCTTCATGATCAGAACCGAAAGTAGATGAAAGGATTGTGGGTCGTCGACGCTAGCTTCACCGCGGAAAGGAGAAACACCGCCAGCACGAAGACTGCAGCCGAAAAGTCGGCGACTTCCTGGACCCACCGACGAGAGCTCCTCGATTCACTTGGTTGCTCTTTGCTCAGCTTTGACGCGAGGAACGGCACAACGGGACACGACCCGACGATGGCCACGAGAGTCACTAGCAGCAACTGCCTATCGAAATACAGCGCGGGGTAGTAGGCGAGACCGCTACCCTCTGCCGATCCGGCCATCGCTTTCAGAAACGCCCAGGACTGTCCGAACGACTCGGCCCGGAAGAAGACCCAACCGATCATGACGGCCAGGAGGACATAGAGGTGGCCGAGCCAAGCAGCGGCTCTTGGTAAGCGAAAGAGATTTGGCGTCGCCGGTTCTGCGGGTGTGCGGAGCATCCTCTCGACGATCAGCAAGACCCCGTGGTAGAGCCCCCAGAATGCGAAGTTCCAACTTGCTCCGTGCCAGAGGCCACAGAGGAAGAAGACGAGCCAGAGGTTGCGATAGGTCTTCAGAGGACCCTCGCGACTCCCACCCGCCGGGATGTAGACGTAGCTCTTGAACCAGCTCGACAGCGAGATGTGCCAGCGCCGCCAGAATTCGGTGATCGACCGGGAGATGTAGGGGTAGTCAAAGTTCTCCAGGAAGCGGAAGCCGAGCATTCGGCCTAGACCTATCGCCATATCGGAGTAGCCAGAAAAGTCGAAGTAGATCTGGAGGGTGTAGGCAGCAACTCCGAGCCAAGCCAGCGCCGGCGTCAGTTCCGCGTTGGGAATCGAGAAGATCTGATCCGCTGGTACCGAGAAGGCGTTGGCAAGGATCACCTTCTTCCCCAGTCCCATGACGAAGCGTTGAACTCCGTAGGAAAAGTCCGAGAGCCGGACCGTTCGCTGGATCAGGCTCGCTGCGATCTCCTGATAGCGGACGATCGGTCCTGCCACCAGTTGGGGAAACATCGACACGTAGGTAGCGAAATTCCGTAGGTTTCGAGTGGCCTTGACGTGCCCGAGGTAGACATCGAAGGTGTAGCTCATCGACTGGAAGGTGAAGAAGCTGATTCCTAGGGGCAGGAAAGCGGAGAACGACGGTTCCCAATGCAGTGTCGGTAGGCCAACCATGTCGAGCAGACCGTTGTACGAATCCACTAGGAAGTTGAAGTACTTGAAGCTGACCAGGATTCCTAGGTTCGTGACGATCGAGAAGAGAAGCCCGAACCTTTGGCGTCGAGTCCTTTCCCCGCCGACCTCGAGGAGCGGGACATCGTCTTCGGGCCCTCGAAGTCTGGCTCCGGCGATGAAGAGGCCGGCGCTGAAGTCGATGAGGATGGAGGCCATCATCACGAGAACGAACCACACCTCTCCCCATGCATAGAAGAAGAGGCTGGAGAGCAGGAGCCAACCGTTGCGGAGGCGGGCCGGGAGCAGACAGTAGACGAGGAGGAAGAGCGGCAGGAAGCCGTAGAGAAAGACGGTCGAGCTGAAAACCATGCCGGACTATGTTCCTAGTAGGGGCAAGCGCCCGCGGCGGTTGCTGGTACCGAGTGCCTCGATGACGACATTGGGCCGCGACGATAGCATGTTGGTGGGGTCGGCTTTTTGAGTCGTGGGCGATATTCGGGATCCAAACAGTCAGGTATCATGCTTTGCCATGTACGCACGAATACCTCGCTCGAGTGTCCTTGTCTATGTGGTAGCCGCAGTCCTAGCGTTCAGCGCTCAAAGTCTCTCGGCAAGTCATCGCGTGATTCCCGTTTCCACCTCGGTCGAGTTGAGAGACGCCCTCGCCGGGGTTCAAGAAGGTGATGTGATCGAGGTGGCACCGGGTTCGTACACCCCGATGGGTCCGTCGGGACAACTGTTCTTCTTGATCTCGAATCCCAATGTGGCCTTTACCGTGAGGGCGGAGACTCCAGGTACTGCGTTCATCGACGGAGGCGGTAGCCGCCGCCTCGTGGAGTTCACGATCACCAATCCGTCGCTAGCTGGTTGGGTGACTTTCGAGGGACTCGTGTTTCGCAATGGGAAGACGACGACCATTGGCAATTCAGGCGGGATCATGATGCGCGGCGCGAAGGCCACCTTCGTCGACTGTGTCTTCCAGAACAACAGTGCGGTACCCACGCAGACCACCGGCCCGAGCAGTGGAGCGGTTCATATCTCGAGCGAGGGCGACGTTCAGTTCATCGACTGCCAGTTCCTGAACAACACGACGACCAACCACGGCGGCGCGATGTTGGTGGGGCAAGGGTCCAGGGTGGTGCTCCAGAATTCGCTGTTCTTGGACAACTTGAGCAATGTTACCGGGCACTTGAACAACTCCCTAGGGGGCGCGATCCACGTCTACAATTCCCTCGCCGGTTCGACCACGCGCCTACAAGTTCTCAACACTCGTTTCGAGGGCAATGAGGCCGCCTTTGCCGGTGGGGGAATCATGGCCAAGGGTGACTACGAGACGCTCGCACAGCCGTTGAACTCTCATTCTGAAGTCCTGGTCGTCAACAGCACCTTTGTCGACAACGTTGCCGTGCCCTCCGCTGGAGGGACCACTCCTAGTCCTCCCGAGGGTGGGGCCATCATGGCCGAGAATGACGTCACGGTCATCGTCATCGGTTCGAGGTTCTGGAACAACGAGGCTGCCTTCGGTGGAGCCATCGCCTCCCACCGGTCGGCGATCGAGGTGACCTCATCGGAGTTCCGGACCAATGTCGCCAACGGTCGTTCGGGCCCGACCGAGAAAGGTCGAGGTGGAGCGATTGCCGCGCACTCCAACGATATTTGTACTGAGGATTTCAACTATCCACCGGCCAGGGTAGAGGTTACCGACTCTTTCTTCGAAGGAAACCAGTCTCAGCTGGGCGGCTGTCTCTATGTCGTCGGCGACAAGGTTCGTGAGTCGGGGGCATGCCAGGACGGAACAACGGTCGAGAACAGGGCGCCGATGACGGTGAGTGCGTCCGTCTTCTCGAACTGTTCGGTCGACGACATCATTCCGTCCAATTCACTGGGCGGAGCCCTCTACGGCCTCCTCGTCGATCTGGATCTCACCGACACGATGGTGCTCGGCTCCAGTGCATTTGGAATCGACACGACCGACCCCAACAGTGTCTCCAAGGGCATGGGAGGGGGAGCGACCTTCAGGACGGGTTCCTTGGTGAACATTTCGAACACTGTCTTTGCTGGAAATTCTGCGGATCATGAAGGCGGCGGCTTGCACATCTACGGTTCGGACATCGGGCAGTTCGCTAACAACGTCTTCGTCGGAAACGAGGTCAGCCCGGGCGGAATGCGGACCGAAACCACCTCGAGAGGAGCGGCGGTTTTCGTTGGGCCAGACCTTCAGGACCCACTGGATAGCTCTGGCTCCCTCGATGACTCGTACTTTGCCGGAAACTCTGGATTGGCAATCTTCGATCACGATACGACCTGCCCCAGTCCCTGCAACGAGAACTTCACGACCTACGAGGGCAACGTCTTTGACGAGTCGAGCTTTGGGAGCGACGTCTTCTTCAATCCTCGCCAGGCGGTCTTCTCCGCCCTAACCCCGTCCGAACTCAACGCCGTCGTTATCAATAGGGGAAGTGGAGGCACGCCGACGAACAAGTCTCCGGCAGCCAACAACTCCACGGGGACATCCAATCTCCCGGTGGGCTTTCTACGGGCCGCACCGACCGAGAGACTTTCTCCGACTGCCTTCCTCGATCCAAATCAAAACTCGGAGTCCTTTGCAGGTTGGGGCTGGAACGGTGGTTGTGCCGAGTTTGACGGATTTCCTCAGGTGAGCCCATCGAATCACGCCAGTGTTTCGGCTGGAGTTCACAGTCTCATGGTTTTTTCCGGCGCCTGCACCGGTAGCCCCGCGGTCGATGAGATGGCGACAGTACTCCAGGCAGCTAGTCCAGCTGCAACCTTCGTGGCGAGCCCCAGCGCCATCTCCTCGGGTCAGAGTTCCACTCTGTCGTGGAATCTCACGGCGGGTTCCTTCGTTGCCGGCCTGATCACTCACGATGCTTCGATGGAGCTACCGGCTGCCAGTGGCAACGTCGTCGTCACCCCTGACGAGAGTACTCGATACCATCTAGTCATCGTCACGGATCACGGGGGTGTCGTCGCCGAGGTCGAGGTTTTGGTCGATGACGCGCCCGCTGACGAGATTTTCTCGGATGGCTTCGAATCGGGTTCGACGTCAGGGTGGAGTTCCAGTAGTTGATCCAATGGACTCGCTCCACGCGGGTGAGATCCACGTCGCTCGGTTGCCTCCTAGTGGGCTGCGTCCTGAGTTGTGGCGGAGACGGCTCGACCCGCAGCACCGCTGCCTCGTTGCGGCCTGCGACACCCGTTGAGGCTCCGAATGTACTTTTGATCTCGGTCGATACTCTCCGTGCGGACCACCTCAGTTCCTCCGGCTATCCGCGCCTGACATCTCCCTTCATCGATCAGTTGGCCTCGAAGGGTGTTCGCTTTACCCACGCCTTCGTCAACACTCACGGAACACCACCGTCTCATACGACGATGTTCACGTCTCTATCCCAGGAGACTCACAGAGTTTCGTGGGTGGCGAGGGCAACGGAGAGGCCAGATCACGTGGCGCCGGAGGAACTGGTGACACTGGCCGAAGTTATGAGGGATGCCGGATACCAAACCCTTGCGGTAACGGGAGGGGGCTTCCTCGGACCCAAATTTGGTCTCGATCAGGGTTTCGATCGCTTTGTGTCAAGGCGCCGGCTCTTGGACAAGATCCAGGCCGACAAAGGAATCGTTTGGCAAACCGAGACCCTCGTCGCCGAGTTCCGCGCGGCAAAGCGCAGCTCGAGCGGACCCGTGTTCGCCTTTCTTCACACCTACGAAGTACATTCCCCCTATCAGAGCCCGGCGAGCTACGATGATCTTTTTGGACGCGAACCGCGTGAGTTTGTGGCGACAAGTGCCAATCTCAAGGCGGTAAAAGGCAACGTAAGAAAGACCCTCTCAGAGGGGGAACTCACCTCGATCGTCGCAGACTACGATCGCGGAATTCGCTACATGGATGACGCACTCCGTGAGATGTTCTCTCGCCTGGAGGCTCAGGGATTTCTGGACAACACGGTGGTTGTGCTGACCTCGGATCATGGTGAGGAGTTCGGAGAGCACGGTGGCCTCCTTCATCCTGCTTCACTGTATGACGAGCTTCTGCATGTGCCCCTCATCGTTGTTGGGCCGAATCTCGAGAGCGGTGTCTCCGACCCTCGTATGGTCAGTACCTTGGACTTGGCACCTACGATCCTAGACTTGGTTGGGGTCGAGGTGCCTGGGCACATGCAGGGGTTTCCTCTCTTCGATTCGGAGCGGACCTGGAGTGATGATGCGGTGGTTATCTCTCAGTTCGGCGGCCTGCTGTATTCTGTTCGCAGCCCCCGGTGGAAGCTCATTCAGTACGGGAAGGGAGCCACCTATCTCTTTGATTTGTACCGAGACCCGAGAGAGAATCATGATGTCGCTTCGCTCCACCCAGAGGTCGTTAGCGAGCTGATGGAGAGTCTCCGAATCTGGCGTTCTAGGCAATCCTCCCCGGGAGCGCGGGTGAAGACGCTGGACGACAAACTCGACCCTGAGGAGTTAAAGCAGCTTGAGGCGTTGGGATATCTTTGAATCCAACCGAGTCGGACGACACAGGCGACCTAGGTTTAGCAGTTCGACTGGAATAGGCAAGGGCTCTTGCTGGCAACGTTGCTTCATTGTGATGAGCATGGTCCTAGGTGCCGTGGGTTGCCGTCAGGCGGTAGTGCCGGAAATTCACTGGACTGGCTCTATCGCTCGGTTTATCGCTGAGCCGCCTTACGAGTTGTTCAATGAGGATCTCCTGTACCGGCCCGTGTTGGTGGAGACCTGGCCAGTTCAGACTGGGGGAATCAACGCGAATGGGGGAGGCTGGATCTGGGGTCCCGAAGAGCCCGATTCGGGCAATCTCGCCCCCGGCGGATCGAGGGGTCTCGAGAGAGCAACCCTGCGACGGGCGGTGGACCTCGAGGCGCGTCGTGTCCAGACTGTGGAGGTGGTCTTGGCGCGCTCCTCCGTTGAGGGGGAGGCAAGAACGGTGCACTTCTCCTGGCGTCGATCGGACGAGCTCACATTCCCTCCCGGTCGTCGACGCCCAGTCCGGCTGCTCATGACTCCGGGCGCCGAGCCTGGGGTGCATCAACTGAACCTGGTGATGGATTCAGATTGGCGAGGCGAGATCGCTGAGATAGCCATTCATGTCCAACCGGGCGCCGCCTCCGGTCAGTTGCAGGAGGTCCGGGTGCTGAGTCGAGTGCTGAACCGTACCAAGGCCCAGCGGGTCAATTCACGGGGGATCTTGACCGACATCCACCAAGACGTTCGAGAGTCACTGGTTGCCCTTCCGGGATCTTCGATTGCGAGAAGGCTCGACATCGAGGAGGGGGATCAACTCGAGTTTTCCGTCGGGGTTCGGGGAAGGACTTTCCGACCTCTGGAGTTCCAGGTGGTTGTCGAGGAGAGAGGCCTGGAAACTGTCGTCTGGCGCACTACTGTCAGCGTCGACCAGAACGAAGAAGGACGCTGGTCCGAAGAAACGGTCGATCTGGGCGGCCATGCTGGGGCTGGCCGTGTGCTGCGGCTCGAGGTCGTCGGGGACTCCAAGGGCGGCGCCGGTGCTCCGGAGGGCGGGCTCGCCGAAGGACTGCCTTTCTGGGGCAGTCCAGAGGTCCGCCGAATCCGGGAAGAGTCCAGACGCGGTCCGAACCTGGTTTTGATATCCCTAGATACTGTTCGCGCCGATCATCTTTCGGCTTACGGCTATCCGAAGCCAACGAGCCCCGTCCTCGCGGCCTGGGCAGACGACCACGGTGTCGTCTTCGAGGAAGCTATTGCAGGCGCTCCCTGGACTCTTCCGTCCCACATGAGTCTGTTGAGTGGACTCGACGCACTTCACCATGGATTCAACCATGACGTAGGCCGGGTCCAGGATTCTCCAAGGAACTTCGAGTTGCTGGCTGAGACTCTGCGACGCAGTGGGTACGTATCGGCAGCCGCGACCGGTGGAGCCTATCTGCACCCGAGGTACGGTTTTGACCATGGGTTTTCCTCGTATCGCTATTGGAAGGACCGGGCGCGAGATGACAGCGAGTTGCAGGAGGGAGTCAATCGCACACTGGACTTCGTGGCGACAGAACGATCTCAACCCTTTTTCTTCTTCCTCCACACCTATGCTGCACACGATCCGTACGAAGCCTATGAACCCTATTTCAGTCGCGTTGCCTCGCCCGGAGTGGTCGCTGTCCCGGGAGAGATCCATCTGACCTCGCCGCCAAATCGTGCGGAGCTCGGCTTTGGACAGGAGGTGAGCTTTCGGCTCAGTAGCGGAGGGATCCAACGAAGTCTCGGGCCCAACGATCGGCCTCTGATCGAGGCCTTCTACGATAGTGGGCTTGCCCGGATCGACGCTGAACTCGGTCGGCTATTCAAAGGGTTGGAAGAGTTGGATCTTCTGGACTCGACGATGATTGTCATCACGTCGGATCACGGTGAAGCGCTTTTGGAGGAAGGGCGAGCGGGACACGTTGACCTATTCGACTCGGTGCTTAGGGTCCCACTGGTGATCGCATGGCCCGGCGGGGAAGGAGCTGGACGTCGGGTAAAGGACCAAGTTCGATCCGTCGACATTTTGCCCACCATCTTGCAGACACTTGAGATCGACCTGCCGACGACTCTCGATGGAGTCTCGCTGGTGGAGCTGGCTCAGGATGGGAAGTCATCGGGACACCCCAGCGAAGCCTGGAGCTACTCGGCGGCGGCGAATAGAGGATTGTCACTCCGTCGCCAGGGATTGAAGTTGATCGTCAACAATGACGCCTGGCTGCCTCGCGAGCTGGACAGTCGACAGATCGTCGCCTGGAGCCGACAGCTCTACGATTTGGGGGCCGATCCAGGCGAGTCGAACGATCGCTGGACAGATGGGATGGGGCCCATCGAAGGTCGGCCGCTGATGAGCCAGCTCGAGAAGTACTGGGATGAGAGCGGCTTGGGCTTGCGGCTGGCTTTCCACAATCCGGGCTCTGGAGTGTTCCGCGGCCAGATCAAAGGGGCGATGATCAGGCCGGTGGGTACGAAGTCAATCGATCTCTCTTGTCGCTGTCTGGAGTGGGAGGAGATGGGGAGAGCCTCCTTCTCGCTTCCCCCGGGTGAGAGCTTCGTTCTACAGTTCGAGAAGGTCTTTGGAAAACGGCTGAGCGTCGACGGTGAATTCGAAGAGAGCGGTAAGGCCTCCCGCAGCTTCACACATACGTTTGATGCCGACTGGATTGGGCAAGGTGAGATTCTGTCGCTGCTGCCCTCTGGCCGTTGGAAACGTACCAGAGATACCTCCGAGGATGGGGAGGGAGTCCGCCTGGTCCTTCGTCCAGGTATTGGTTGGGTCGAGGCGGAGGCTTCACCAGCGGACTCAGATCCAGAACTGAGAGAAGACCTGAAGGCTCTCGGCTACCTTTGACTCTTTCTGCTCGAGAGAAGCGTCACTGGACGTATCCTAGAGACCTCAGCGTCTCGAGTGTCTCTTCGTCGATCTCTACCCCCAGCGTCTGGTTGTTGGAAAACCCGTCGCCCTTGAGGCCCTGAAGTTCCTCTCGTAGCTGAGCGAGGATGACCGGTTTGCGCTCTGCCAAGTTGATGCGCTCCAGCGGGTCTTCAACGAGGTTGAAGAGTCTTGGGCCTGAGGGCTTCTCAATCAACTTCCAGGGACCCTTGATGGCAGCCCAGAGGTGGACCTCTGGTTGTCCACTGCGGAATCGATCTGCCGATCGATGAGCGAAGAGGGTTCGCTGACGGAGAGAGGGCTGCTCTTCTTCCGCCGAGGCCGTCGCATCCAGCAAGGGTGACAGAGAATCTCCGTCGAGGTCGCTCGGAATGGTGAGGTTCAGCAGATCGAGAAGCGTCGGCATGATGTCGATCAATGAGACGTTGACGTTGATCCTGCCATGGCTTGGAACGCCCACATCGCTGCCGGAGAAGGACATGAGTACCCGCATCAGTTCATGGTGCAGGGAAAGTTGGTGCCCCATCCTGCCGTGCTCCATGAACTCTTCGCCATGGTCCGAGACGATCACTACCAAAGTGTTCCTTTCCCACTCGAGGTCGTGATAGAGCCGGTCGAGAACTCCGTCGAGGTAGGAGATCTGGCTGTCATAGGCGGAGACGGTGGTCTCCAACTCGTTCTCGGACTTCTCGAACCACGGCGCGTGAGCAGTGTAGGGTTCGTGGACGTCGTTGAAGTGGAGGTAGGTGAAAGTGGGGCGAGGATCGTCGTTGTCGTGCTGCCAGGCCTCGATCTGCGCGGCAAGGTCCTCGGCGGTTCGGTTGGTCATCTGACGGAATCTCTCGAATCCGCGGTCGAAGCCGATCTTCGGTCCGATGTTGATGTTCGAAGTGACTCCCTGGGTGCGGTAGCCAGCTCGCTGGAGGATCTCGGGAAGAGTCGGCGACTCCTTCGGTAGCTGGTTCAACCGGAGAACCTCGTTCCTTGCCCGAGCTACGGCTCGCGCCCGCCTCTTGTGGGCGAGGAAGCCCTCGGTGACTCCGTGATGGTTAGGGTAGAGGGAGGTGAAGAGGGAACTCGTTGATGGGGCGGTCCACGTGGAGGTCGAGAAGGCGTTGGCGAATGTGGTTCCTCGTTCGACTAATTCCTCCAGAAACGGCGCCGTCATTCGGGAGTATCCGAAAGTCCCCAAGTGGTCAGGCCGAAAAGTGTCGATGACGATCAGTACCAGATTCGGGGAGTCTGCTCCGGCTCCACTGTGGAGGGGGAGATCAGTTCTCGAGGCGCTCGGTGAGCAACCCGTTGCCAGGGCCATGGCCAACGCAAGAACGATCGATCGTCCCCGAATCGGGAACTTGTTCAAGCGACGGCAGATGCAAACCCAACCGATGGAAACCATGATCGCCATTGGACCTCTAGGCAACAGACTACCATTGGATGGTCCCAGGCGACGATGGCCCTTCTTGACAATCAGTCCTAATTCGGTCCAGAATGAATCTCACCTATTGAGAAATAGTCTCAATAGTGATTTATCGCTAGCACTGCAAATTGCCTACCTCCTTGGAGAGCCCAACGTGACACTCGCAGATCTAAGGCCAGGACAGAGAGCAAGGATTGTCGGTTTCGCTGATCTCGGCCCCGTGGGACAGCGCATTCTCCAGTTGGGCCTCTTGCCCGAGGAGGAGATCCAAATGGTGCGCCGGGCTCCGGCGGGGGATCCGCTCGAGGTGAGGGTACTGGGTTACTCTCTGTCGTTGCGTCGCCAAGAGGCGGGACTGGTCGAGGTCGAGGGACTGCCGTGACCGTAGGCGGTTCGTCGGCGGCCGCGAGGGTCGGCGTCCCCGCAGGAACAGTGGCTTCGAGTCGGATGCCGCGGATTGCGGTTATCGGCAATCCGAATACGGGGAAGAGCACGCTCTTCAACGTTCTCACCGGACTCAAACAGAAGGTCGGGAACTATCCCGGCGTTACGGTCGAGAAGCACGTCGGCACGATGCACTTGCCGGGAATCGATCTGCAGCTAGTGGATCTGCCTGGCGTCTACTCGCTCGCCGCGCACTCACCGGACGAGCTGATCGCTCTCGACATGCTGCTCGGG
>JAIOJS010000042.1 GCA_019911795.1 Thermoanaerobaculia bacterium | reverse complement strand
CCGATCACCAGCAGCGACTTGCCTGCCGAAGCTCCGTCGCGAGAGATGCCCATGCGATCGAAGAGCGCTTCCCAGGCGGTGATGCTGGTCAGAGGGAGGGCCGCTGCCTCGGCGAAACTCAAAATCTTCGGCTTGTGGCCGACAATGCGCTCGTCGACCAGATGAAACTCACTATTCGTCCCCGGGCGGGTGATGCTGCCGGCATAGAAGACCTCGTCGCCGGGAGCGAAGAGGCTGACGTCCGCCCCCACCGACTCCACGACGCCCGCTGCATCCCAGCCCAGGATGCGAGGAGGATCCTCCACGCCGTCTTTCGGTGCCCGAATCTTGGTATCAACGGGGTTGACCGAAATGGCCTTGACCGAGACGAGGAGGTCGCGGCCCCCTGGTTCCGGTTTCGGGATCTCCAGGTCTAGGAGTGACCGTGTATTCGTGATGGGAAGGTATTTCTCGAGTCCGATGGCTTTCATGACTGGTTGAGTCCTTTCTGAATCCGCCTTCTGGCGCGTTGAGTCAATTCAAGGGTTAAGATACGCCGGTACGTCGATACTGACAAGTACCCACATTTTTGTAAGTAAGCAATTCATCCAAACACGAGGAGGCCCGAGATGGCACGCAAGTACTGCTGGAAAACGGGTTGCGACGTAGAAGCGACGCTGAGCGTCATCGGCGGTCGATGGAAGCCGATCCTCGTGTGCCATCTACTCGGGGGACGCAAGCGCTTCGGTGAGTTGCGACGCCTCACCTCCAATGCGACCGAGCGGATGATCACGCTACAACTCCGCGAGTTGGAAGCGGATGGAGTGATCTCGCGGCATGTCTATGCCGAAGTGCCGCCTCGGGTCGAATACGAGGTCACGGAGTTCGGTCGGTCCCTCGAGGCTATCCTCGCACTCATGCAAGAGTGGGGCAGCGCCTTCAAGGTGCGCCGCCTGGCCGAGGAGTCGGAAGGAGAGTCGATCGCGACCACTGGCTGAGGTCCGAACTGAGTTGTAGCTTGGCGCCGGTCTACCTAGCCGGAGTCGCAGGGAACAAGGCGGTGCACCGAATGACGAAGATTGCAGTGACGGCAGCCAGCGGCAAGCTGGGTTCAGAAATTGTGAGGGCCACGATCGAGATCGTCGGCAAAGACAACGTGATCGGGCTCGCACGAACGCCCAGCAACGCCCAATCACTTGGCATCGAAGTCCGGCCCGGCGACTATGAATCGCCAGAGGACCTGGAACGGTCGCTCGCAGGGGTCGACGCGATGTTGCTGGTCTCTGGAATGGACTCGCCGGACAAGCGGATCTTGCAGCACCGAAATGTTCTCGAGGCGGCCAAGCACGCTGGCGTGCGCAAGGTCGTTTACACCAGTATCCAAGGGGCGGAAAAGGGCACTGCTTTTTCGCCGGTCGTGCAAAGCAATCGGCAAACCGAAGAAGACGTCCGCAACAGCGGCCTCCAGTGGTCCGTTGGTCGCAATGGGATCTACATCGAACCCGACGTCGAGTACATCGAGACGTACAAGCAGCGAGGCGAGATTGCGAATTGCGCCAGCGACGGACGGTGTGGCTACACGACGCGCCCCGAGTTGGCCGCCGCCTACGCACGGATGCTGACGGAATCCAACCACAACGGTCAAACATACAATCTTCACGGTGAAACCCTCACGCAATGGCAACTGACTGCTTACCTCAACGATGCATTCGGCACTGATCTGAGATACCGCGAGATGTCGATTGCGGAGTATCGAGAAGAGCGGGTCGCGGAGCTCGGCGATTTCATCGGCAATGTGATTGCCGGAATCTATGAAGGAATCCGTGAAGGTGCATCCGACAACGAAAGCCACTTCGAGGAAGCCGCCGGGCGCCCTCACCAAAGCTGGGACGACTACTTCCGGCGACTTGCAGATCGAAATGCATAGTCCGCCGCGGTGAGACCCGTACCACCGGGGAGAAGCTTTGCCCGTAGTTTGTTGGAAGAGCCGGGGCCCGCGCGGCAGCCTTTGGAAGAGGACCGCTATCCCTTGGTGTTCGGAGTCGAGCGCTTAGGTCACCGCCGTGCGTGCGGGCAACTTCCGGGCAAGATCGGCATGAGGCCGTTGGGTCAAGGGCGCTCCTCGTTCCCAGGCAGATCCGCCGCGAGCCGGCGCGTTGACGCTGCCGGTGCTGGAGCTGCCGGCTCCGGGGAGGCCGGAGGCTCTCGCTGCTGCCAGCCCTTCAGTACTGCCACCATCCGCTCGTCCGCTACCAGATTCCCGGCCTTCGAAGCCTCGAGAAACTCGGCAAGCGCCCGACGCGCTATGGCCTCGGGGGTCTTCTTCAACCCGAAGATAGAGCCGATATGCTTGCGCACCGTATCCCAGGATTCGGTGGACTCGATCTCCATGAGGTGCCCAAAACGCTCTCTGCGCCAGTCGTTCTCCGAGACTCGCTTCCAGGGCCAGTAGATCCAGCCGTTGACGTGGTTCTTCGGATCTTCGAAGAGGTCGATCTGCGAGGAGGTCCAGCGGTCCGTGTGAGCGCCGAACTCGCCATTCCACAACGGAACGTTGTGTGCCTCGGCGAGCCGGGCGAGCTTTGCCACCCGCGAGTCGTCGATGTCGTGGCTCAAGAAGTCGTAGGTGTGGAAGGTGTAGGCCTGGTTCGCGTCGAGAGGGCCTTCGTAGAAGCCGAACTCGGTCGAGAGCGCGGTCCCAGCGAGGAAGATCAGGTGATGGGGATCGATTGCGCGGATCTCCTTGATGATGCGTCGATAGAGATCGATGAGATCCTGACCCTGCGGAGGCTCCGGCTCGTTGATCAGGTCGTAGCCGGCGACGATCGACCGGTCGCGGTATCGGGTGGCGATCGCCTTCCAGATGTCGACCGTGCGCTCGAGATCAGGCTCGGACGCCCAGACCTGCTTGGGATCGGGGTCGGCGACGAAGACGCCCGATTGACCTCCTGGAACAGCGTGAAGGTCGAGGACGACGTAGATGCCATGCTTCTCGCACCAGTCAACGAGGCGATCGAGGTAGTACCAGCCCGGGGCCGAGTTATCGATGGCTCCGTCCTTCTCGAACACCGTGTGGTTGAACGGCACACGCACGACGTTGAGGCCCAGCTGGGCGATCATCTCGAGGTCGCGCTCGGTAACGAAGGTGTCATAGACGGCCTTGCGGAAGCGGGCGGTCTCTTCCTCCCCGACGAGGCCTTCGATCCGCTGCGTGATCTTCGTTTCCGAAGTCATACCGGTACCCCAAAGGGAACCGTTCCACATTAGCCACCCCTCGAGGAGAACTCCCCGGAGCTTGATCGGCTCGCCGCTGCCATCGACCAGGCGCGTACCCTGGGCGTGGACCATCGGGTTGGAAGGCGGATCGGTTGCCGCCGCAGAGGCGGCCAGGAGCACGAGCGCGCAGGTGGTGATCCAAAGTTTCCGTCCGCGACGATGGGTTTTCGTCATTCCGGCTGGCCTCACAGTGTCTTCCTTGGCTCGATCTCATGGGGTCTCTCGACCCCGAGCTTCCGCTCTCCGACTCCGTGTCGAGAGTGAACTCGACCATGAAATTGTACTCGCACTTTGCTCTCTTCTCGGTACTGGCTCGGCTAGGAGCCACTACCCTCCTTTCGACCGGCCGGATGCGCAGGTTCTGTGACCAGCTCGAATAGATCCGCGAACAGGCCGTAGACGGTCGCTCCCCGCGACTCGTCCTCGCCTACCTCGACACCGAAGCGATCAAGGGGGAATTCGCGTTGGCTAGGCCAACAACTACAGAAACAAGTGGAATGACATACTCGAAGGGAGTCATATTATTTCTCCGTGGTGCGCTTGCTGGGGCCCGAAGGAAACCACCCTGTAGGTAGAGTCCGCAACTCCACTGCGTACATCCTCGGATTCCAGAAGGTCGAGGTCCTAGACAACGATAGCGGTTCATAGGAACCGGGTCGTTCGGCCCCGGTGAAGAGACCAGAGGAGTGGCTTCACGATGAGACAATCATTGATCCGACAGGTACTGATCCTCCTTCTGCTCGGTCTGGGGGTCTCCGCATGCGCCAACTATGGAGGCCGATCCGGTACGGCGGTTCGGGGCTCGAGTTCGGTGATCACGATCAATGGGTTCTACGAAGCCCTCGCCCCCTATGGCTCATGGGTCGAGGTGGAGGTCCACGGCCGGGTGTGGGTTCCCAGTTCAGTCGAAGTAGGCTGGCGTCCATACACCCACGGACAGTGGGTCTACACGGCGGTCGGCTGGACATGGCTCTCCGATTGGAGCTGGGGCTGGGCCCCGTTTCACTACGGACGGTGGTCTC
This sequence comes from Thermoanaerobaculia bacterium, assembly GCA_019911795.1. GTDB lineage: Bacteria > Acidobacteriota > Thermoanaerobaculia > Multivoradales > JAIOJS01 > JAIOJS01. The sequence continues at coordinate 238 of JAIOJS010000042.1, read as the reverse complement.
GAGATGTGCGACACGGTTGGGTATGGGTCCCGGGGATGGTCTGGGCTCCGGCCTGGGTAGCGTGGCGGGATGGCGATGGCTGGCTCGGCTGGTCGGCGCTTCCGCCGAGCGCACGCTGGACCGTCGGAGTCGGTTTGGATCTCGGTGCCGTCGACCTCACGGTGGCCATGGCCCCGGACTGGTGGATCTTCGTTTCCGACCGATACTTCCTCGATCCGCGACTCCGTCTCCGGATCCT
>JAIOJS010000423.1 GCA_019911795.1 Thermoanaerobaculia bacterium | reverse complement strand
GCACATGAGCCAGCTTGGGGGCGGCGAAGGTCACGGTGAGCTTCGCCTCGATCGCCGGACCTTCGAGTCGGGCACGATCGGCGACCACCCCGCTGGGAAGGTCGATCGAGAGCACGGTAACGCCGCAGCGGTTCACCCGCTCCACGACACTCTCGTAGAGATCACCGAGTGGTCTCGACAACCCTGTGCCGACCAGGGCATCGACGATGAGACCCCACTCTTGCGCCCGAGAGATCCAAGTGTCCAGGTCAGCTTCCGCGGAGATCTGATCAACGGCTAGACCGATCGCATCGACGATCTCCAGCTGGCTACGACAATCGTCACTCAACTTCTGACGGTCGCCGACCATTGCCAACGTTACTTCGTAACCACGGGCATGGAGGTGCCGGGCTACCGCGAGTCCATCACCACCGTTGTTGCCGGGACCACAGACGATCCCCACCGATCCGGCGTCGGGAAACCGCTCCCCGATTGCTTCAACGACTCCGATGGCGGCGTTCTCCATCAGCACCAACGAAGGGACACCAAGGTCCTCGATCGCCCGTCGATCAATGTTCGCCATCTGGGCGGCAGTCAAGACCCTCAAGGGCGACTCGAGCCCATTCGGCCCACCGTTGATTCGTTCGTGGAGACTCCTAGGGCGCCCAGCTGCTGGAGAAGTTCACGGGTGCGTGGACAATGGTCCCGCCCTTGCAGTCGTGCCACCAAACGCGTGAGGTCCGCGGGGGTATCGACATCGTGGCCTTCCGGCAAGAGCTCGACGCGCAGTCCAAGGTCCCCACAACGAGCCAGGGTGTCCGACAGTACGCGATCGGTACTCCATGCGATGTCGGAAAAGAGGTGTCGAACCAAGCGGTCGCTCCGCACTCCGAGAAAGTAGTAGCCGCCGTCATCCGCCGGTCCTAAGACAACGTCGGCACCCCTCAGGCGGCGAAAGCCCTCTTCCAGTATTCGAGCCGAGAGGTCGGGATGATCGCTTCCAACCGCCCCTACGTACGGACCGCCCTCGGTGACCCGAGTCAGACCCTCATAGAGCCGTTGGCCGAGAGTCTCTCCGCGCTGCTCAAAGCCTCCCGCGGCCTTGGAACTCAGCGCAGAAGTCAGTGCCTCTGCTCGCTTGAATCTCTGCCCTACCGCATCGTCCAGCGCCCAGGCGATGTAGAGCTCGAAATTCCCCTGCGTGAGCTCTTCCACCAGGTCCTCGAGAAAGGCGCGATGGAGAGCGGCGGCGGTATCAGCCTCGATCCGGCCTCCGTGGGGCCCCGGCAGATCTCCACCGATCAAGCGTGTCTTGACACGCCCGGGAATCGTTGGTTTGGTAAACAGCACGAGACGAGCGGCATCGTTCATAGGAGGCGATTCTACCAGCGGTACGCTGATGGGACCGTTCAGAGAACAGTTACCGGCCAGAGGGTCGACTGGCCATCCGGGCCTAGTTCGTCAAACGCTTGAACACCATGGCGATATTGTCGGTGGCGCCTGTCTTGAAATTGACCGACGTGATCGACACCAGCTCCCACCCTTCGTTGCCGAGCTCATTCATCTGGACGGCGGCGTTGGGATCGAGCCGATAGTTCTCGCTGCGGATGTTGATGATCTTGTACTCCCACCGATCGATGTCATCCATGCTTTCCCCTTCTCGGCTAGTGTCCCGTTTGGTTAGTCCCGTGTGCTTTGGGCGAAAACGGGCCATCCAAAGTGGACGGGATTAGCCAAACGGGACACTATAGGCTTATGTCAACAGGTCCTGACAATTAGTTTACAGCACACGTCATTTTCAGACTGCTCTCAGTGATCGTCGCGCCCGAGTCAACAACGGTAGGCGGCAGGATCGACGGCAAGCGGACTGACCGTAGTCACCGGCGGACCTAGGTTCGACGGCGCCGGCGAACCACTCGGCGAGCTACCAGAAGACCAACCGACAACGCAGCAATCGGCAGCGTCCAGCGCGCGGAGATCGGGACCCGCCCAACGTCTCGATGAACGACTCGCTGTAACTCCGCCAGGCGGCGCTCCACTTCTTTGCGGCTCTCTTCGACACGATTCATGGGTTCTCTCCGATCAGCATGACGTCACGTTACTACTTTCCGAACCTCGGAAACCGGCCTTTTCGATCGTCCGGCGTCGGGGGCTCGGGCTCGATGGCATCCGGCAACTCCCCCATCCCTCCGCGCACCGTTTCCCACCAATCGAGGTGATCTTGCCACCGCTGCCGCACCATCCTGGCGGGCGGTTGCAGCGAGCGCACCCGGCGCATCGCCAGCTGTCCAGTGATGGCGAACGCCACCAACAGCAGGGAGAACACTAGGAGGGCGGCGCCCCAGAGAGGCATCAGTAGGTTCAAGGCCACGATCAACGTCACGGTGAAGACTCCCAAAGCCCAAAAGGCGAGTCCAACCGCAGCCACGGCCAGGGCTAGGGCCGTCCCAAGCGATCTACCGCTGCGAGCCAGGTCCCCGCCCAGGGTCTCGACCTCAGCGACTGCAAGGTCTACAAACGACTCACCCAGGCCTTGAATCAGCGTTTTCCAGTCTCGAATTCGACTCATCGTGCCATGACCTCTAGTTGACCGATGACAAAAGATTCCTCGCCACCTAGGTTATCGTGAAGACCGATCGCTATTCGATGGTCGCCCCCTCGCATGAGGAGTGAGAACTCATACCCAAAACGCTTGTCTGCCGCCTCCGCCATCCTGTCGGACTCGATCGTAATGGGAATCCGAACGTGCTGCACGGGGGACATCGACCCTTCGATGTCGAGGGCACTGAAGAAGACCTCGATACTCGCCTCCTGAACTTCACCCCGCTCGAGGAAGACCAGATCGTTGATCGGGATGCGAACCGTAATGGGCACGGTAAAGCGGTCGCCGGTAGCTCGAATCTCCCCAACCGAGACCTGCAAGTCCATCTGATTGCTGTACTCGCGGAACAACAGAGCGGCGCGGGTGGAGTCGCTCATGCGCTGCTGGAGACTTCGACTTCGGTAGCCCGTTCGATGCCGTACCCGGGTGCCCTTCCGATTCACCTTCACTTCGATCTGATGGTAGCGCCCGTCACCGGCGTGGGCCGGCTGATAGGCCAAGGAGTAGTACTGGTCAAAGTCAGCCTGTACCCGCTGCAATTGCTCGGTAGGATCGTTAGTGTTGATGATCGCCTGTCCACCAGTCTGATCTGCGAGCTGGAGCAGCGGCGTCTGGAGGTTGTGGATCTCGTGGGAGTCGAGGAGCGGGGAGGAGCTAACCACACCACGGGTTACTGAGGCTGAACCTGGGGCACGCAGACCCGCCGCGTCGATCGTGTAGAAGGTCACTCCATTGGTGTTCGCCAGATGAGCGAGCTCACTGAAGCGCCGGCCGGCATCGAACTCGCGGGCATCCATCAAGCTCGACGTCTCACTGTATTTCTCCTGAACGGCAAAATAGAGGTCCTCACCCGGCACCTGGGGAATACCTCCGCTCACATAGAGAAACGCCTTGCGTCCCGGCAGTCCCGCGAGAGAATCGACCATCTCACGCATCGCATCGATCGTGAACATCGTATCGTTGTGATAGGAGCTTGCGTAGAGACGGGCTTGGCTGCGAGCGAAAGTCACGCTATCCGATTCCTCGATGGCCCTGATGGCCTCGTTGCGTTCCGACTCCCGCTGGTTTCCGAGCGCCGACTCGCCCTCGATCTCGAGCAGTCCACGGCTAATGAGGGAAGGGTCCGAAGTGAACGGTACCCGCTCCTTGAGCGACCGCGTATAGGTCACCAGCATGATCTTTCGGCCTGGATCGACTTGACGGCCGAGAAAGGTCCTGAGGCTACGAAAGACCCGATTGCGGTCGAACGGCTTGATGTTGAGATTGTCGATGTACACCACGATGTACAAGGGGTTCTCGACCGCCTCCGCCGCACTCCCAAACTCCATCAACGGTCCCTGGCTGGGGTCGAGGGACGGACGCGGAGTCCCTGCGGCCTCCGTACCGTCCGCCACGGGAGTCTCTGGCGCCGCGAAGTGAGACAGTGAGACCGGGCGCCCGTCCTCGAGCACCTCGAAGTCAGAGGCTTCCAGATCGAGGATCGGGTTGCCCTTGCGATCTGTGACGAAGACTTCGAGGTCGACTACTTCGACGCTCACATGATCGATGAAGGTCCCCTCCTCCACCATGGCAGCATCTTCATCTCCGCTCCCTGAAGTGGGAGGGGCAACCGGCTCACTTTGAGCCGAGAGAACACTTCCCATCAACAGAGCACTTCCTATGAACAGAGCCCCGAGGATGTACGACAAACAACGGCGGGTGTAGATCAACTTCATCGACTGGATTATAGAGGCAGCGGCAGCCCTTTTCAGAGGCGGATTAAGATCGCACACCGACGCGGCCGCGAGGCTAGTGGACTCTTCCGATTCCGGAACGAGACGCCGTAGGCGGATAGGGAATTGAGGCGGGCTCAAAGCGGCGCCTCGCCCTCAGTCTACGGCTCGAAACTCCGGCGAATCATCAGCGAGCGTCCGGAGGTGGGGTCGAGCACCGAAACGACGAGGTCGTGAGGGGCCTTGCGCAGCTTCAACGAGGTCTCAAAGACATCGACGCTGTCGTCCGAGGGCACCGAGGCCACTGTCACTCGGAGCGGAATCACCGGCACCGGAGCCATGCTCCCGTCGTCGTCCTGGACCGCGATGCGGAGCTCGACCTCCCCCACGAGATCGTCGCCGTAGGGAATGAGCGTAACCAGGTTCAGCGGAATCGTCACCGCCAGGGGCACGACCACCTTGCCGATACCAGCACGCTTCGATTCACCAAACTCGACCGACAGTCCACCGGCGCTCGGATCGCTAGGGCTAGGTCCTCCTGCTCCACTCCGGGGTCCGAAGAGCAGAGCGCTCTCCACCGCCATCGTAGCCTCGGTGGATCGTGAGAAGTCTTGAAAGCCCTCGCGGTGACGAACTCGCAAGGCCGGAGAGGAGAGCCGTACCTCAATCTCTCTCGCTTCGTCACTACCGGCACGCTGGGGAATGAAGCCGAGCCAGTAATACGCCGCTAGATCCTCGTGGATAGTCTCCATGAAACCGAGTCGCCCGCTGTTGATGAAGGCCTCACCTCCGGTTTCGCCGGCGAGAAACTCCAGCGTCTGGTGCACGTCAGTTTCCCGCATGGCTCCCCCCGCGCCCCCGGTGGGAGCGTTTCGCAGACTCGCATCCACCAGACCGTCGGTGCCACGGAATCCTGGAACATCTACCGGATAGAGCGTGTAGCCGAGAAGATTGGCGGTGTCAGTAAGAGGGCGGAAGATCTCGGAGCCGCGTTGCACCTGAGTATCGAGGAGTGCCCGGTGGTAGTCGTTGACCACGTACTCCGCCGGATGATTGGGCCAGCCGCCAGACAGCAGAAGCATGACCTTGCGACCGGGAGGCGCAGCGAAGCCACGTAGGGTGGCCGCCGCCGCAGAAACGCTGCGGTGGAGTTGATCTTCGATCTGTTGCGCGTAGTAGAGCTCGTCGACCTGCAGGTAGTTGTCCCCGGATCGAGGGCGCCTGAAGCCGACCGGAGTCTGGTCGCGATCGAGCTGTCGCAATTCTGCTTCATGCCGCAGGCCAAAGGTGGGACGGCGCTGAGCTTCGCGCAGGACATCGTCCAGGGCTGGAACCGACTGAGACCAGGACGACAACATCTCGACTCTTCGGCCGTCGAAGGCGACCACCGCCATGCGATCGTTGGTGCCTAGATATCCCAGCTGTTCTCTCAGATCATCGAGGACTCGATCACGGTCAGCAGACCGGGAGAAGAACTCATCGACAAAGACCAGGTAGCTCGTACCGACAGCCGTTCCTGGCCGGACCTCGGGCACCTGGACCTCGGGGAGAGAGCTGATACCGTCGGCGACCGGACGAGCGATTCCACCCCGTACCTCTGTGAAGTACTCGATCTTCTGCGGTTCACCATCGACAAAGAGGGAGAACATCTCGGGGGTCAAGCCCCGTACCCGAACGCCACTTCGATCCGTCACCACCACCTCGACGTTGATCACTCGTACGTCGAGAGTCTCGCCAAAAGCACCCTCCGGCAACGGAGGCGAAGATTGGGCACTGGTCATAGAAGCAGCTAGAGCCGCGACGATCAGTAGGATGTTGGGGACGGAGTGTTTCTTCATGGTTCGTGAATTCCTCTCGCATTCTATTCATAACAACCCAGCGAGAGGCTCATACATTTCATCTCGGGTGCCAAACCCACTCAAGTCGCTCTAGGGCACTGCTTCCGAGGCGTCTCCCGAGGCCAGGTAATGCTGGACGATACGGGCTCCGTGGTCCCGTGAATTTTCGATAAAAATCCGCCCGGTGTCGTTACCCGCCTGCAAGGTACCCGCGACGTAGAACCCTGGGATATTCGATTCACAGGTCTCCGGATCGACAGCGGGTACAGAGGTGTGCGGGTCGATGGTCACGCCAAGGGCGGCAGCCAGCTCGAGCTCCGGCCGATAGCCGATCAGGATGTAGACAGCGTCACAGCGCTGACGCCAGGGACCGCCCACGCCGCTCCCCCTCACCCAACCCGGCTCCTCAAAGGCCTCGACCGTCGATTGGTAACGGGCTTTGATCGCGCCCTCTTCGACCCGATTCACGAAATCGGGTCCGAGCCAGTATTTGATGCTCGGCTTGGCCTTGTCACCGCGATGGACGAGAGTTACCTTCGCCCCCCAACGGTACAGTTCGAGCGCCGCTTCCAGTGCCGAGTTGCCACCACCGACGACCACGACCTCGTCATCGAAATGACCGTACGCCTCGTGATAACGCGCCGACACCCAGGGAAGATCCTCTCCGGGGACCCCAAGGTGATGCGGCCGACCGAAGTAGCCGGTCGCCAGTACGACCGCCCGAGCCCTGCGCTCTCTCTCTCCGCTCCGTCCAAACGAACGAACGAGGAATCCGTCGTCGATCGCTTCCACCGAAGAGACCTCTTCTCGGGTCGCGATCGGGATCCGATACTGACGTGCCACTTCGCGGTAGTAGGCCAGGGCTTGGGCCCGCGTCGGCTTGGCTTCCGGGATGGCGAGCGGAACCCCTGCGATCTCCAGCAGATCCCGAGTGGTGAAGAACTGCATGCCGGTCGGGTACTGGCGAATAGCGTCGCACAGGGTCCCGCGATCGAGGAGAAGCACCGAGAGGCCGGCCCTCTGAGCGTCGGCGCCCACCGCCAGTCCGGTGGGTCCTGCCCCGATGACGAGGAGATCCAAGATGCGAACGGAGGAGTCTCGGTCTGCGGGATCTCGGCCCACGGCGGGGCCTAGATCGGCAGAGCCAGATTCAGACGAAAAAGACTTAGACATTGGGGACTCCTGCGGGAAAGTGTTCTACCGGACCATGCCCCGACCCCAGGGACGGTGCGGCCGCGATGGCACCTTGAAGGTAGCCGATTCCACCGGCCACCGCGGCCTCCAACTCGTCGCCCCGGCCAAGACGCGCCGCGATGGCTGAGGAGAGGGTGCAACCGGTGCCATGGGTCGATCGAGTATCGATGCGGGAGTGGACGAAACGACGAACTCCCCGAGAAGAAACCAGCAGATCCAGGAGCTCCGCACCGCCACCGTGTCCGCCCTTGATGAGCACAGCGGGTCCAAGCCTCGAGAGTTCCTCACCAGCGCGAACCCGATCCGCGGCCGAGGAGATCTCGAACCCAGCCAGGCGTTCCGCCTCCGGGAGATTCGGAGTGATCAGGGTGGCGAGAGGAACGAGTGACTCCAACAGGGCCGAGACCGCGTCGTCAGCAAGCAGGGCATCGCCACTCTTGGCCACCATCACGGGGTCGAGGACCACCGGGGGACCGCTCCAAACCCGGAGACGATCGGCGACCACCTCGATCAAGGCTCGGTTGCCCAACATTCCGATCTTGATGGCGTCGACGCCGAGATCGGAGAACACAGCGTCGATCTGCAAGGCGACAACCTCGGGTGGAACCAGATGGACGCCGGTCACTGCCTGCGTGTTCTGCGCGGTCACCGCGGTGATCACGCTCATTCCATAAACGCCGTGGGCGGCAAAGGTCTTGAGATCGGCCTGAATACCGGCTCCGCCGCCAGAATCGGATCCGGCGATGGTCAGCAGACGGGTCGGCCGAGCCATCGGCTACCCCGCGTCCGAATCCATCGGACGCCGTCGCTGGACAATAACTAGAACCAGCAGCAGGCAGAGGATGGTGAGACTAATGCCCTGGGCCAGAGTCAACTGACCGAGGAACCGGTCATCTTTGGCGCGAAAGAACTCCACGCCGAAGCGCTCCAGAGCGAGCAAGAACAGGACCGTCAGCGCCACGCTGCCCCGGCGGTAGCCACGGGCGACCCAACGCGCCAAGAGCCAGGCTCCGAGGGCCCAGATACCCAGTGCCAGGAGCGTTTCGTAGAGTTGCGTGGGGTGCACCGCGAGCAACTCGTCGCCCGCCACGCCCGGCGGAATGGGGATCCCGAAGTCGCTCTCCAGCCAGGCTGCGCGGGTGGGGGGTAGACCGACGGGAAACTTCACTCCCCAGGGCATGTCGGTCGGCACTCCGTAGTCGTCCCCGACCAAGAAACAACCGATGCGACCGATCGCGTAGCCAAGGGCCAGGGCGGGAGCCGCCGCGTCGACGACCGACCATACCGGCAGGCGACGGGAGCGAATGACCCAGAGGATGGCCAGGGTTCCGAGAATGAACCCGCCGTACCAGACCAATCCCGAACGGTCGTACAGCAAGTGCCAGTCCTTGTACAGGATGGCGTAGTAGATCTTGCCCCCAGCTATGCCCCCCAAACCGGCCCAGAGCATGATCGAGCTGGCATCATCGGCGTCACCGACGCCGAGGCGACGCAACCCACGTCCAAGCTCGAAGTATGCCGCGAGAAAGGCCAGCATGAGCATCACTCCAAAGGGACTGATGGACAGCGGGCCGAGGTGAAAGAGCTCTTGAATCATGGGTAGTCACTCCGTAGGTGCGACCGGGGCGACGCCCGGCGAAGGTGCCGAAGGTTATCAGGAGAAGGAGGAGAGGAGCGGATAAGATGCGCCGGATGCCGAACTCGCCCCTGCTTCCCCTCACCGAGGACCACCTCGCCAAGCTCCGTGGTCTACTCAGCCGCGACAGTCTCCTCACCGACCGCGCTGATTTCGGTCCGTACTCCCATGATGAAACCGAGGATTTGCGATCCTCACCCGCGGCGGTCGTCCGTCCCAAGAACAGCGCGGAGGTGGTCGAGGTGGTCCGCTTCGCTCACACCCATCGAATCGCCCTGACACCGCGAGGCGCAGGAAGCGGGCTCTCCGGCGGCGCCATCCCGGCGCACGGAGGAATCGTCCTCTCGCTCGATCGGATGCAGCAGATCCGCTCACTGGACGCCGACGACATGGTTGCCGAGGTCGAAGCGGGAGTTATCACCGGCGATCTGATGCGAGCCGCGGCGCAAATCGGACTCCTCTACGGCCCCAATCCGTCGAGCTTTGACATCTGCACGGTGGGGGGCAACATTGCCGAGAATGCAGCCGGCCCCCTGTCGCTACGCTACGGTACGACGAGAGACCAAGTGCTCGGCCTGGAGATAGTCCTCGCCGACGGGACCCTGGTGCGCTGCGGTGGACGCAACCGCAAGGATGTGGCCGGATACGACCTTACGCGTCTCCTCGTCGGATCGGAGGGCACGCTTGCCGTCATCACAGCGGCCACCCTCCGTCTGCTGCCCGCTCCAGCGGCGCGCATGAGTCTTCTGGCGACCTTCCCCGATCTGGAGAGCGCCGCCGCGGCGGTCGCGACGGTGTGCCGCGAGGTACCGGCCGTCGCCGCCTGCGAAATGGTGGAAGCCGAGGCGATCGCCGCCGTCGCTAGCCTCGAAACGGTCCCCGAGCCCCTGCGATCGGCCGGAGCCGCCCTCCTGCTCGAGGTTCACTGCGATCAGGCGGAGCATCTAATGAGTATCGCCGAACAGATTCTGGCCCTCGTCGAACCCCTCGGATCAAGCGATCTCCAGGTCGCCTTGGATGAGCACGACGAGCGCAAGCTGTGGCACCTGCGACGCCAGGTCGCCCATGCGGTCAAGTCTCTCTCGGTCTATAAGGAAGTCGACACCGTAGTGCCCCGCTCTCGCCTCGCCGAACTGGTTCGGGCCGCCCGGGAGGTCGCCTCCCAGGAGGGCCTCAAAGCGATCTGCTACGGTCATGCTGGTGATGGCAACCTCCACATCAATCTACTGCGCGGAACCCTCGACGAGGAGAGGTGGATCGAGGCTCGCGACCGGGCCGAGGTCGCCCTTTTCGACCGCGTCGTCGCCCTCGGAGGGTCGATTACGGGCGAACACGGTATCGGTTGGACTCAGCGCCAACATCTGGCTCGTCATACTCCGCCTGAACTCCTCGCCACCATGCGGCAGATAAAGGATGTCTTCGATCCTCTGGGTATCCTGAACCCTTCGAAGATCTTTCTCGATCAACATCCAGATTCTGAGCAGGAAACCGCCGAAGTGAGTTCATGAGTCGCCTTTGGAAGCAACGCTACGACGACTTTGCGAAGTACGTCGCCGACGGGCGCGACCGTGGTCGGTGGCTGGTTCTGACTCACGACAATCCCGACCCCGATGCGATCGCTGCCGCCGCGCTGATCGCTCGAGTTCTACGCAAGGCGTTGCACGTTCGGGTTACCCTCGCCTACGGCGGTCTCATCGGTCGGGCCGAGAATCAACAGATGGTCAACACCCTCGAGATTCAGATCAGTCACGTCAAGCATCTGAACTGGAAGCAGTACGCCCACTTTGCCCTCGTCGATACGCAACCTCGTACCGGCAACAACCAGCTCCCGGCCGACATCGTCCCGGACCTCGTCCTCGACCACCACCCTCCCCGACGGGCCAGTCAGAGTGTCCCCTTCAGCGACATCCGTCCCGAGTACGGCGCTACCGCGACCCTGGCCGCGGAGTACTACCTCGCCAGTGGCCTCGAGGTGACCGCACGGGCCGCCACCGCCCTGGTCTACGCCATCCGTACCGAGACTCAAGAGTTCAGCCGCGAGGCAGCCGGTCCCGATCGGCGGATCTACGACCGGGTGCTTCCCCTGGTGGACAAGCGAGCCCTCGCCCGAATCAACTACCCGCGACTTCCGCTTTCTTACTACGGCATGGTCCACCAGGCGCTAGAGCGCCTGCAGGGGGTCGGTACTCTTGTGATCTCGCATTTAGGACGGGTCGAGCAGCCTGACATCGTTCCCGAGATCGCTGACTTCCTCCTGCGCATGGAAGGCAAGACCTGGTCTTTGTGTACGGGCCGCTTCGCGGACCGCATCTTCCTTTCGGTACGCACTACCAGCACTCGGGCCGAGGCCG
>JAIOJS010000041.1 GCA_019911795.1 Thermoanaerobaculia bacterium | reverse complement strand
AGGACGGGAGTCCTGCGTTCCGAGGGAGGGAGGAGCGTTCCGAGGTGGGTTCTTCATCCGCATGTTGAAACTCCTGCGGGTATGATGCCGTTCAATGCTCGACAGTCTCACGCCGCTCCTCGCTAGTCCGTTGGCGATGGGCATTCTGCTTTTCGTGGTCGGAGTTCTCGCCGGGACGATCAATGTCGTGGCCGGCGGAGGGTCCTTTCTCACCCTTCCGGTGTTGATCCTCTTGGGGTTGCCGGCGGGGGTGGCGAACGGGACAAACCGCGTGGGAATTCTCTGTCAGAACGCCGGGGCTGCTTGGACCTTTCGGCGCTCAGGACGACTGGACGGAGTGCGGGCCTCGCGTGAGGTCGGGGCGGCGGTGGTGGGGTCCCTGCTCGGTGTCTGGTTGGCGTTGCAGGTGGGTGACGTCTCGTTCCGAAGGATTCTCGCCGTGTTGATGATCGTCGTCTTTCTCGGCACCCTGTGGAGGAGGCCGTCGACGGGACCCAATGAGGTCTCCTTGACTGCTGGAGGTGGCGCCCTGCAGTGGGGATCCCTTCCCACGGCTATGGCTTTCTTCCTGGTGGGCATCTACACCGGCTTCATCCAGGCTGGTGCCGGTTTCTTTGTCCTCATGGTGACGACGGCCCTCGGCCTCGATTTGGTGGTGGGCAACGCCGTCAAGGTCATTCTCATTCTCAGTATCACCATCCCATCGCTACTGATCTTCGCCATGAACGGGCGTGTCGACTGGTTGTGGGGCCTGTGTCTGGCCGGAGGTACGCTGATTGGCGGACAGATCGGGGTGCGCCTGACTCTGACCCGGGGCGAAGCCTGGATCCGCTCCTTTCTCACCGTCGCGGCAGTGCTCTTCGCGATAGGACTGTGGGTGAAAGGCTAGGTGGTCTGGTGACCAAACTGGTTCGGGATCGGGTCGAGGGCGATGTAGGAAGTCGTCGTCTCTGTACCTCACGTCTCCATTCGCGACGACTCGACGAGGCCGCTGCCTGGCTCCAATCGCGACCTCCGCTGGAGGAGATCCTCCTCATCGCGGACCGCCGGCGAGCCGCCGATGAGATGATGCGTCGCTTGGCCCTCGCCAATGGGGGGCGCCTGGGAGTGCGTTCGACGACATCTCGACAACTTGCGGCGGGGCTGGCGCTGGCGGCGGGCGGTCGTACTCCGTTGTCGCCCCTGGGAGCGGAGGCGATTGTCGCTCGGGCCTTGGATCGCTGCCGTCTCGAGGGCGGTCGCCTGGAGTTCTTTGAACCCGTACGCGAGGCTCCGGGATTTCTACCCGCCCTCGTCTCCACCCTCGGTGACCTGCGACTGGCGGAGATAGCGCCCGATCGGTTGGAGGTACTCGACGCTCGCGGTCGCGATCTAGCGCGGCTTCTGACCGCCTACACCTCGGAGCTGGATGCCTTTCGCCTGGCGGATACGGCAACGCTCCTGAGCGAGGCGATGGCGAGCTATGAGCGTCGAGATCCGGCTCCATACGCTTCGATCCTCTGCCTCGATCCACAGATCACCTCGGCACTCGAGGCTCGATGGTTTGGTGTCCTGGCGACCGGCTCCCGAGAGGTGCTAGCTCTGGTCCCCACGGCCGACTCCGAGACGATCGAACATCTCGAACGCGAGTTCGGAGTGGAAGCCGTTGACCTGCGGTCGCCGTCCGATCCATTACCATCGACTCGTTTGGGCCGGGGCCGGGCTTTTCTCTTCGAACGGGATCTGTTGGGAGGCGCTGGTCACGCCGGCCATCCGACGCGCGAGGAGTCGAATGCCGTAGCGGCCGAGAGCGCGACCGAGAGTGCCACCGAGGAGCGACCCGAGGATACGACTCTCGCGTTCTTCTCCGCGCCGGGTGAGGGGCAGGAGGCGGTGGAGATCGCGCGTCGCATCCACCAACTGGCCCGCCAGGGCGTCGCCTTCGAGCGCATGGCGATTCTGTTGCGCAACCCGACCCTCTACCAACCCCTGGTCGAGGCGGCACTCGATCGAGGGGGTATCCCCGCCTACTACTCTCGTGGTGTCTTGCGTCCCGATCCCACCGGACGCGCCCTGCTCGCCCTGCTGGACTGTGCAACGGAAGGTCTGTCGGCACATCGCTTTGCCGAGTACCTCTCCTTCGGTCAGGTTCCAGACGCGACCGAGGAGGGTCGGCCACCGACTCCCGAGGTGCCCTGGGTAGCGGTCGAGGTCGAAGGCGAGGACGATGAGACGAGCGTCGATGGGGAGGAGGCAGGGAGTCCTCGAGGTCGGCGCGGACTCCCTGACACCGCGCTTCAACTGTCCTTCGACTTCGACGCACCGGCCCGGGTCCCGGTGGTGGCAGGAAGTCTCTCCGCGCCCGTTCATTGGGAGCAGCTGTTGGTAGAAGCCGCCGTCGTCGAGGGTGAAGACCGCTGGCGTCGTCGATTGGCCGGACTCGAGGCAGAGATGCGACGCCAACTCGAGGCAAGTGAAGAGGACGGCGACGGGCGCGCTCAGATCGAACGCTCCCTGCTGCGCTTGCAGCACCTTGAGCGCTTCGCCCTGCCCTTGATCGACGAACTGTCGCGGTGGCCGACCCTGTCGACCTGGGAGGAGTGGCTCCGTCGCTTGGAGTCGTTGGCGGTACGGGCCTTGCGACGCCCGGAGCGCGTACTCCAGGTGCTGGCCGAGTTGCGACCGATGGCCGAAGTGGGAGGCGTGGCCCTGGGGGAGGTGC
>JAIOJS010000422.1 GCA_019911795.1 Thermoanaerobaculia bacterium | reverse complement strand
CACGAAGGGTTGGTCGTCCGCCACGATCACCGCTACGACGCTGCCCGATGAGGTCCTCTCACCGACCTCGAACGGTAGTTCATCGAGCGTCCCCTCTCCCCAAGACCGCAGAGTCAGGTCCGACAAGCGCTTCTGTGCTTGCACGACGCGCGCCGCGCGTTCGGCGACCAAAGCCACCGATTCGTCACGGGACCGTTGGGCCGTATCGAGATCCTGCCGACTGGAAACGCGAGCCTGTTGCAGACCCCGGATCCGTTGAAACTCTCGCTCAGCCTGAGACTCGGCTGCCTTCGCGGCGGCCATGGCGGCCTCCGAAGCGGCGAGTTCGGCTTCGGCGACCGCGCTGTCCAGCCGGACCACGATCTGGTCGGCGCTGACCCGGTCACCCACCGCCACCGGAATCTCGACGATCACTTCCGAGATCGGCGCCGCGACTTCTAGTGTCTTGCGCTCAACGGTACCCACCAGATCCAGCGTCTGCTCAGATCCTGAGCAGCTCACCAAGAACGTCATCGAGCCGAGAAGCCCCACCAGAAAAGCCGTACTGCAAATCTTCACGATGAGCTGGATCGTAGCAGGCCCCTCCTCGGCGACCTAGGCCCCTAGCGTGAGTCCTTCCTCTGTCAGCCTACTTAGTGTGCCGGGCGCCACGATGAGGAATACGGGAGTGCTGCGAGGAGGAGCAACCCCGCAAGGGGAGCGGGCCGTACAAAGTGGACGAGAATTACCAAACGGGACACTAGACTATCCGTCATGAGCCGCTACCCGTCATGAGCCGTCGACCGTTTCGAGGCCTGCGCCAGCGCCGTCCCGCGAAACGCTACGACGCCGTCGTCATCGGCGCCGGGGTCGGTGGATTGGTCTGCGCCAATCTCCTAGCCCGCCAGGGTCTGAAGGTTCTGTTGACTGAGCAGCACTACATGGTAGGCGGCTACTGCAGTACCTTCCGGCGAGGGGGGTTCACGTTCGACGCTTCCACCCATTTCTATCCACTCCTGGGTAACCCGGAGACCCTCGTCGGGCGACTCCTTGCGGAGATCGGGTGCACGACGGAGTGGATCCATATGGATCCGGTGGACGCCTTCCATCTACCGGACGGTACTCGCTTCGAGGTTCCCGCCGACTTCGATACCTACCGCCGACGACTCGACGAGGAGTTTCCCGAGCAGCGAGAGAATCTGGACGACTTCTTCGAGGACGTTCGTCGCACCTACCTGCTGGGAACCCTTTACCATTTCCGGGGCCGCCCGGCGGCCTCGCTCGGACGCTATGCCGATCTGACCCTCGACGAGGTCCTGCGGCAGAAGATTCCGGATCCGCGACTAAGACTACTACTTACTGCGGACGTACCCCATTGGGGGTCGCCTCCGGAGCGAACGTCGTTCGTCTTCGACTCCATGTTGCGCCTCTCCTATTTCCTCGGCAATTACTATCCCAAGGGGGGCTCTCAGGTGTTTGCCGACGACCTGGCGACCTGCTTCGAGCGCGCTGGGGGCGATATCGCCATGAGTTCACGAGTCGGCCGGATCCGAGTGGAGGAGGGATGCGTAGCCGGAGTCGAGTTCGAGACGGTGCGCGGTCCGGGACGCGGTGTGAACCGGGTGAACGCCCCCGTCGTCGTGTCGAACGCGGACTTGAAGATGACCCTAGGCCAACTGCTGCCCCGGTCCGAGGTACCACCCGCCGCGCTCGCCCAGATCGAGAGCCTCAGGCCAAGCTTCCCCTGCTTCCTGACCCACATCGGCCTGTCCGGCTTCGATCAGCAGCGGCTGGAGGCGGCACAGGGCTACTACTGGAAGAGCTGGGATGCCAATGCGGTCGGCCGCGACGCCCTGCGCTTGAAGATCTTCTCGCCGACCCAATACGATCCCAGCCTCGCTCCGGAGGGCAAGCAGATCGTCATCTTGCAGAAGGTCGTGGAGCTGGGAGAGAGTGATCGATCCGATCCGCAGGTGCACAAGAACCGAGTCGAAGCCTTCCTCCTTGGAGAGTTGGAGACGATCCTGCCGGGAATCTCCGATCACATCGAGGTGGCGCTGACGGCATCGGCCCAGACCGCCGAGCGCTTCACCCTCAACCAGGCCGGCGCGATGCTCGGCTGGGAGATGGCGTCCGATCAACTCGGGGACCGACGACCCGGGGTCGAGGGACCCCTGCCCGGTCTCTACTGCGTCGGACACTGGGTGCGACCCGGAGGAGGTATCACCCCGGTGATGGTCTCCGCGATTCACGCTAGCAAGGCGATCGCCGCACTGCGATGACAGCCTCGGATGATAGACTTTCCTTAGCCACTCGGCCTGATACGGAGGTTACAATGCCACCGTCGATCCACTAGATAGCTTCGATCCACCAGATCCGTCGACACAAACTCGCATGATCGTCCCAAACCCCCAAACCGAGTCCCCGTACCGGTTTACGCACCGATAGCCCGTGGTCGCAAAGCAGAAGACACGCCAGCGATGGGCGCGGCGACTGTTGATCGTCTCAATGTTGCTCTTGCTGAGCGGCGCCCTCGCCGGTGCCGTCGTACTGCAACGACTCGAGAGTCAGGCCCTGGCTCTCGCTACCAGCGGTCAGGAGGCGATCAAGACGCTGTCGGCCCTGGCCAAAGCGATCGGCGAGGGCGACGCTACCGAGATCGAGCGACACTACGTGGAGGGATACGACGGCAGAGTCTTGGGGGACTGGAATTCGGTCCTGACTTCGCACCGGGACGAGATCGAGGTACACACTTGGTCTCCCCTCCAGGCGAACGCCGCGGAATCGGCGATCAAGGATCGGGTCGGCGAGTTCCTCGGCTCCCTAGGAACCGTCGAGATGAGCAAGCTGAAGCTCGACTCAGTGGAAACGATCCATGGCGATGGTGGCGCCAAGGTGCGAGCCATTCTCTGGATTCGAGGCACTGGGGCCGACCAACGGCGGTACGAGGATCACGCCACCCTCCGCCTCGATCTCGAAGCGAGCGGTGAGGGTTGGAAGCTCGCGGGCCAAGAACTGCTGGCCGGCGAAACCGTCATCGGTCCTGCAACCGGATTCCGCGAAGGCGCAACCGCCGCCGGAGTCGACTTCGTCGCTCGCCAGAACCCGCGCTTTTCGACCCTCGAATGGGAGCCCAAGACCTTCGGCATCCTGAGGTACGGGTCGGCCGGAGTCTCGGCTGCCGACTACGACGAGGACGGGTGGGACGACATCCTCTTTGCCGACGGTGCCGCGATGCGCCTCTATCGCAACCAGCGCGACGGGACCTTCCAGGACGTCACCGCCGAGGTCGGACTGCCGACCGACCTGTCCGGAGTCAACGTCGGGATCTTCGCCGACTTCGACAACGACGACGATCAAGACCTGTTCCTCGGCGTCTTTACCGATCAGAACCGGCTCTACGAGAATGACGGTACCGGACATTTTTCGGACGTCACGGCGACGGCGGGACTTGGAGGTCTCATGGTGACAGTGGCCTCGGCCGCCGACTATGACCGCGACGGCCTTCTCGACCTCTACGTCGGACGGTACTTGGACCCTCGATCGAAGCTTCCAGACACCCTCTTTTACACCCGCAATGGTGAGGGCAATTCGCTGCTGCGGAACGTCGGCGGGCTACGCTTCGAGGATGTCACCGAGAGCGCCGGGGTTCGCGAGGGAGGACTGACCCTCGGGGTTGCCTGGGCCGACTACGACGAGGATGGTGACGACGACATCTACGTCGCCAACGACTTCGGACGGAACGCGCTGCTGCGCAATGAGGCGGACGGTACTTTCTCGGATGTCTCCGCTGAGGCTGGTGCCCTCGACTTCGGATTCGGCATGAGTTCGACCTGGGGGGATATCGACAACGATGGTGACTTCGACATCTACGTCTCGAACGTACATTCCGGCCAGCGTTGGTATGGACAGGCCGCTACCCTTCGGCAGTACCTCCTGACCAGCCTGCGTCAGGGAACGATGCGCCAGGACTTCCCGCTGTATCGAGAGATCTTCGCGTACGCGGGCTCGGACTGGCGCAACTACGGAGACCGCATGGTCAAGGGCAATTCACTGTTGCTCAACCAGAGCGAGCGGGGCTTCGAGGAGGTAGCGGAGGCCGCCCACGCCAACCCCTTTGGCTGGTACTGGGGCTCGGGGATGTTGGACTACGACTACGACGGCCGTCTGGATATCTATGCCGCCAATGGCTGGATCACCGGGAAAACCCACGACGACTTGTGACTGCCCTACATCCTGAGCGCGGTCGCGCACATCGACGAATACAAGACAGGACGCTTCTACACGGACGAGTATCGAGGAACTTCGTCTTGGAATGGCTATGAGACCAACGTCCTCCTGCGCAACGAAGGTTGTGGAGACGACGGGACACCTCACTTTACCGACGTCGCCATGGCGGTCGGAGTCGACGACATCCAGGACTCACGGGGCTTCGCGGTGGCCGACTTTGATCGCGACGGCGACCTCGACCTGGCGGTGAATCACAACCCCGGGGACGCCAATCGACCGGAACTCGGTCAGGCCCGGCTCTACTTCAACCAACTCGACGGACGACGACCATGGATTGCGGTGGAACTGGAAGGAGTGGACGACAATCGAGACGCCATCGGCGCCGTCGTCACCGTCCACGCCGGAGATCTGACCCAGGTTCGGCGCCTCTCCGCCGGCAGTGGCTACGCCTCCCAGGATGGCCGGCGTCTCTATTTCGGACTCGGCGATCAGACTACCGTCGATCGGATCGAGGTGCGATGGCCCAACGGCCTCGTCGAAACGATCGATGATGACCTCATCGAAGATGGCCTCGCGGTGGGCTCGGTTGTGGAGATTCGGCAGGGCCTCGGCGCTCGCTCCTTCGCTCTGGAGGCGCGCGACGCTGCCGCCCCCGAGAAGGGATGATCGGACGGGTCCTAGGCTGCGATCGAGCGTTCACCCGTGATCTGCTCGAACTTCTCCAGG
>JAIOJS010000421.1 GCA_019911795.1 Thermoanaerobaculia bacterium | reverse complement strand
GTACCCAGCATCCAAACCCGACCGAGGGAAGCGGCCCCCAGGGCGTCGACCCCCACCCGACCCAGCATGAGCAGGTCGACCACCATGAGGAACATGCCGGCGAGCTGAGCCAGAGTCACCGGAATCGCGAGGGCGACGAGGCGGCGAAAGTGAAGGCGAACGGAGGTTTGCATGGTAGACACCGCTGGCGTCGGAGGCGCCGTAGCGCCATGCGGTCGCCTATTATGACCGACGGACCGGATCGACGGCATGCGTCCTTGGCCCCTTGGACCACCTCAGCGACATAGCTCCCCGAGGTCGAGTCTCTTAGAATCCGGTCATGTACGCCTCAACCGCTTTCCCCAGTTCGAGTCGCCGACACTTGGTCGCCACCGCTCTTCTCATCGGCTTGACCAACCCCGGTTTCCTCCTCGCCGCTCCACCGCAGCAGGAGAAGCCCAGCGCGACTTCCAAGGCTTCGAGCATCCCCGGACCCGAGGCACTCGAACTCCGGGACATCGGTCTCGCTCAGCTCGAAAACGAGAAACCAGGGGAAGCCGCCGAGGCCTTCCGCAAGTTGGTGGAGATCCAACCCACCGACCCCCTCGGATGGGCCAACCGGGCGGTCGCCGCCCTTCGCGAGCAGCGCTACACGCAAGCGGTCGCGATGATCGATCGCGCCCTGGCCCTGGCGCCCGGCCGCTCCGACCTACTCCACATCAAGGGCGATGTCCTGCAGTGGTCGGGACGCAACGACTTCGCCCTCGACGCCTACCGAAGCGCGGTCCGTAGTGACACCAGCAACGTCGAGGCGTTCTACTCTCTCTACCGCTTGGCGACCCAGGTCGGGACTCAGGAGGGAACCGCCACCGCCCGCTCGGCCCTCGACCAGCTGATCCAACTCCGACCGGAGAACCTGGTCCTTCTCCTCCATCGCGGACGCGACGCGATCGCCGAGGGGGACCGCGAGGTAGCCTCGGTTGCGTTCTTGCGCATCGCCGAACTGGCTTGGCAAGGACCCGACATCGCGGTTGCGGCCTCGGACAAGGTCCTCGAGGCGCTGACGGAGCCGGAGACCGAAGCGGCTCGCATCCCCGCCGCGCGACTGGAGAACGTTCTCAAAATCACTCCGATGTACCAGCAGGGCCTGCGCGAGCTCAATACCGGTGTGCAGGGTCTTCCGGTGTGGCGCTTCACCAACGAGCCCTCGCTCACTTCCTTCGGTCCCGCCGGCGAGCTCGACTGGCGAACGCAGCGACTTAGCGATGCCTCCGTCCGCAGCCTCGAAGGCGCCGACTTCGACCACGACAAGCTACCCGACCTCGCTCTCCTCGAGGGCCACCCCAGCCGCCTCCGCATCCTCACTGGCGCCTCGTCGTGGCGCGAAGGTGTCTCCTATCCCGCTCCCGGATCGACCGACCTGCTCGCGGTGGACGTCGACAACGATGGCCATTGGGACCTCGTCACCTCCGGGGACGAGGTCACGATCTGGCGCGGCAACGGGAAGGGCGCCTTTTCTTCCAGCGAACTGCTTCCCAAAGGAGTTCGCGGAGCCCAAGTCGTCGCCTTCGACTACGACATCGAGGGAGACCTCGACCTCTCGATCGCCGGAGCGGGCCCCCTTCAGTTGTGGCGCAACCCACTCACCGAGTCGCTTCAAGACGTCGGCGAGAAGACCTTCGAGGAAGTTCCCAAGGGGAGTCGCGCTCTCGCTGTAGGCGACTTCGATCGCGACGGAGATCTCGACCTAGCCGTGGCTTCCGAACAGGAGATCCAGGTGCTCGACAATCTGCGCCAGGGTCGACTCTCTCCGGTGGCCACCCTCACTCCGGTGCGGGACATCCAGAGTATCGCCAGTGCCGACCTCGACAACGATGGTCGCCCCGACCTGGTCGTCGGCGGAAAGGGACTTCAGGTCGTCTACTCCCGCGCTTCGGGCTGGAGCGCAGCGGGTGAACGACTCCTCGCGGAGGGTATGGTCCGGAGGGTGGCGACTCTAGACGCCGACAACGACGGCCGACTCGACGTTGCCACCGCGGGTCCCAACGGTGTTCGGCTCTACTTGCAGCGCGAGGCTGGCTTCGAGGCGACCGACATCGACGGCCAGGAGGCCCACGACCTCCTCGTCCGCGATCTCGATGGCGATGGCGACCTCGACCTTCTGGCGGCTCGGAATGATGGCCTGCATCGCTTCGAGAACGTGGGCGGCAATGCCAACGGCTGGCTCGACGTCGAACTCACCGGTCTGACCAAGGGCAACAGCAAGAACAACGTCTTCGGACTCGGGTCGCTCCTCGAGACGCGAGCCTCCGGCGCCTACCAGTTCCGCGAAGCACAAGAGCAGGTCACTCACTTCGGGCTCGGCAAGCAGCCCAAGGTGGACCTCCGTGTCGTGTGGACCAATGGCGTACCGCAACACCGACTCGCGGTTTCGCAGCGTCAGAGCGTGGTCGAGGAGCAACTACTCAAGGGCAGTTGCCCCTTCCTCTACACATGGAACGGTGAAGAGTTCACCTTCGTCACCGACCTCCTTTGGGGAGCGCCGATCGGACTTCCCGTCGCCGAGGGGATCTACGCCGGCGCCGACCCCGGCGAGTTGGTAGAGATCGTCGGCGCCGTGCCTCGCAACGGCGCCTATGAGATCCAGATCACCGAGGAGCTCTGGGAGGCGGCGTACTTCGATCAGGTCCGTCTCTGGGTCGTCGACGCCCCCGAGGAAGTCGAGGTCGCCTCGAACCTGAGAATCGTTCCCGGTCAAGGTGGCCCCGAGCGAGTGCTGGCCAGCCGCGAAGTTCGCCCGGTAGTGGCCGCCTGGGATGGTCGCGGACGCGATGTCACGACCCGCATTCAACGACGGGACGACGTCTACGCTGATGGCTACTCCCCGAGCCGCTACCAAGGCCGGGCCGAAGTCTGGAACACCACGTTCGACCTCGGCCACGCTCCCGACGGACCGGTCCGGCTGCATCTCGACGGATGGATCTTCCCGGCCGATGCCAGTCTCAACCTAGCGATGGATCAGACCGGTGGTCCCCCTCCTCTCGCCCCTCGGCTCGAGGTCGAAACCGACTCCGGTTGGGAGATCCTGATGCCGTCGATGGGATTCCCGGCCGGCAAGACCAAAACCATGGTTGTCGATACTCCAGCGCTCCCGGCCGGCAGTCGACGTCTTCGCATCGTGACCTCGCTCTGGCTCGGCTGGGATCGCATCGCCTGGACCGATCGCCCCGACGATGCCTCGGCCATGGTGCAGGCTCAGCTCTCGGCGAGCAGTGCTGATCTCCACCACCGCGGCTTCTCCAAGCTCACTCGACGGGCACCGAACGCTCCCCACCACTACGACTACGCATCGCTGCAGGCAAAGTCGCCCTGGCTCCCCTTTCCCGGAAACTACACCCGCTACGGAGATGTCGCCGAGTTGCTCGCCACGAGCGATGACCGATCGGTGATCCTGGCGGCGGGAGACGAGATGACGGTGCGGTTCGACGCCTCGACTCTGCCTCCGCTCGAACCCGGCTGGCGACGGACCCTTTTCCTGGAGAGTCAGGGCTGGGACAAAGACGCCGACCGCAACACCGGCGACGGCGATCGCATGGAACCCCTTCCGTTCCGAGCGATGACTCAATACCCTTTCGCTCCCGGCGAGAAGTTTCCGAGCACGCCGGAACTCCAGTCTTACCAGCGCGATTGGCTGACTCGCGTCGTCGAGTGAGCAGTTCGCTCGATGAACGCGCAGTAGCCAATCCTCCACTCCGCAAGGTGGTGGCGAGAACGCCTACCATGCTAGGATCTGGCCGATTCAATCACCAAACTCGGTCCTAGGGGTACAGCTCCCTAGGCCTCAGGGAGATCCCTTCATGAAGTTGACCCGACCTCTCACAATGCTCCTCGGAGCTACCCTCTTACTCACCGCCACCACAGCCGAAGCCAAGAAAGACCGCCCGGTTTCGGGAACCCTCGACGACGGTCGCCTCGTCGTCTCCTGGTTCTCCGATGAGCCCCTCGCTTTCCGCGAAGCGGACGAGATCGACTATCTTTGGGTTCGCGACGGTTTCACGATCGAAGGACAGAGTTTCCATCTCCTCCCGTGGCCCGACCCCGAGATTCCAGGCGACCGAGATGCCAAGGATCGGCGCCTGGCTAAAGAAATGAACGAGGACATGGCGGACCTCTTTGCCGATATTTTTGCCGACGAATGGCCCGCTTCCGAGGTCTCCACCGAGGGAGGCGACATCAAGGTCGAGGGACGAATCGTCGACTGCAGTACCGGCAGTGCGGCGGCGAAGTTTTGGGTCGGTATGGGAGCGGGCTCCGGCAACACGACCATCGATGTCAAGTTCACCGACGGTGCGACCGGAGAGTTGCTCGCGGCCATTCACCACCGCGTGGTGAGCGGAACGAGCTGGTCGACGACCGATAGCAAGTTCCTGAACTGGGTTGCCGAGATCGCCGAGGAGATTCACAAGAAGGGCCTCGACAAGATGTACGCCAAGGGCGGTGGGATCGACGACTAGTGGTCCGCAAGGATCGCCAATAGGGGAACCTCACTATGGAGGTAGAGAGCATGTCCAACGAGCGATTTCGCCGCGGTAGCGGTGTCAAGCACACGATGCCCTTCATCGGCCGCTTTGCGGGACTGTGGTTCTTGGTCACCACAATGGCCGTTCTGGTGGCGAGCGTCAGTACCTATGTCATCTTCGTCGACCGAGGCGTGGGAGCCGACGGAAAATTCGTCGCAATGCTTGTCTTTCAGACCGTCTTCATCCTGCTCGCCCTGGGTGGCTTGGCGGTGTTTTCGACCCACCGCCTCGCCGGTCCCTGGATTGCGGTCCAACGGGCCCTGGCCGATGTTCGCGGTGGGGACCTCCACCGGGTCCTCCGCATCCGGCGAGCCGACGAGCATCTCCGCCTCGTCGAGAACGAATTCAACGGCATGATGGAGAACCTGCGAGAGCGCCTCGGGGAGTCCGACGAGCCCTGAGGGCGATTGGGGTTATTTCGAGGGCTTCCGGGTCGCTGCCCTTAACTGTTCGAACATGCCGTCGATCTGTTCGTCGGGTAGAGACGTAAAGTGGTTGAACTCGCCACCGTTGAGCCACTCGCCACCGTCGATCGTCACGACCTCGCCATTGACGTAGGCACTCTGGGGACTCATCAGGTAGGTTGCCAAGTTCGCGAGTTCTTGGTGTTCGCCGAAGCGACGGAGCGGAATCTTACGAATCGCGGCTTCTTCGATTCCAGGCGGCATCAGGCGCGAGAAGGCTCCCTCGGTCGGAAACGGCCCCGGCGCGATCGCATTGAGTCGGATACCGTAGCGCGCCCACTCCACCGCCAGACTCCGGGTCATGGCCAGCACTCCCGCCTTGGCGCAGGCACTGGGAACCACGAAGGCGGAACCGGTCCAGGCGTAGGTCGTGGTGATGCTCAACACCGTACCGCGTCCCTTCTCGATCATGTGCCGACCGCAGGCCAACGTCGCGTGAAAGCTTCCGGTGAGAACGATGTCGACCACGGTACGGAACGCGTTGGAGGAGAGGGTCTCGGTTTGAGCGAGGAAGTTTCCCGCCGCATTGTTGACCAGACCGCTGATGTGACCGAAGCGATCGATGCCGGCCTGCACGACCGCTTCGACCTGCCCGAGGTCCCTAACGTCGCAAGGTAGGGCCAGCACCTCGCTACCCGTGGCCTCCTCGATCTCCTGGGCCGCGGACTCCAGAATGCCCTCACGCCGGCCACAGATCACCAGACGGGCCCCTAGTTCGGCGAAGCGAAGACTCATCGATTTGCCGAGTCCGCTCCCTCCTCCGGTTACGAAAATGACCTCATCCGCCAACAGTCCGTCCTTGAACATCCTTGCCTCCATCCCGTCGAAGTGGTGGTTGACCGGTTTCGCAGCGGCGACTCCGGACCCCGCTGCTTACAACTCTGCGAGGGGTCGATTGTACGCTGCTCAAAACACGATCAGCGGGGGCAGCCCTCGGCCATCGCCCTGGGTCACGTGGTAATCTCCGTCGGATGGAAACGCCTTCCACCGCTCCTACGATCTACGACATCACCACCTCGGCTGCCCTCGCCGAGGTAGCCGCCAGCTGGCGCCGCGTCCCTGCCCTCGCCTTGGACACCGAGTTCGTTCGAGAGCGCACCTTCTTCGCACAGCTAGGGCTCATCCAGGTCGCCGACGACAAGGCCTGCTACCTCATCGACCCGATCGCCATCGCTGACCTGACGCCCCTCGGCGAGATCCTGAGCGATCCAGGGATCGTCAAGGTCGCACACTCGGTGAGCGAAGACCTCGAGGTTCTCTACCACTGCTTCGGCGCCTTTCCCGAGCCCCTCTTCGACACTCAGGTGGCCGCCGCCCTCGCTGGGCATGACGCTTCCATGGGCTACCGCCGCCTGGTCCAGGACCTCTTCTCGGTGGAACTCGCCAAGGAGCATACGAGGACCAATTGGCTACGCCGTCCGCTCAGCCCGGAACAGAAACTCTACGCCGCCCGAGATGTCGAGCATCTGCTTCCCGCCTACGGTATCCTGCGGGCCGAACTCGAGACTACGGAGCGAGTCGATTGGGTCTTCGAAGAGTCTCATCGCCTCGCCGATGCCCAGCGGATCTTGCCGGATCCCGAGGGCGTCTATCGCCGAATCTCGGGGATCGGCAAACTCGACCGCCGGCGTCTCGCCACCGTGCAGCGGCTCGCCGCCTGGCGCGAAACCCGCGCCCGCGAACGAGATCTGCCCCGGAACTTTGTTCTGCGGGAGTCCTCCCTGCTCGCCATCGCGAAGAAGCTCCCAACCTCCCGCGAGGACCTCGTGGACATCCCCGACCTGGTCCCGCGCCAGGCCGATCGCCTCGCCGACCGCATCCTGGGAACGGTCGGCGAAGTGCGTCGTTTGGATGCTTCTGAGCTACCTCCTCCACTGCCCACCTTGCCACGCGACGAACGGACCAAGAAGACCTTGGCCACACTGGTGGAACTCGTCCGTAAGAGGGCCGAAGAACTCGAGATCCCGCCCACGGCGCTGGCCTCACGCCGAGAACTCAGAGAGTTCCTGCTGTCGGCCACCGAGGACCGCGTCTCGCCGCCCCCACCTCCCTTCGATGGCTGGCGCTGGGACATCATCGGCCGCGACCTCCTCGCCGCCATCTAGGAGTACGGAGGAGTACCTCGGCGGTACTGTCTTAACCCGCGCCCCGTTGGACCAGAGGATCGAGTTCCTCAAACAAGAGCACTTCGTCACTCTAGAAGCCCTCGCAAGGAGGTACGAGATGCTATATTCCGCCGCATGACCGCCGCCGACGCGACCACCGACTATCGCCAATTGATGCGCAAGGTAGAGCGCCTGGTGGCCGAGATCGATCTTCTCGACGACATCGACGCGACGGTTCATACCGTGGCGGAGAGCATCATCACGCACTTCCGCAGTGAATTGGGAATCTTCGGTGGGCGTCTCTACAAGCGCGATGGCGAGGAATACGTCCTCCTCGCAACCTTCTGCGACGCCAAGGAACTCAAACCCGGTCTGCGCCTCCCCAAGACCTATCCGCCCATCGCGGAGTGCCTCATCCACGGCACCATCTTCATGGGTCCCAACGACGCAGGCGTCGACACCAGCCTCGAAGCAGACCTCGGGGTCCACGAGTTCGCTTGCGTCGAGGTGGGATCCGACGAGTACATCCTGGCCTTCAACGTCGAGCCTGGCTCTGATTCCGAGGACGTCCTGTTCTCACTGCAGATCGTGCGCCATGCCATCAACCAGAAGCTGCGGCACGAACGCATGCAGGAGGTCTTCCGCGAGGCGCGGCGGATCCAGGCGTCGATCCTTCCCGACGGCCCTCCCAACTATCCTCCGTACGACATCGCCGGACGCTCCGACTCGATGGAGAGCGTCGGTGGCGATTTCTATGATTTCATCAAGGTCACCCCGAAGATTCTCGGCCTTGCCGTCGCCGACGTGTCGGGCCACGGTCTTCCGGCGGCTCTTCAAGTACGCGACATCCACATGGGCTTGCGCATGGGACTCGCCCGCGACTTCAAGATCGTCCGCACGGTAGAGCGGATGAACGAAATCATCCACCACAGCACCCTGACCAGCCGCTTTGTAGCCCTCTTCTACGGTGAGCTCGAACTCAACGGCAACTTCATCTACGTGAACGCCGGACACCTCGCCCCGTTCCACCTTCGAGCGGATGGAACCTATCGCTTCCTCGAGGAGGGCGGCCCGGTGCTCGGCCCTCTCGCCAAGACTTCGTACGAACGAGGTTTCGTGTACCTCAAGCCCGGGGACCTTCTGGTCTTCGTCACCGATGGGATCGTCGAGACCCTCGAAGCGGGGGGCGGGGTCGAGGACGAGTTCGGAAACGATCGGCTGATCGAACTCATGCGTCGGAACCGACACCGAACCGCCGCGGAGTTGGTCGACGATATCTTTGCCAGCGTCGACCAGTTCAGCGGTGGAGCACCTTCGGCCGACGATCGGACCGCGGTGGTGGTCAAGATGCCCGAACTAGCCGTCACCCCTGAGTTCGCGGAGATGCCGTACATCGATCCGCCCCCGCTGACGCCCTGATCGCAGCTATGATCACGGGGTGCGACGCTCTTCCCGAACGCCCCTCCGTTCCCTTCTCGCACCCATCCTGTTCCTCTTCGGTGGAGTCACCCTCGGAGCACTCCCTCCGACCGAGTACTCCTCTAACCCAGGATTGCCCACCGCCGCGCTTCGCACCCGGATCAACTCCGAGGTAGGGAAAGCCAAACAGCATGTCCCGGGTCTCGGGGTGGAAGTGGTCGAACTGGGGACCGGCTCCAGTGTGTACGCCTATCATGCCGATCGCTCCTTGATCCCCGCCTCCAATCAAAAGCTCTTCACCACCGCCGCCGCCCTCGACTACCTGGGCCCCTCCTACCAGTTCGAAACCCCCCTCCTGGTGTCCGGCGAAACCGACGACCAAGGCAATCTGCACGGAGACCTTGCGGTCCGCGGGGGAGGTGACCCTAATTTCTCGGGTCGGCTCGACAATGGTGATTCCTACGCCGCCTTTCGACGCTGGGCCCAGGCGCTCCGCCGGCACGGCATTCGTCGCATCCTCGGTGACCTGCATCTGGCCGATGGCCTCTTCGATCGACAGTTCGTGCATCCCGACTGGCCACCGGAGCAACTGATGTGGTGGTACGAGGCGCCCGTCGCGGCACTCTCCTTCAGTGACAACTGTCAGCTCCTGCGGGCGTGGGGCGGGGCGACAGCAGGACAACCAGGGATCGCCGAGCTGGTGCCACGTATCGACGGTTTGACCCTCTCGACAAGCTTGACCACCACCTCGCAGAACAGATCCCACCGCTGGAAGGTCCACCGCAGTGCGGGATCCGAGGTTGTCCTGGTTTCCGGCGCCCTCCTCCGCGGCCAGCCTCCCGAGGAGGCCTGGGTCACCGTCGAGGATCCGGTCGCCTACTTCGCCGCCGCTCTCCGCGACGCGCTGCTGCAAGAGGGCATCTTCGTGGTCGGTGCTACCCAAGTCGACCGTACCCTCCCCGTCGCACCCTGGCGGCTGATCGCGGCCGAACGACGGGGCCTCCCCATCACCCTCGCCGTGACCAACAAGCGGAGCCAGAACTTTTACGCCGAGAGCATCTTCAAGTTGCTCGGAGCAGTCTCTTGTGGACGCGGCTCATGGACCGACGGCAAGCTCGCCATCGATGACATTCTCGAGCACCGTCTCGGAATCGATCCCACCGTCACCCGGGTTGTGGACGGCTCGGGGATGTCGCGCAACAACCGGACGACCGCCCAACAGATCACCCGCCTCCTGACCGGCATGTTCCGTCACCACTCGGGCCTCGAGTTCGTCACTAGCCTTCCGTTCGGGGGCGAGGTCGGTGGCAGCTTGAAGGATCGCATGGACGAGCCGCCCTATCGGGGCAACGTGTTCGCCAAGACCGGAAGTCTCAACGGAGTTTCCTCCCTCTCCGGCTACGCCAAGGGAAAGAGCGGGCGGATCTATGCCTTCTCGATCCTCTGTAACAACGGACCGGTGTGGCGCGGACGCAACGCGCAGGACAGTATCGTGAAGGCGATCATCGACCACGGCTGATCAGACATCGCCAGCGGCTCCTGACCGTCCACTAGATCGATCCCCTCCGGTCCGCTATCCTTCCCCAAACCTTGTGAACCACAGATTTTCGACTCGCCGCGTCGCCGCGAGCCTTCCGGAGGGATTTGAATGAACCTCGTCAGCATCCTCGGACTCATTGCCCTCCTCGGCATCGCCTGGGCGATGTCCTACAAGCGTCGCGACGTCAATTTCCGTACCCTGGCCTGGGGGCTTGGGCTGCAGTTCCTCTTTGCTCTGATCATCTTGCGAGAAGACGAGTGGAGCTTCGTCGGCATGGCGATCTTCGGATTGTTGCTGATCGCCTTTATCCTGCGTTCCCAGGATCGAGCCGCCGTCTCGCCCCGGACCGCCCTGTGGATGTTCGGCTGCTTGGGACTCGGCGTCGTCGGCACCCTGGATGCAGTGTCTTTGATCCTCCCCTGGGCCCTGGGCCTCATCCTCATCCTCGGCCTCTTCGACCGCCCCCTGGGACTCCCCCAGCAGGTTGGCAAGGTCTGCGGTGCCCTCTTCGTAACCCTGGGCGTGGCCTTCTTGATCTCGCGCGACCTGCACGGACAGGTCATTTTCGCCGCTTTCAGCGAGAAGGTCGCGGCCTTCCTCAACCTCTCCGACTATGGAGCGGCCTTCCTGTTCGGCAACCTCTCCGACCCCCAACACTTCTTCCCCGGCGCGGATGCGGGTTGGCCCGGGTTCGGATTCCTCTTTGCCTTCAAGGTGTTGCCCACGATCGTCTTTTTCGGCGGCTTCATGTCGGTCCTCTACTACCTGGGGATCATGCAAAAGGTCATCCTCGCCATGAGTCGCTTCATGCGCTGGACCATCGGCACTAGCGGCGCCGAAACTCTGTCCTGTAGCGCCAACATTTTCGTCGGTCAGACCGAGGCCCCCCTCCTGATCAAGCCCTTCCTCGACAAGATGACCCGGTCCGAGTTGCTGACCATCATGGTCGGCGGCTTCGCCACCATCGCGGGTGGCGTCCTCGCCGGCTACATCGCGATGGGCGTCCCCGCCGGGCACCTGATCGCAGCCAGCGTAATGTCCGCTCCCGCCGCCCTGGTGATCGGCAAGTTGATCTTTCCGGAGACTGAAAACTCGGCGACCGCAGGAGAGGTCTTGGAGATGCCGGAGATCGATGCCGGAACCAACGTCATCGAAGCGGCCTCCAACGGGATCACCGACGGTCTCAAGCTCGCCGTCAACGTCGGCGCCATGTTGCTCGGTTTCATCGCCCTCATCGCGGTCGTCGACGTACTCCTCAACTGGATGGACTCGATCATCGATGGTCGTCTGATGCACGGCGTCCACTACGCCTACAGCTCGACCGGC
Source organism: Thermoanaerobaculia bacterium (assembly GCA_019911795.1). Lineage (GTDB taxonomy): Bacteria > Acidobacteriota > Thermoanaerobaculia > Multivoradales > JAIOJS01 > JAIOJS01. The sequence continues at coordinate 15,129 of JAIOJS010000421.1, read as the reverse complement.
CTCTCCCCCGCCGTCGGCGAGTTCGCCGGCGTCTTCCCCGGTTCTCGGCAGACTTTCTTTGGCACCCTGCTGAGTCCACTGGCGTGGCTCATGGGCGTCCCTTGGGAAGACGCCTCCAAGGTCGGCAACCTGCTGGGCATCAAGTTGTCGCTCAACGAGTTCGTCGCCTACGGCACCCTCGGCAACTACATCCAGACCGGCGCATTGTCGCCTCGGGCCGTCATCATCTCAACCTACGCCCTCTGTGGTTTCGCCAACTTTTCATCGATCGGGATCCAGATCGGCGGTATCTCCGCCGTGGCACCCAGCCGCAAGTCCGACCTCGCGCAGCTCGGTCTCAAGGCGATGTTCGGCGGCGCCATCGCCTCCTGGCTAACGGCAACCATCGCCGGAATCCTGATCGCGTAGCTTCGGGGTCGCGTCGAATTGCGATCTCCGATTGGGACGGTGTAAACAGATCGACCCTAGCCGGGCTCTTAGAGTCATGAGCACTTGGATGGGAACATGACCGGCTCGAGTTCGGTCGACACCGCGATCGACCCCATTGTCGACGCCACCGAAGATCCGGCCGGACCGAACTGGGACCACCTGACACGACTCGTCGAGTCAGCACGAGGCGGGGACCGAGAAGCGTTCGGGCAGATCGTCGAGCTGACCTGGCCTCGTTTGGTGCGACTGGCCAGCGTCGTGCTCGCCGGTCGAACTGCCGAAGCTGAGGACGTCGTGCAGGACAGCCTAGTCGTCGCATGGTCGAAGCTGCGTTCGTTGCGTAGTCCGGAAGCGCTGCATAGTTGGCTCCGTCGGATCGTAGTACGACGGTGCTACCGAGTTGCACGCAGCGTAGCGAGCGTGCCTTTGTTCGAGCAGTCATGTCCTCCCCACGGAGACTTGCAAATAGACATGCCAGTCCTGCTGGCCAGACTGTCGCCGCGTCAGCGCGCCGTGGTGTACCTCGACATCGAGTATGGCCTCAGCGACGCTGAGATCGGAGCGCAGCTCGGCATGCTGCCGCCCACGGTGCGGGTCCATCGAATGAGGGCGCGCCGGAAACTCAAGCATCTACTAGGAGGAGATTCATGAATGACTTCGAAAGTCATTTCGCAAGAAGTCTGCGGCGGTGGGGTCGCAAGCTAGCTCCGAGTTCGGCCGCGACCGCCCGCATTCGAGTCCTTGGCCGGCTCCCCCCATCCCCAAGAACCGCCCTTCCATGGCGCGGGATCGCGTTGGCGACCGCGGCGGTTGCCCTCATCGCCCTCGTGGGCTGGGGGTCGAGACCCCAAGCCGCCAGCCCCACGGTCGCGGAAGATCCGAACGTCCTTGTAGTGCCTCCCGACGAGAAACAACCGAGCCCGGCACCCCACCGATCAGCCCCGACCCTGGTCGTGGTGACGCTGTCTAGCGGCACCGAGGTGTATATCGCCCTCGGGTCTAACCAGCCCTCGACTTGATGGAGTTTCCCAAACATGCCCAATCTACGCGTCACGCGCTTGATCGCCTTCTTGTCACTTCTTGTGCCCGCCGTCACCGCAGCTGCGAAACCCATGCCCGCTGGCACCGCTGCAGAGCCAGTTCAGGTTCCCTCAGAGACTCCGCCACCGCTCGATAGTCCCACAACCTTGCTCCTCCGCTTCGCCGCCTATTCAGGCGCCACCGAGGCCGGAGCCTCATTTCCGAACGACCTCCTTCCGCTTCAAACGGAGATAGAGGCGACCCTGGCCGACTGGGATCTTCGACAGGACCTCGCCGAGTTGCAAGATCTCTTCAAACTCGCCGAACTACACGAACTCGCCCGTTGGTCGTCCACCGTCCCTACTCCGCTCGGACAGGTCACGACGAGCGTTTCGGCGCGTTCGAGGCTCGAGCTGGCCAGTCGCCTGATCGATGCCAAGACCGTGGAAGTAAGCATCAAGCTCTTCGACAACGGCGAACTTGTTTCCGCTCCACGCATGATCAGTGAACTCGGGGAACGGATGGTGATGTCGACCAGTGATGCAGAGCGAGGTGTGTTCTTTCTCCTCTTCCTCGAGGTCAACGCAAGCGACGACTAGCTACACCCCGTACTTCTCCGCCAGGACCCCGAGGTGGTGCCTCTCGTGCCCGGCCACGATGAAAACCAGCGCTCGCACCGTCACCGCGAAACCGGAAGCGTTGCCGACGCGAGCCAGGATCGGTTCATCGTAGCTACGGAAGAGGGTCAGGGTCGCCCGGCGAACGGCCTGGTACTCCTCGAGAATCTCGGCGAGGTCGCGATCGGCGACATTGGAGCCGGCGGCGAAGAGATCCTGGTCCATCCCCGGCAAGGGTTGTGAGTCACCCCGTCCGATCGTGAGCGCCCGGTAGGTGAACACCCGCTCGGTATCGATGATGTGACCGAGCACTTCCTTGACCGACCACTTGCCGGGAGCGTATCGACTCGAAGCACCGGCTGCGTCGAGACGGCCAAGCCGCTCGCTGAGGTCTCGTTCCTGTTCGACGAGGGTGGCTAGTGCATCACCCGCCGGCACGATGCCGACGTAGGTCTGGTAGAACTCGTGAAACTCGTTCTTCTCGGGTCTCTTTGCGATTTCGGTCACCTAACACCTCCTGAGTGATCGACTTCACAGCGCGCACGGTGGTCGCCGTGGAACACTTGCGACTCTACTCGAATTGCCCACCTTCCACGGAGACGCGTGCCCATGGAGAATGTCCGAGATCTCACCCTCACTCGCCGTCGGATCCTAGCCGCCGCCGGTTTGAGCGCCGGAGCCGCCGCGCTCCCCGCCACCGCGCTCCTCGCCGCCCAGTCGGCGTCAGCCGATGGGCTGGCGATGCGCAACCCACAGGACTTGCCGGCCACCGAGGGAGGACTACCCGCCCTTCCAAGCGCCGCCGTCGTAACGCTCAACCGCTGCGCCTTCGGACCCCGGCCCGGCGACATCGCGGCCTTCCAGGCACTCGGCCCCAACGATCCAGCCCGCATCGCCGCTTGGGTCGCCCAGCAGCTCGACTACAACAGCATCGCGGATCCCGAAATCGACAGTCGGCTCGCCGCGGCCAACTTCGAGAGCTATGGATTCAGTACCGACCCCGACACCCTGCTCTCGACCCTCTGGGATTGGTACGACCAGGGGAACGCTCCCGGAGGCAATAGCTCGAGTTCGGTTCCTCGCGACGAGATGACCCGCGGCACCTTCCTCCGTGCGATGTACAGCAAGCGCCAGCTACACGAGGTCCTCGCCGACTACTGGCGCGACCACTTCAACGTCTTCATCAACCATTCGAGCTGGGCTCGCATCACCTACCAGCACCTCGACCTCATCCTGCGCCAGAACCAGATGGGTCGCTTCCGCACCATGCTGGAGGCCGTCACTCGCAGTAGCGCGATGTTGTACTACCTCGACAACTTCACCAGCTCCGACGACGGACCCAACGAGAACTTCTGTCGGGAGCTGTTCGAACTCCATGCCCTCGGTGCGGAGAACTACCTCGGTGTCCTTCAACAAAATCAGGTGCCGACGGATCCCGACGGCAAGCCGATCGGCTACGTCGACGCCGATGTCTTCGAAGCGGCTCGTGCCTTCACCGGATGGAGCTTCGCCTACGGTAACGGCGGGGATCCCGACAACGGTCTCTACTATTATCGACCGAGCTGGCACGATCGCTTCCAGAAGACGGTCCTGGGGGTCTTCATGCCGCAGGACCAGGCCGACGAAAAGGACGGCAAGGACGTCCTCGACGCCCTCGCCTCTCATCCGGGAACCGGTCGCTACATCGCGCGGCGGCTCTGTACGCGACTGGTTAGTGACGAACCTCCGCAGTCACTGATCGACACTGTAGCCGCGCTCTTCACCGCCCAGTGGCAGGCACCTGACCAGTTGAAACAGGTCTACGAGGCGATCCTCCTCTCTGACGAGTTCCGAACCACCTGGGGCGAGAAGATCAAGCGACCCTTCGAAGTGGTGGCGGGGGCCTTGCGAGCGGGCGGCGCCGACTTCACCCTCAAGCGAGAGGATGATGACACCAACTCCTTCCTCTGGCGCTACGACGACACTGGCCACGAGCTCTTCAACTGGCCGGCGCCCAATGGGTTTCCCGATCAGATCGACGCCTGGAAGAGCATGACCCCGCGCGTCGCTTGCTGGCGCATCTGCAACTGGCTCATCGAATTCCGCGACGACAACGACAACTACTACGTCGACGTCCTCGCCCAGACTCCCGGCAATGTCCGGTCGGCGAACGCCCTGGCGGATTTCTGGATCCAGCGTGTTTTCGGGCGGGCCATCGATCCCGATGACCGACAGGAGATCGTCGAGTTCATGGGGCAGGGCTTTAACCCCGACTTCGACCTCAACCTCGACGACGAAGACACCGGCCTGCGGGTGCGCTCGATGGTGGGCCTGCTCTTTATGTCCCCCGAATTTCTCTGGCGCTAGCAAAGGAAGGTCACATGACGACTCGACGTGGATTCATTACCGGCTGTTCGGCCGCCGTCGCCGCCTTCGCCGGCGCCAACTTCAACACCGTGGCCTTTGGTAGCCCCGAAGGCAACAACCAGGAGATCCTGGTCAGCGTCTTCCTTCGCGGCGGCATGGACGCCCTCAACCTCGTTATGCCGATCGGCGGCGCCGACCGTGGTCTCTACGAAACGGCACGGCCCGAGATCATGATTCCGCTGACCGGAACCAACGCAGCCCTGCCCTTGAGTGGCGGCCTCGGTATCCACGCCGGGGTCAACACCATCGACGGAGCCAATCCGGCTCCCTCGACCCTCTACGACCTCTACCAGGACAACAAGCTGGCCCTCGTGGTGGCCTCCGGAATGCACCAGGACAACCGTAGTCATTTCGACTCCATGAATTTCATGGAGCTGGGAACGCCAGGGGATCTCACTACCCCCACTGGCTGGCTGACCCGGCACCTCGCCACGGCGGGCAACCTTCCGCCGGAGATCATCATGCCGGCGCTCGCCGTCGGGAACCTCCAGCAAGCGGCTCTGCGGGGTAGCACCGAAGCGATCAACATGACGAGCCCGGACAGCTTCTCCCTCGAGGTCGGTCCCTGGCAATGGCGCGATGCCCAACGCACCGCCCTGCGCAGCCTCTACACCGGAAACAGCTGGCTGCACCAGTCGGGCTACGACACTCTCGACGCCATCGACATCATCGAACTCAACAGTACCGGAGGCTATACGCCCGCCAACGGTGCGGTGTATCCAAACGGAAGCCTCGGTGATCATTTCGAGACCATTGCTCGCATGATCAAGCTCGACCTCGGACTCCGCGTCGCCACCATCGACTATGGCGGCTGGGATACCCACGAGAGCCAGGGCGAGGACGGCGGCGGCTACTTCCTCAGCAAGATTGAGGAGCTTTCGCGAGCACTGACCGCCTTCTACACCGACCTCAACGGCTCCGGCTCCAACAACTACACGTCGAAGACCACGATCGTAGTGCAGAGCGAGTTCGGAAGAAGACTCCGTGAGAACAACGACCGGGGCTGCGACCATGGACACGGTTCAGCGATGATGGTTCTGGGAGGCAACGTCAACGGTGGCGTCCACGGCGTGTGGCCAGGATTGGCCAATGGCCAGCTGTTCGAGGGCGCAGATCTGGCGGTCACTACCGACTATCGCCGTGTGCTCAGCGAAATCTTGATTCGCCGGATGGGCAACCCGTTCCTCGGCCAGATCTTCCCGGGCTACACCGACTACTCACCGCTCGGCGTGGTCGGCGGCACCGACCTCCCGCCGATCTACGGCGACGATCTCTTCGAAGACGGATTCGAAGCAGGAAATACCTCCGCCTGGAGCTGACGACCGTCGACGGTGAGCCGCCGCTCTCGGCGTCGAATCACTCTCGCGGAGCGCGTCTCTTCGGGGGAGTCTCCCCCTTCCGGGACTCTATCCCCCGGGGACTCCTTACCTCGGAACGCAGGACTCCTGTCCTGCTCTTTGCTACCAGCGGCAAGTCCTCTCGCCGGGGATTCAAGGCCTACGACACTCGGCCATCTCGGAGCGCTTCCCCTGGGTACGGAGAGCAGGATGGGAATCCTGCGTTCCGAGATGCAAAGAGAGGAAGGCCGCCTCCGGCGAACCTCCGACACGAGCGGCACGCTGCCTCGGAATGGACTCTCCCTTTCTCCGCAACTCCCTCCCTCCACAACTCGGCATCCCTCTGCGCTCTCCGCCCGCTCCCTCGAAACCCGGCACTTCTCGGAACTCCCTCACCTCGGAAAGACCCTCACCTCGGCCCCTTCCGGCACTCTCCCGGGAGACTCGACGCAAAAACCCCGAGAGGACCTATCCGACGGCGCTAGCCTCGGCTCGAGCCGAGGCCAGCATGTCCTCGATCGGTGCGTTGTCACCAAACGTCTCGCTCAGGTAGACGTAGAGGTCCCGATCCCCCGGGGCTAGGACCAGTCCGCCGCCGAGTTGCAGGGGATTCTTGCCGAGTCGATGCTGCGAATGACCGCCCTTCTTGGCACGATGACGGGCCTTGGCGTTGTCCTTTCGCAGGAGGTGCAAGAGGTTGGCCGATCCCATCCCGACCGCCTTGTAGGCTAGCCGGTCGTCGTCGATGAACAGGGGAAAGGTGATGCCGGTCTCTTCGCGGAAAGCCTCCGCGTAGTGCCGGTCGCCGAGCCCGATGGCGGCAACGTCACAGTCCAGACTCCGAAACTCATCCTCGTGGTCACGCAACTGCGCGACATGCTCGCGGCAGAAGATTCAACCGTAGTGGCGCAAGAAGACGATGGCGACGGGCCGCTCGCTCCACAACTCTCCGAGTCGGATGTAGTCACCCTGTACTTCGGGTAGGACGAGATCGACGAGATCGGATGCAAGGGTTTCCATGGCCCGATCATATCCCGCAGCCGGTCTAGCCGGTTGATTCGAAGGCCGCAAAACGCCCTGAACACCTTTCAACGTTCGAGAACGTGAGCAAGGTTTTCATGAATGTCGAACCAAGATCCTGAACTTCGGAACCAACATGAAGGATTCGGGCGGCCACCCCGATTCGTTCCTAAGACTCTGTACGCAAAGAGCTTGCCCGGGTTTCACTCCACCTGGCACGACTCCTGCTCCTAGGGTTACTGCCCGGCAAGGCAGTGCACACGACGAGATGTATCGATGGGATGCATCGATCGAAAACCCAAGCAGGAGGACCACCCGCCACCAGAGTACTTTCTCGAGCCTCACGGAACTCCGCCCCCGAAGGGCGGATCGCTCCCCAGAAGGTGGAGCGATATCTCCTAAGCAAACGCAGTCAAGAAAATTGCAGTCAACGAAGTTGACTGACAGAAGATGAAGGAGTCTTCGACTATGAGAAACCTCAGGCGCATCAGCGCACACTTTATGATCCCGGCCCTAATTGCCCTCTTGGCGGTCCCGGCGAGCTTCGCCCAGTCCACCCGAGGATCGATCCTGGGTCACGTCACCGACGACAGCGGAGCCGCCCTTCCCGGCGTCACCGTGTCGATCAGCTCACCCGACCTCCAAGGCGCCAAGGTCACCGTGACCGACGCGGACGGAGCCTACCGCTTCCCGGTCGTTCCGGTCGGCGCCTACCGAGTGGAGTTTGGCCTCGAGAACTTCCAGACCGTGGTCCGTGAGAACGTTCCGGTCAATATCTCGAGTTCAGCCGAGATCAACGTCTCCCTCGCGAGCCAATTCGACGACGTCATCATCGTCACCACCGAGCGGCCGACCGTCAACACCAACTCCACCGAGTTGGGGGTCGCTTTGGACAGCGCCTTCTTCCAGGCCCTACCGACGGGACGCAACTATGCGGCCGTCGCCAACGTGGCTCCGGGCGCTCAGGCCGACGCCGCGGGACAGACCTTCTACGGCTCCACCGGAGCTGAGAATGCCTACTACATCGACGGTATCAACACCACCGGTGTCGAACTCGGTCAACAGGGCAAGGTCCTGAACTTCGAGTTCATCAAGGAGGTCCAGGTCAAGACGGCCGGATACAACGCAGAGTATGGCCGCTCGACCGGCGGTATTCTCAACGTGATCACCAAGTCCGGTGGCAACGAGTTCAACGGCGACGTGTTCGGCTACTACGATAGCGACAGTCTGCAGAACGACCTCAAGGGCGAGCCTGATGCTGGAGCCCTCAACGGCTCAGTCAAGGCCACCGGTAACACCAACGCCGACTTCGGTCTCGACCTCGGCGGCTACCTGATGAAGGACAAGCTTTGGTTCTTCCTCGCCTACGACCGCGTCGACAACGAGACCGAGCTTGCCGCCGTCGATGACTTTTCAGCCATCGTCCCCGGAGCTCCGGCTGCCAACGATCCGTTTACCCGGACCTTGGAGCGGGACCTCTACGCCGGCAAACTAACCTGGCTAGCCCACCCGAGCCACACCCTGTCGACCTCCTTCTTCGGCGATCCCTCGACCCAGGAAGGCGTTCTCCCTGGTGTGTCTCTGGCCTCGCCATCGACCCACTACGAGCAATCCCTGGAAACGGGTGCGCTCGACTACGTGGTCAACTATGACGGTATCTTCACCAACAACATGATCGGCAACATCCGGGTGGCTCAGCACCAGGAAGAAGTCACGCCTGGCGGCCCAGGCCGCAACCTCGTCGGCTTCCTCGATAATACCGATCCTCTAGGCGACGGTACGGTGCCTTGGGGCTGGGCCGGAACGCCCAACCCTTCCGGCATCGGCCTCTTCCAGGACCAGGAGTTCACGCGGGATCAGTACCGCGCGGACCTGACTTACTTCCTCGAAGACTTCGTCGGTCAGCACGAGCTCAAGGGTGGCTACGAGTACGAAGAGATCGGTGTGGTCAACGCCAACACCAACAGTGGCGGTGAGCGCATCTACCGTTTCAACTGCTCAGCGTCGCGTTGCCCCGACAACCCAGGGCAGGACTACTACTACCGCCATCGCTACTACGTTTCGAGTCAGATCGATCCGTACACCGCGACCGCGGGTGACGTCGTCAACCCTCTGACCGTCGACACCAAGGCCGACAACTACGCCTACTTCCTACAGGACACTTGGCGGCCTGCGTCGAACTTCACCATCAACCTGGGCGCGCGCATGGAGGTGCAGAAGCTCTACAACGCGTTCGGGCAGGTGAGTGCAAACATCGACGACAACCTCGCTCCACGAGTGGGCATCGTCTGGGATCCGGCCAACAACGGCCAATCCAAGATCTTCGCGCACTGGGGCTACTTCTACGAGACCATCCCGATGGACATCGTCATCCGGTCCTTCGGTGGTGAGATCTCGGTCTTCGCCTACAACTTCGACCAGAACCCTGGCGCCTACGCCGGCGACACCGCCGTGCGCAGGAACTCCAGTACCCTGGGCGGAGGCGTTTCGGCCGTCGATCCCGCAACCCAGGGTCAGTACATCGAGGAGATCATCCTCGGTGGTGAGATGGAGGTCGCCGACAACATGGCCGTCGGTGTCAAGTACATCCAGCGTGACCTCAACAACGTCATCGAGGATGCCCTCTCAGCGAGCGGCAGCTACTTCATCGGCAACCCAGGAAAGGGACTGATGACGGGTACTTACGACATCGGCTACGCCTACGGCTACAACGAGACGCTCCACACCTTGGACGTTCCCACCCGGGAGTACCAGGGCGTCGAGCTGACCCTGCGCAAGAGTCTGTCCAACAACTACCAGTTCCTCGCCTCGGCCCTCTGGTCGGAGCTCACCGGTAGCTACGACGGAACCTTCCAGGCCTCCACCGGCCAATTGGATCCGAACCTCAACTCGGCGTTCGACTACTACGACTTCTCGGTCAACAACAACGGTCTCCTCACCGGTGACCGGACCTGGCAGATGAAGTTCGACGGTAGCTACCAGTTCGACTTCGGCCTGACCGCCGGTCTGTCGACCTTCTGGATGTCCGGCGTTCCAATGACCGCTATGGGCTACTCGGCTGCCTACGCCAACTGGGAGTACTACCTCTCCGAGCGTGGTGAGTTCGGTCGCACCGACGATGTCTACGAAGCCAACATCCACCTGGGCTATCCGATCAACCTCGGTGGCAACAAGCAGATCAATCTGCTCGTGGATGTCTTCAACGTACTGAACCGCCAGGGTGAACTCACCCGCAGCACTCAGTACACGTCATCCGATGCCGACATCTACCAGCCGATCGACTGGGAAACCGGCGTCATCAACACGATCACCAAGGGTGACCCGGCGACGCCGCCCACCAATGCGGCCTTCAACACCGCCAACACCTGGCAGGCTCCTCGCTTCGTCCGGCTCGGCGTTCGCTTCTCCTTCTGATGGACTAACGACCTCAAGGAGACGGATTCCCTCAGCGGAATCCTCGAAAAGGGGGGCTTCGGCCCCCCTTTTTTTTCCGTTCTCTAGTCCTCGGACTCTGACCCGCTCGGTAGATGGGCGAGGACTCCGCGTGGAGACCAAGGAACTCTCCCGTCGCGAAGAAGCTACACGCCCTCTTGGACGGGCGCCTCAGAGTTCGAACAGAACGGCGGTGATCTCCCCGGTCGCCCCCAGGTCCCTCAGCGCCTGGGCGTACCAGGAGACCTGACGGCGGTAGGACTCCTTGTCACCACCGTCGCGGTCGGTCTTGAAGTCGACCACGACCCAACCCTCGGCCCGATCCGTCGTGTCGTCTCCATCCCCCGAAAGCGAGTCTTCATCCTGAGTCGGAGCGATTCGGAAGGCGAGGTCGATCGAACCCTCGAGTATCAACACGGGGATCTCTTCACCGTCAGCCCCGGCCGCCGGCAGACGTAACAAGAAGGCTGCTTCTCGTAGACACCGCGACGAGCCCGCCGCCTGCCTCATCAAGGGATGTCGCAGCGCCCGATCGACGATCTCGACGGCCGCGCGGATCTCTTCGTCCGGAGCTTCCAGACCCCGCGCCCGCGCCTGGGCCAGCTGTTCGATTCGCGGTCTCTCGGCGTCGAGTTCGACCGTCTCCAGAATCCCGTGGACGAGGGAGCCGAAGCGACGGCCGGACGGACGCCCCGGCTCACGCTCGAGGCTCTCGACTCGCGTCGGGACCTCGACCGAAGGAGACAAGGTCGTCGACGTCACTGTCTCGACGGTAAGTTGGGCTGCACTTCCCGCCGACACCGCCTGCGCCACGTCGGAGCGCCAGGCACGCCACTTCTCGAGACCTTCCACTCGGACCTCGGCGTCCGATTGCGCCACCAACAAGTCCTCGGCTCGGAGTCCGTAGGTCCGCGGTACTTCGAGCGCCAACACTCCCGGATCCCACCACACCACCGCGGCATCACCAATCGCATGCTGTCCCGGACGCACCGAGTGGGTTTGAGTCATCTCGAAGCCCGCTGGCCGCTCGAGCACCGAGTCGCTGCCAAACACCGGGCACCCCAGGGCAGGGTCAACGGCTCTCCAATGCTCTGGATCGGGATAGAGCGCACCATTCAGCGGCCCCATCCAACCGGAGCGGCGCTCGTCGCCGACCACGGGAGCCACCAGAAGATCGCGAGCCCGAGTCGCCGCGACGTAGCTGACCCGAACGCCCTCGGCGAGATCGAGGGCAACCTCTTCTTCCTCCGCATCCAGCAACTCCCACGGCGAGCAGCCGAGCACCCGGCCCGCCCACAACTCTCTCGACGCGTCGACGTGGGTATCGGCGGTAGCACGAGCCAACTTGGCGGTTGGATCGACCAGAATCACCACCGGAAACTCCAGCCCCTTCGCATTGTGAACGGTCATCAGACGAACGCCCTCGGCCCCCTCCTCGACCACCGGAGCCTGACGAGCCTGCAGGGAATCCGCCTGCTCGTCCAGCTGCTCGACAAAGCGGCGAAAGGAGAGGCCGCCCCGCATCTCGAACCCTCGAGCCAGTTCGAGAACGTGTAGTACATTGGCCAGTACTCGGTTACCGGCCGGACGTAGGGCGAAGGCAACATGAGCTCGTCCGCCGTCGAGCAGCCGCTGCAACGTTTCGACGATCGGGATTCGGTTGCGTTCGCGATGAAGGCGAGCCAGCTCGCGCAAACCCTCGACGACGGGCGCGAGATCCTCCGAGGCCTCCTCGGGAACCCGACGGAAGGGGTGGAGGCGTCCCACCTCGTGGCGAAAACGCAGCAGCAGTTCGTCGGAGACACCGAAGAGTGCTCCCCGTAGGGCCGCATAGACCGACAACTCGTCGTCCGGCCATTCCACCGCATGCAGGGCGGCACGCAGGGTCTCCACCTCCTCGCGCTGGTGGAAAGACCGCGCTCCGAGCAGGACATGGGGCACCTGGCGTTCCTCGAGAGCCCGGCCGTAGAGTCGCGAGACATCCGTCCCCCACTGAACGAATCGACGAAAGAGAAGGGCAACATGTCGAGGACGGATCGCCACCTGCTCCCCCGACCCGGGCGCTTCCGGATCCTCGACCGTCCAGCCGCTGTCGTTGACCAACCAATCGACAAAGGCCGCCACCGTATCCGGCAGGCACTTCTCGATAGCGTAGTTGGTAACACCCCTCCAACCGTAGGGACGAGGGGCCGGTAGCGCGACCACGGAAGGTTGACCTTCAGGATCAGCGCGGTGCGGCAGCAAGGGAATGTAATCGGGTTGAGCCGTCGCACGGTCACCCGTCATCTGCTCTCCGAAGGCGCGATTGACGACACGCTGGATTCCCTCCACCGAACGAAAACTCTTGCTCAGAATCAAGGTCGAAATCCCGGCCGCGGCCAGACGCTCCTTGATGTCTCGATAGAGGATGATGTCGGCGCGGCGGAACCGGTAGATCGACTGCTTGGGGTCGCCAACCAGGAACAGTTTGCCCGGTGCCGGCACCACTCGATGCCAATCCGACTCCGAGGAGTCCTCACCGGAGAGCAGGAGCAGAATTTCCGCCTGGAGCGGGTCGGTGTCCTGAAACTCGTCGACGAAGAGATGCGAAAAGCGCTGCTGAAAGTGGGCTCGCACCGTCGGATCGTCGCGCAGAAGGTCTCGGGTCCGCAGCAGCAGATCCAAGAAGTCGAGCTGTCCCTCGCGACGCTTCAACTCTTCGTAGCCGGCGATCGCCCCCTCCAACTCCTCGCGTAGAGCCACCGCCAGGTCCGCCTCGGCGCGGAGCTTGAAGTCGGCGAGAAGGGACATCAGGTCGTCCCGACGACGCAGGACCTCCTCGCGATCCAGGGGACCGAACTTCTTACCCCGACCCTTGCGATTCGCCTCGCGCTTGAGCCTTCGCAGGAGATCGATCCATCGGGCCTCCACGAGATCATCGTCGCGAGGGCCCCCCAACTCGGCGCGATCGAGCCAGGCGATCTCCTCCTCGAGCGCGCTCATGCCTTTTCGAAGATAGTCGGTAGAAGGCCCCATCGCGATTCGTTCGGCTAGAGAACGTCCCTCATCGATCAGGCGGTCGAGGAGTTCACCACGGGGAAACTCCTCGCGACGCCACGGGGCGGGAAAGTCGCGCCATTCGAGCAACCCAAAGGCCGCGTTGCGCAATTTCTTCAGCGGTGGATCGTCGGAGAACCCACCGTCCAGCCCGAGGCGAGCCAAGGCTCGTCGCAGAGTCGGCGGCATCTCGCCGAGGCGCGACTGGACCCAGCGATCGAAAGCCCGGGCGTGGATTGCCCGCGCGGACTCCTGATCGAGTTCGCCGAAGGCCGGATCGATACCCGCCTCCACCGGACGCTCTCGCAACAGCTCGGCACAGAAGGAGTGGATGGTGCCGATCCGCGCCTCCTCGAGGCGGGACATCGCTTCTTCGAGGTGGGCGCGGGCGGTCTCGTCGTCAGTGGCTTGGCGTTCGCTATCGAGGAGATGGCGCAAGCGAAGCTTGAGTTCCCCCGCCGCCTTGCGGGTGAAAGTCACCGCGACGACCCGATCCACCGTGGTGCGACCACTCGCCAACACTGCGGTGATCCGTCGCACCAACTGGGTCGTCTTGCCGGTCCCGGCCGCCGCCTCCACCAGCAGGCTCTCATCCAGCGAGGTCTCGATCCGTTCGCGAGCCGCCGCATCGGCCCGGAGCTCCTCGCTCCAATCCCTCGCCTCTCCCGGGGTGCGCTCCGTCGGACTCGTCATTGGTAGGTCCTGACCTTGTCGAGCACGGCCAGCGGCTCGCGTCGCTTGCGACCGGTGCGCAGCTCTTCATAGGGTCCGCAGATAGGGCGGAAGTCACAGTAATCACAGGCCTTCGCGCGGGGTGCCGCGGGCAAGAATCCCGCCCCCACCGCCTCATCCACCGCCGTCAGAACATCCTCGAGATACTTCTCGTGGTACGGCGAAACGGGCACCTCGCGAGTCTCGTAGCCACCGCGACGACTGCTGTAGTAGAGGCGTCCACTCTGGGACGAACCTCCAAGGACTTCCTGGGCGGCGAGGGCGTAGATCAACGGCTGCAGAATCTCTCCGCCCCCCACTCCCACCTCCTTGGCCTCGGGGGGACGCCCGGTCTTGTGGTCGGTGACCCGCAGACGTTCGGTCGCCGGATCCACCTCCACCAGATCGATCGCGCCCCGTACCGCGAATCGCCCAAGAATCTTTATCGGCTCGGCGACGCTGGAGGGATCCCGGTCCGGTCGCGGCGGGAGCCCGAAGGCGAGCTCGAAGTAGCGAGGCGTCCACCCTTCACCCCGGTCGGCCACGTCTCGCAACCACCCGCGGAGATCCACTCGTAGGGACTCGATCTCCGACCGCCAGACTCCGGGCAATGCCGGTACCAGCTCTTCCTCGCTGGCCAGGGCCACGGCGTCGAGTCGCTGATCCACGACCTCCAGGGCCTCGCCGAGGTTGCTTTCATCGACCGGCAAGCTCTTAAGACGAGCCAACTCGCGGAGCGTCTCCGCCTGAACCTGATGGAAGAGGCTCCCGCGAGTCCGGGGATCCAGGCGTTCGAGACGCACCGCCTCGTCGCGCGGCCGCAGCCTCATCAATCCCTGGAGATGGAAGCGATAGGGACACGCGGCCCAGGACTGCAAGGCGGTAGGCGAATAGGGCCTGCGATCGAGCCGCCGATCGGCGAGAGCCGCCGCCAGCTGCGGCGACATCACCTCGCCGGACGCCACCAGGCCATCGGCGACCGAGAAGGTGTTGCGCCAACGACGGCCGCGGGCCCGCAGCGACCGCGCCAGTCGGTCACTCACGTCCAGTAGGTAGCTGGCCCGGCCGCGAACCGCATCGACCTGAGACGGACTCTCCATCGCCCGGAGCAGTGGTTCGAC
>JAIOJS010000420.1 GCA_019911795.1 Thermoanaerobaculia bacterium | reverse complement strand
AGAGTATCTCGGTCTCTGGACCAGCCGAAGTCGAGTCCTCTCGTGGGGATCCATTTACTGATGCTGCCATCGCTTCTCTCCTGTCCGCCCTCATCAATTTCGGACACGAAGGTGTCTCAAGCTATGTTGGCACGTAGGGACTGCTGAGTTTCGAGTTTGTTGGTTCTGTGCCAGCACGCTGGCCGAACTCACTAGCGGCCTTCTGTTTGATGAGTGGGCTGGACCCGAATCCAATGGTTACAGCCTCGGCGTCGACGCGATACAGAGTGCCGCTGATCGCAGTCTTGAATACGAGAACTCTCCCAATCAGTCGTCTGACATCTGGCAGATTCCTCCTTTCGAGGGCTGGTCACCCTGACTGCTAGACTCAGGTCTGCGGTCGAGGTCCCCTCGCTGCTCGTGTTGTATCCCAACAGAATGGTTCGCCGCATAACCACTCGCTGAACTGGACCACACAGGTGCTTGGCACGACTACACATTTTCCCACTGGGCTCACCGTTCTTGGCTTCGGCTGCCGCCGTGGCCGGTATGGCCAGTTAGCTCCAGTCCGTTAGGCCGCTGAGTCGTCGGCCTCGTCAGCCGAGTCCGGTACACTGAAATCAATCCATGTTTCTCGTGTCGCAACGCAACATCCCCTTAGCTGTCGGCGCTTCTTGCCTTCTTGGCTGCCTCATGGTGGCTTCTCAAGCCTTCGGCCAAGTGGACTGCGAGGCGCTCCCGAGCAATCTCGTTGCGAACTGCGGGTTTGAGGTCGGTAGCCCCCCGATTGACTGGTTGGTTGTTCAGGGCCGAGACTTCGAGAGGGTCACAATGCCGCTCGTGGGCGATTTCGCTGCCAGTGTTTTTCCCACAGCGCCAACATTATCCATATGGCAGATGCACTTGGCCTCCTCCTGTTTTCCCTCGGCTTCTAGCCACGAGTATGACCTCGGCGCCTCGGTTTGGCGCCCTGGTGCCGAGGGCGTTTGCTATTTGGCACTCTCTACCTTCACAGAGGCGGGCTGCGTTGGAACTGCGTCGCCAACTTGGTCACCAGCGGTTTCCACCTCTCCGGCCGATTGGACCCTAGTGAGTGCTCGTCAAACGGCCGTTGGTCCTTTTGCCAGACTTGAGATCCTTTGTCGAGGCAGCGGGCACGTGCCCGAGTATCTTGTCGACGAAGTCTTTGCGATGAGGGCTCCAGCTACGATCGATGTCCCTACCCTCGGCCTCGAAGGAATCGTCGCACTACTCATAATCCTTGGACTGGCTGGAGCAAGTTACGTCAACAGTCGTACCGCGCGGCCTAACAAACCGCTGAACTGGACCCCATAGGTGCTTGCCGTAGACCCACATCGTTGCACTGGGCTCATCGCTATCGGCGCTGGCGGCCGCGGTGGCCAATGGGGCCAGTTAGCTCCAGTCCGTTGGGCAGCATTGGCAACGTGACTCACTCTGAGAGCAGGCCCCTTATCGAAGAGCGCCCGCATGCCCTACTCTTGATCGCGACTGCTGGCAGTATTGCGATCGGCCTCATGGTTGGTGCGCTGCATTCGCCGTCATCCGGAGTTCTGGCGGCGTTTGGGTCGTTCTGCGGCTTCGTCCTCTTTCTCGGCGGCCTCGAAGAGGGCCTCGATCGCCTCGACTGCTCCCTCGCACTTCTCTCCGCAGATCTCTCGTCACCGACTGCCGCCGAGGCGACTCTCTCGTACGACAATCTCTGCACACCTGCCAGCCACACCTTGACGCGCGTTCAGATAGGCACAGTTGGCTTACTCGTTGCGCTCCTTGGGGTTACACTCGATTGGTGGTTTCTGGCTCCGGTCTATCTTTGGCTATCGATCACACTAGGGTTCGTTCACGTCAGCGAGCGCGCCCTCTCAAAGCGAGCTTGCTCGACGTTGATCGTCTTCAGCAACATCATTGAAATGCGATGGCCCAACGGTACGGTTCAACTTCCTTGCCGAACTACGGTCGTGACGTCCTGTCCGAATCAGCAACAGTTCACAATGCTCGATCATCTCGGCGACTACTACTTGTGCTTGTTGCCCCCTGGGGGACACTCCCGACTTCGAAAGTTGGTCGACTCCCTACGTTACGAAGATGCTGCCCAACCATCCGCTGAACTGGACCACACACGTGCTTGACACAACTACACATTTTCCCACTGGGTTCACCATTTCTGGCTTCGTCTGTCGCCGTGGCCGGTGTGGCCAGTTAGCTTCCGGCCGTTAGGCCGCTTACCGTGAATCTCGGCCAATCTGCAGCAGCCTTCGTTCTCGGGCTCCTCCCATCGGAACGCCTACCCGATGTCGCCGTCTCGGGGCTGCTGAGCGGTCTTGATGGACAAAGCCTAGCTGTGCTGGCAGGAACTCCGGCTAGCGCGAACCCTCATGATATTAG
>JAIOJS010000419.1 GCA_019911795.1 Thermoanaerobaculia bacterium | reverse complement strand
TCACCGCGCAGGCACAACTCGAGTTCGCGAGGTGTCAGGCGACGGCTTTGGGCCAATGCCTCCGACGACTCACTGATTTCGCCGTCCTCTCGGCCCTTTCCTCGCAGCCCGAGCGAAAATCGGCTGGGCGCAATGGGATCGTCTCCGCTCGCCAAGCCCGCCGATACCTCCTCCTTCGATAATTCTGCTCGTTCCTCTGCGCCCTCGATCCGCACCTAGTCGGTCAGGTCGAGATCACCAGTTCCCAGACCCTGGTTCTCGCCGCTGCTTCGCAACGCAATGCAACTACCTTGAGGACTTCTCCTCTACGGATGGATGAGGGTGTAGGTCATCCCCACCGTGCCATCGACGGTATCGAGCGCCGCCATGGCCACGGTGTAGTTCCCTGGTGTCAGGTTGGCGGTGAAGACCTGAACCAAGCGGCCCGGCAGGCGATTGCGAGTCGACACCGGCTGAACCTCACTGTCGATCTCGAGGAGGTTCCCACTCTCCCCGTAGATCGTGATAAAGAACTCCACCTCGCCGCTTCGACCGTCTTCCTCGGTGAGTAGTCCGAGACGGTCGCCGGGGACTAGAGCCATGGCGGTGACCGGCATGGCGCCAGAGCCCGCGACCACGGGGGCAACGTGCACTTCGATCGAGAGCGGCAACCGCCCGTCGACCGACTTTGGAATGTTGGAAGAAGTTCTCAACTGGCGTACGAGCCGTTCCCTGGGGGCCAGGTCCAGATATCTCGGCGAGTGGCGGATCCGGATCCAGCCCGGGCGACGAACCTTCACTTCGATCTCGTGCGCCAATCCGTCCGCCGCTCGATCCACCTGAAAGCCAATTCGGTAGTGGTTGGCGGCGCTCTCGGAGGCGAGTTCGAGAATTCGCGAGAGGTCGTTCAATGCCAAACTGCGACCGCCGGTGGCCACGGCCAAGGTCTTGTGCAGAGACAGACCCAACGCCGGGCCACCGCCGATCGCTGGATTGTTGAGGCCTCGAACGTCGGTAGAGTGCAGGGTGAATCCGGCTGTACCGGCCCATTTCACGACCTCCTGAAAGTTCTCACTGTTGTCGTGGGTGGGCATCAGAAGGGGCTCGTAGAAAATCACCAAGCTCTTCGACCCCTCGAGGCTGGCCCAGCCGCGAAGGAGTTCGGACAACGATGCCGCCAGCCCGCGCTCCCGAAACCTTGCAAGATTGGTCTGCAGGTTCTCCTTCAGCGTCTCCACCGACTGGAGATCCTCGCGCTTCTCGGATTCCGTTGGCAGCGGAGCCTCGGGCGCAACCTCCTCGCCACCCAGGAAGGTGCCCGCGCCTCCCCATCCGGCAACGGGGACCCCTCGCCACAGACCCTTGAGCGAGTCGAGTGCCGCCGCCACCCTTCGTGGGTCACTAGTGAAAGGCAGGAGAACCTGTGGATTGGAACCCAGGATAACTACCGCCCAACGAGTATTGGTCGCTGTGTTCCCAAGGACGAACTCCCGAACGTCTCGTATTGCCCGCTGGAGCCGGAGATGACTCAAGGAGCCACCGTCGAAGGCTAGTACCGTGTACTGCAGGACCTGCGAGGCCTCCGGAGCGCTGTTGTCATCCAACGTCGTCAGCTCCACCGACGGATCCACCGACGTCTTAGACCGTCCGGCTAGAACTCGCTCAAAGTGAGTAATAGGGCGACGAATGCCATCCTCGAAGACCTCGAAATCCTCCCGTTCCAGATCCATAATGGGGGTTCCAACCAGAAAGGATTCGACCGACACCTCCAGGTTGACGAGGTGAACCTCCAGGGTCTCGCCAAAGGACTCTGGTGATTGTCCTACCGCGGGAGTCACCAACAGGAGAAGAAGCACCGCGAGTCTCGTTAATCCGATCCAGGCGATGTCCAGCCTCTCGATAGAATTCGATCGGACAGGGTTTGACCTGACTGGATTT
Source organism: Thermoanaerobaculia bacterium (assembly GCA_019911795.1). Lineage (GTDB taxonomy): Bacteria > Acidobacteriota > Thermoanaerobaculia > Multivoradales > JAIOJS01 > JAIOJS01. The sequence continues at coordinate 2,996 of JAIOJS010000419.1, read as the reverse complement.
GACCTGAAGTGGGGCAATGTAGAGTTACTTGACAAAGGGTTCATGTTGCTCGACCTCCAGGTCTTCACGACCGCGAATTCCACTTGTGATCGATCTGGATGCAAGCATTAAGCCAAAGCTGACATCCCGCCCCAGCGCAACCCTGGGTCGAGGAATGAATCACCCGCGGCCCCCTTAGCTCCCGTAGAGCGTCCCCCGAGGTAGGCTGCAGTGTCCTGAAGGCTGGACTTCGGGCCAGGCTCGAGGCGTGAGGCCTGGTCTGGCAACTGACAGGTGCAGCGATAGGGCTTCTGGAAAAGCGGTTCGGTGTCGTTCCTACTGCACTCGACCCGGGGCGCATGCGACCGTTGGCAGAAATCCTGAGCTGGACTGCGGCGGCGCTGCTTGCCCTACTCCCTTGGGTTCTAGTCGTGGGCCCGATTCTCAGCCGCTCGGTCGGGACGGGACGCTGTACCGGAAACCTTCGGTGGCGAGCCACATCCTCTGGATTCTCCTGTTGATGGCGATCCCAGTCGGGGTTCTGACCGCGCAGTTCCTCTTCTCGGACTTGCCTTCTACCTGGCCGAGTCCCGCCCAGCTCGCTGAAGCATCCTGCGCACTCTTGCTATTGTCGCTCTTGCCATCGGGTCGGTCTGCTGTCTCTTTCTTACCGACCCCACCTGAGCGCGAACTCGCACCATAGAACCGAACCCTCGCCAGGGGCGCAGATGCCTCCTGCACAACAGCTTGCGGTCGGCAAGAGTTGGACGGGAGAAGGTGTCACCCCCACTGTGGGTCGGAAGGAGCAATCCAGTCCAAGGTCACCGATCACAGCCGCTCCAAGCCGTACCATCCAACCTGACACCTCATCGAGGACCGATTGGACCTCGCGGCATTCGACAAACTCCTCAGACTCGGCCCCACATCGCAGCGATCTCCTCCCGCAACTTCCGATGAAGTGGAACGGAATCTGAAAGACGCTTGCGAGCCGCTTCGACCAGGGCACTAGCTCTAGCAGGATCCTCAGCCCTGATGGTGCCGGCCAGATCGAGAGCGATCTCAGCCCCCAGGCGACGATCGCCATCACTGACGGATTCCCAGGCTTCTTCGAGGAGCCCCCGAGCCTCAGCGGGGCGTCCAGCGGCCAGGAGTGTCTTCGCCACTCCGGCCAGCGGCCAAACAGCTTGTCCGGGCGACCGCGTACGCGTCGGTCCCAGGAGGGCAAGGAGCTCTTGATGGACAGCAAGTGCATCTTCGAGCTGACCCGATTGGCGGTAGTAGTCTCCCTGGACTCTCAAGAAATTCAACCGCGACGGATGTCCAGGAGAGACACTGGCTCCAAACTTCGAACTGGCGGCGACGATGTGAGCCTCGGCGTCCGGCAAACGATCCAGCAAAAGAAAAGCCTCGCACAAGCTAACCTGGATGTCGCGCACGATCTGCGACCTCGTGTCGGAAGTTGGTTCGAGGAGCAGCAACGCTTCCTGGAATGGTTCCAACGCTTCTTCGGGGCGATCCTGGGCGACGAGGATCTGTCCGCTGAGAGCGAGCGGATGAGCGAGCTCGGGGTGATCGCTGCCGGCCGCCGCCCTGCGCACTTGATAGGCTTGCCTAACGAGGGGCAAGGCCTCGTCGTACCGGCCTTCGGATGCGAACGCCGCGGCAAGATTCATGCGAGGAGCCGCTAGCCGCGGATGATCGGGTCCCAACTCGCTCTCCAGGAGTTCCACCGCTCGCAGCGTAGCTGTTCCATCCACCATGCCGAGATTGCTGAGTGCGGAGGCTTGGAGCAAGGGGTCGCCCTGCCGTTCGGCACTCTCCAACGCTTGTCGATATAACGACATCGCCAGATCGGACTCAGCGGTCTCCCACGCCAGCATACCCAAGGCATCGTAAACCGCGTACTCGACCCCAGGGTACCCCGGGCTGAGTGATTCGAGCGATGCCTCAGCAAAGCCTTTCCAGAACCGTGCTCGTTCGAAGTCACCTCGTTGCCTTGTCAGTATCTTGACCAATGCAGCATAGATTTCCGTTTGTAGGGGTCGATCTCCACCGCCGATTGCGAATCGCAGAGCGTCCTCGAGCTTGGCGATCCCCTCCTCTGCCCCGCCCTTCTCATAGGCAAGAGCTTGTCCCCATGCGAACAGAGTCCTCGCGAGCAGCGGTGGATCGTCGAGTTCGCGGACCTCGTTCTCAGCGCTTTCCAAGACCGCAAAATCAACCGGGAGTTTGATCTTTGAACGAAGGAGCTGGGCTTCCACCACTTTGCGAATTCGCCCGAGGCGCTCTCGAACAACCGGATCAGTGGGCGGGAGTCGACGCGTGGCAAGCTCGACCTGATCGGCGCAAGAGCGAATGTCACCGAGTTGATGGACTGCGGCAACCGCACCAGTGACGAGGGTGCTGTCGGCTTTGGAGAAAAGCTCGACCAACGAGCGAAGCTCCTCACGTCGTCCCTCGAGGCAGAGTCGGCCGAGATCGAGCAAGCGGGGAGAACGCTCGGCCCGAACCAGCGTAGCGCGGCAGATCTCAGTGTCGGTTGCGATCCAATCTCGCGAGTAGGCATCGAGCCTAGCATCGACTCGCCGGAAGGTATCGTCGGCGAAGGACAGCCCGGTGGCGAGAAACGAGTCTTGCACCGCATCACTGGCAGCAGATCCCCAGGCATCGTCGAATCGGGCATTTGCGTCCTCGCATAGAGGAGGCGGTCGCTGAACCCAAGCGGCCACGGGCAACAGAGCGAGGGTTGCTAGGAGTCCTGCCGTCCACGCCCAGCGTTCATGCCGGCGGCGGGTGTCGGGAGCGAAAAAGAGCCGCCGAACGAAACGCCCTCCTCGGTAGCGCCAAGTCCCACGGCGAGCCGCAACCGGACGCGTCTCGAGGTAACGATCGATGTCGTCTGCGAAGGTCTCGGCCGAAGTGTAGCGAAGGTGCGGCTCCTTGCGGATCGCTTTGCGCACGATGGCGTCGAGATCACCGCGCAGGCACAACTCGAGTTCGCGAGGTGTCAGGCGACG
>JAIOJS010000418.1 GCA_019911795.1 Thermoanaerobaculia bacterium | reverse complement strand
ACGATCGCCGACAGCACACCGCTCCGCCTGCACCTCGCGCCGAAGGCGGTGCTCGACTTCTTCCAGAACCCGCTCGAAGCGGCCTACGACCGGGATCTCGTCTGGTCGGCAACAGGTAGCGCGCTGATCGAGGACACCGCGCCACCCCAGCTCGACCTCGTCCGCGTCCACGAGAACGTGCTGACCGTCGGCTTCACCGAAACGATCGACGCAGCGCAGGCGACGACCGCGATCACGGTCGACGGCAACCCGGTGACCTGGACCGCCGAAGAAGACGGCTACGGCCTCAGGACCGACCCGCCGCTCGCGAACGGTCAGCACCGGATCGAGATCGCGGCGAGCCTCGAGGATCTGGCAGGCACATCGCTGGGAACCGGCTTCGCGCGGACGGTGGAGATCACCCCGGCCGGAGCCCTCGTCTACGTCCGCCCGGACCCCCGCGAGATCTCGAACACGGCGGCGAGCAACCCGTACGGCTTCCAGGGGCTGCCGAGGGATCCGGAGACCGGCTTCCTCTATGCCAGGAATCGCTACTACGACCCCGAGATTGGGAGGTTTATCTCCACGGACCCCTTGGGCTACGTCGATGGGCCGTCGATGTACGGGTTTGCCGGGAATGACCCGATCAATGAGAGTGACCCGCTTGGGCTGTCGGTCTGGCGCAAGCTGTGGAACGCCAGGAAGCTGCCAAAGCGTTTCAAGCACGCTGAGCGGCTGACGGCGACAGCGGATCTGTGGAGCAAAGTCAAGCGCAGCGATGTGGTCGGCGTCGCCGAGGACGGGCGAGCAATGGTGAGTGGGCGAAAGGTCGTTCTGCCAGTGGGCGCTAAGCCAGGCGAGACCTACAGATACGCCTCTAGGACGGGTGCCCAGTACGACGTTCCGATCAGCTCTGAAGGCTGGGTAGACTTTTCGAGCTACGCAAAGCATGAGCTCAAGGACTTCCAGATGAGTGGTGACTCGGCGCTCGATGTGGCCCGAGCCAAGGAGATGTATAAGAGCGCCACCGGTATGGATACCCCTTCCGGATTTACCTGGCACCACAGCCCCGACGCGAAGACGATGCAGCTGGTGCCGAGCGATCTGAACGCGATGCATCACACGGGGGGTGATGCGATCACAAGAGCCGCTATTGAGAAAGTGGCTGACGAGGGTGGCCTCGCAACTAGGGCAGGTACCGCTGTCGCTACTGCAGGTGTTGCGCTCGGTCAGCTGTTCACGCCGAATTCGATGAAGGCCGAAGGGGTGGTTGATACAGCAGTGTCAGTAGCGGTGGATGCTCTAGACTTCCTCGATCCGGGGGTCCAAGACATATACATGGGACTCATGTGGGTGACGAACAAGGCGACAGGTCTCGACATTGAGGTGGAAACGCTCGAGGACGTCCATGACGAGTGGCTTGCTCCCAATAAGAAGTGAGGTCAGCTAGAGGACCCGCGCTGGAGCTGGAAGCGAGGCCGGAAAGATGACGAAGCACTTGAGTACGCCACAACTCGGGCAGCTATGCCGAGTTGATGACAGTGGGAAGACGAGTGTCTTTGAGATCACGAGCGCCGAGTTCAACATCTACAATCAGGACAAGATCCAGTGGCTTACTCTCTTTGTTGTAGCTCGGCCCAGTAATGAGGCACAAAGCGGTGATTTACCTGAGCCAGAACTTGAGCTGAATCTCGTCTTGAGCGAAGAGGAGGTGGCAGACCTGCGACCAGATCAGGTCCTAAGAGTTCGGTCTTACGACGAAGAGTTCTTCAACCTGGCCAGCATGTACTACTGGACTCATGCCCCGTTCGAGGGCAACCTGCGAATCGAATCGATTTCGACGGAAATGCTGGTTGGAACAGTACATGGTGAGTCTGACGATGAGCCAGTGATGCTTCGCGCTGCGTTTATCTTGAACTCCGCACGTCGTCGCAGCTTCTCGTGATCTGTTCGGAACAGGTGCCACCCCCGGGATCGAGTATCGCGGGCCGGGCATCCGGTGCGTCGTAAACGCTTGGCGCAGCCGGCTTGCTAAGCAGAAAATCTGCAACTCCTAGGAGGTACTACTCGACCGGCGAAGCGGCACGCCGCATCCCCGGAGTTGCGCTGTTCAACCCATGAAGAGCGATCGGCGCCACTTCCTGCTGGACAGCTGGGACCTATCCCTGAGGGAGGCCCACAGTTACTCCCGAGCCCAGTTTTGCGGACCCCGGGAACTGGAGGAGCTTCCCAGGTGCCCAGGGTGCGGGCGTCGAGTGTGGCCACTGGCGCCCAGGTACCCATTCGCGATTGAATTCACGGGCAAGCGAATCGGCGATGTTGCACTTGGCATCGATCCGCCACTGATCGTAAGCGAGCGGTTCGTCAATGCCTGGCGACACGAGGACTTTCTAGGCCTCCTCTTTTCGCCCGGCCCGGTCGAGTACAAGGCCAAGCTTGGCGCCGTCATCGAGCCGGAACCGTCGATCTTCTACGCTGCCTATCCCGAGCCGGGGCCACGTCCAGTCAAGTGGTGTACGAGGGCGACGACGCAGCACCTGGCAGGCCTCAGGCTGCGGGTAGGAGCTGAGGTTGCCGATCGTTCGGCGGCAGGGGTCTCAGCTCGGGGTTGAGTTGCGCGACGGATTCGAGGG
>JAIOJS010000417.1 GCA_019911795.1 Thermoanaerobaculia bacterium | reverse complement strand
GGCTGCTTCGATCGCTTCGTCCTCGGTGCGACAGACCACGGCGGCGACGGGATCGCCGACGAAGCGAACGATCTCGGGGCAGAGGGCGTGCTCGTCCTGGGACACCGGGAGGATTCCAAAGGGGATGGGGAGGTCCTTGCCGGTCAGCGATCCGAGAAAACCTGGCAGCTGCTCGGCTCGACTGAAGTCGATTTTCTCGATGCGACCGTGCGGCACGGTGCTGCGGACCAGTCGCATGAAAGCCATTCGGGGAAAGCTCAAGTCGTCGGCGAAGCGGGTGGCGCCCGTCACCTTCGCTCGGCCGTCCACGCGGCGGAAGGGAGTGCCGATGAGCCGGAAGTCGGAGGACTCCTTGGGCGGTATTTCGGGGGCTGTACTAGCTGGCTTCATGGGAGCTCCGAGGTTTTTGAACGACGGTTCAAATTGTCCTTGGACGGGGTACTTCCTGTCAACTCTGGGCGATCGGTCTCGTCATCGGTCTCGAGGGCGTGTGATCCTCTCTTCGGCGACGTCGCGGGGCTTGCTCGACTCTCTGTCTATCTACGACCCTTGGCCAACGATCCTGAACGCTAGTGGACTGTAACCCTCGAGCGGTTTGTGGTTGGGCGTGTCATCAGGGGCGAGATCAAGGCGCCCCGACGCAGGCAGCGGGGCCTATGGCGAGGAGGGGCAACGCCGAGCTCGGCCCTGAGGGCCGGCCAGGCGCTAATCGTTTGGGGGTTACAGTCCACTAGTAGCGAGCCGCCTGCCAGACTCCCGTCGAGGACAGGCTGGTCGAGAAGGGGCCTGCCATCCCCTCGCCGCCGACCTCGCCGTCGAGTTCGAGGCTTCCGAGCGGACGGTTGAAGGTCATCCGCAGATTGACCTTGGGCGGAATGGTATCGGTGACCGTTCCCGTCACTTGAGCATCGGGGAAACCCTGGGTGCCGGCCCTACTGCGAAAGACGGCGCGAGCTGAACCTCGCACTCGAAGCCCATCCTGGCGCAGGTCCATGGTGACTTCGAGTTGAGTACTGCTTTCCGGATCGAAGACGTTCTCCAGTCTCCCTATCCATCGCCCGGTGAGGGGCTCGAGGCTGGCGGGGAGGGAGACGAAGGCGAGTTCCAAGGCCTGTCGATCGGCGACCGGGAGCGTCTCGAGGTCGGGCTTGCCTGGCCGCCCGGTGCCACCGCGATCCAGATTGGATCGAACCAGCCGACGCAGCGGAGCGAGGTGGGCAGAATCGCTGGGACCGGAAGAGGGAGGGCGTCCTCCGGCCAAGGTTCCGAAGACATCGGTCAGCAGATGGGCCAACCAGTTGGCCCTCAGGCCCGGCGCGGCCGCGGTTTGACGGCGATGCCCCAACTCCTCGATGTCGCGCTTCGACAGGGTGAAGAGGGTCTCGGCATCGCTACCTTCAGCTCCGGGGATCTCGAACACAAAGCCCTCCCGCGTGGACCGGACACGAACTTCTGGCGCGTCGGTACGGGAAAGCTCAAAGAGTCGTTCGAGGCCTCGAATTGCCTCTAAGGCCACCGCCGGTGGTGCCGCGCTCGAGGACTTCTGGACGGCGTCGCCACTGGAGTTGGCGCCCTCTTCGGGCGAGTCGTGGAGGTAGAGGACTGGCCCGATCGTCGAGGCGACCTCCCACAGTCCGGATTCCGTTTGTGGACGAGCGGTCAGTCCGATCTCCAGCGGCGAGAATCGGTTGGTGAGAACCTTGAGTGGCGACGGCGAGAGTGCGTCCAACCCCCCCACAGTAACGCGGACGGGAAGATCTACCGGTGTCTCCTGGGAGACCTTGGGGACCCGGAAGACGATCTCGTGGAGATCGACGGATTCAGGCTGCACCTCGACCGAGCCGACGAAGAGACTCGGTGCTGCTCCTTGGTTCTCGTCGGTGAAAGAGACTCCCTGCAACACAACCGCCTGACCGAGGTGGCCGGAGGCTGGTTTCATGTTGTCGATGCGCGGGGCCTTGCGGAAGGTCGCACTTCGTGAAAAGACGACGGCTCCATCGGCGTGGCCCACCACGGTGACGGTGTGATCTCCCGGCGGCAGATCCACCTGTTCGGGAATCGTGGCCTTCACTTCGTTGCCCGTCACCTCGATCGCGTCGGCGGCCACACCGTGCACTTCTAGGGTGAGACCGTGTTCGAATCCTT
>JAIOJS010000040.1 GCA_019911795.1 Thermoanaerobaculia bacterium | reverse complement strand
CGCGGTTCCAACAAACTCCCCCGTCGGATCGGAGTAGTTGACGGGATCATTCAACCCATACTGGTAAAGATTGGGCCCATCGACATATCCCAAGGGATCAGAGGTGACAAACCGCCCCATCCCCGGATCAAAGTACCGATGCCGCGCGTAGTACAACCCACTCTCCAGATCCCTCGACAGCCCATGGAACCCAAACGAGTTCCCGATTGTCGACGCCGTCAGCACCCCGTCAGCCGGCCGAAGGTAGACCAGCTCCCGCGCACCCTCGATTACTTCGATCGTTTCTTGGAATGGCGCCCCTAGCCCCCGACCGACAAGATCCAGTGGACCGGTGCCGATCGCCAACGAATAGGACCCTGCAGCCAGCGGCTCCGTCGTCGTCAGGGTGTAGTTGTCGGCGGCAGCGGTCCAAGAGACTGATTGGCCTCCAACCGAGATCTCGCCCGCCAAGTTCGAGGCATCGAGGGCCTCGGAGAAGACCAACTCGACGCGACCGTCCATCAGGACGCAGGCCTGATCGAGTCGGGGGTCGGCGTCGTCCTCGAGGACCGAGCTTCCCGCAAACCAGGGGAAGACCTGAGTGACGCCGGAGGAGCTCTCGTTGCCGAAAGTATCGAATAGAACCTCCGCCTGGAGCCGGAACTCGACAGAGTCTCCTGGCATCGGCCAACTGGAAGGGTCACTTGTAGGTGTGAAGACTAGACGACGGCCCGCCTCAGGTCCCATGGAGACCGGCTGGGCTACGGCGAGGGGAAGCTCATGCCCCTCCGACAGCCAGGTCAAAGTCACGAGACTGGCGTTGATAGCATCCCTGATCGGATCGAGAAGGACCTCCTCCGAGAGTTCAACCCAGACTTCGGTGCCCACCACACGGACCTGCTCGATCTCTGGGGCGGTGGAATCCACAATCACCCAACGTTCTCCGTAGGGTGAGTACTCGTATCTCTCGACGGGCGTCCCGTCGGGCATGGTCACCATCGCGACATTGCCAACGATGTCGTAGATGGGAATGAACTCGCCGTCGATCAGACCGTTTCCAGTGACGTCTAGCTCCAGCGCAACGATCTCGTCGAGACCAAGTCCGTACGTTCTGCGACTGGATAGGTTGGCCCCAAGATACTCTTCGATCGGCTGCCAATCGGCCCACACGGTCTCGGTCCGAACTCCGGCCACCTCTTTGGCCACGCGGCGATCGAAGGCGTCGTACTCGTACTGGGCCAACGTGATGGCTTGCTCGAGATCCGGTCCATCGGTGATGCGGGTCAGGCGGTTGCGGTAGTCATAGAAGAAGTACTCGCCACCTCGACGAACCATGTTGCCGGCAGCGTCCCAGCTCAGTGTCTGGCCACCGACGGATGAGGGCCGATTGCGACCAGAAGCATCTAGCGGCATCGTCACCATGTCTTCGCTGCAAGCCATCGCCTGCGTTCGAGACAGGAGATTTTCAGCCCCGTCGTACTGGAACCCGAAGGAATCCGGAAGGCCACTGATGGACGCAGGGACGGGACCGTCACTGCCCTTGACACGAGTCGTCGATTCGAGCCGACCCGCGGGGTCGTAGCCAAAACTCAGACCGGAGTGGTTGCGACTGCTGCTCGTAGTCCGCTCGAGGAGTCCCCGTGGGTGCCAGGCGAGCGCCTCGGAATGAACGGGCGGAACTGCCGCAGAAGCCCCTCTCATCGTGACGTCGACGAGTTGCCGCGCGTCGTCGTAGACCCGGTTGGCCTCTAGAAACTCCCCCAGGGTCCCGCTACCGACGAGGTCGGTCCCACGGTATCCAAACGTGGCCTTCACTTCATCCGTGAGTCCAGGCCCCCACAGCACACTGGTGGGCCGACCTAGCTCGTCCGATGGCGTGCCCACAACGAGGCCGGACGGATAAATCTGTCGTATGCGATTGCCGGCGGGGTCATACCCATAGCCCACAGACCTGCCCGCAGTTGTTTCCTCGACCAAGCGCGAAAGGGAGTCGTAAGCGAGACTCGAGTAGACCGGTCCACTGCTCGCCGAGAGAACCCGGCCCATGCCATCGTAGTCGTAGTGCTCAATGGTCGGACCCAGCACCCCAACCGAAGGCGCAATGCTCTTACTGGTCAATCGGTTAGCCTCGTCGTACCCTAGGGTCACCGCGGTGCCACGGCCGTCCACCTGGAACACCAGATTGCCATTCTCGTCGTACTCAAACGTCTCCGACGTGCCATCCGCGTAGAACGTGAATGCGACTCGGTCGAGGGCGTCATACTGCCATTCCGTCGAGTTCCCGAGGTGATCAACCAGATAGCGCAGTCGAGAGCTGCCGTCGTATTGGTACGTTACCTGGCTGCCATCTGGTCGCAGAGTTGACCGCCGACGACCGAAGCCATCGAACGAATGCGACGTTTCAAACCCTTCGGGGTCGGTTTCGAGGGTCACGTTCCCCAAGAAGTCGTATTGGAATCCCTGTTCGCGTCCGAGTCCGTCGCGACTCAGAGTTGGTCGCCCCAGTGCGTCGTACTCGAAACTGAGCACGGTGTGTGCGGTTCCACCGAAAGGCAGGGTCTCGTAGCTGTTCTGAACCAATACGTTATCGCCCTGGTCGTACTCGAATACCGTGCGATTGCCCTTGGCATCCGCCGCTTCTTGGACCCGATTCAGTCCGTCGTAGGACCAGGTTGAGATCGCCCCATTGGGGTCGTGGACTTCGAGAAGGTTGCCGCTGGGGTCGTAGACACTGCTGGTCACGACCTCGACCACATCCTCGGGAAGCTCCTCAAGGACCATGCCGACAGCTTGGGGTGGCCACAGTCGCTCGACCACCCTCTCCGTCCGTCCCAGCGGGTCGAGAACGGTCGTGGTATACGCCAGAATTCCCTCCGACACCCCTTTGACGATGGTGTCTACCTTTCCCTCTGGCACGTGGTACTTCGTCTCGAGTCGGTTCCCCAGAGGGTCGATCTCCGCGATCTGCCGACCATGCCCATCGTAGTGGATCCACCACTCCTGCCCCCGTCCATCGATCCGCGACTTGAGGTTCCCATCCTTATCGAAGGTGTAGTGTTCTGTGGTCTCGTTTCCGCTGTCAGCTCCCAGAGTTCGGGTGGCGGGTAGACTGCGTTCGTCATAGGTCCAGGTCGTCAGTTGTCCATCGGCTCCGGACTTCTCTAGAAGATTGAGAGCGGCGTCGTACTCGAAAGTCTCGATCGACGACGCCTCGAAACCTTCGCGCCGCACCTCGAGCACTTCGCCAAGCGTGCCATAGTCATACTCAGTGAGCGTGGTGTTGGCGCCGTCTCCGCTGGCCTGACTGAGCCGCTTGAGGTTGCCGACCCGGTCATATAGGTAGGTGCTGACACTGAGGGGTGCCCCACCGCCCGGCCCGATACCAAGTCGTTCCGACACCAGCCAGTCCAACTCGTTGTAGTCGAATTCGTGAGCGCCCCCCCTCGGATCGGTGACCTTGGTGACGTTGCCCCGCGCATCCGTCTCGAAGGTGGTCGACTGAGCGATGCCGTCGACATCACGGACCATCGAACGTAGATATCCCTTGCCGACGCCATCCTCGAAGTACTCGTACGTTGTCCATCTACCCCGCGGATCTCGGATGGAGGTTATCTGCCCGAAACGGTTGTACTCGAAGAGTGTGTTGGACTCTGCCGGCCCTCCCTGATCTCTGCTGATACTTCGAGGCCTTCCCCGGTAGTTGTCCCCGTTCTCGGGCAGCTTGTATTGCGTGAAGGTCCGGGTGCCTCTCTCATCGACCGAGAGGGACGGCGAGTTGGACTCATTGTCATACTCGAGAATCTGGATTGTCAGAGGATCACTCTCGTCGCTGGCGTGTCGAATCTGATCAGTGACGTTCCCCATCGCCCTCGGATCGGTCCCCGAGGAGTCGAACTTCGTCTCAATCTCGCGGCCGCTGGGAAAGGTGGTCCTCAGAATCTGACCAGAGGGAGCCACTTCAAACACAGTTGGCTGGTCTAGGCCCGGTGCGTGGGAAATTTCGACGTGGCCCCTGGAATTGTGCTCATAAACCCACGAATTACCGCGTCGATCCACCACTGTCGTCTCAGCGTGGGAGTTGGCATCGTCGCCCGAGAAGACGAGTCCAACGGTGAAGGGCTCAGCGCCCCACTGTCCGCCGCTCACTTCGTTGGCGTGACCATCTCCGTCTTGGTCGTCGTACAAGAGGTTCAACACGGAGAGACCTCGTGCATCGGTGATCCGGTTCAGATCGTCCGTTCCGTGGAGACGAGAGGCGAGAGATCCGCCCTGCTCCTCGTAGGCATATCCTGTCGTGAGCTGCCCTCCTCCCGAGAAGAGACCCGACGTGACAGTTGGGCTCACCACGCTTTGAAGGCGATCGAGTGAGTCGTAGTTGTAACGAACCGTCCGGCCGTCGTGGTCCGAAACGGATTTGATGAGACCGGAGTCGTTGTAGCTGATGGCCACCTGCCGACCATTCGAACTGACTCTCACTAGGTGCGATTGAGCGTCGTAGAAGAACTCCAACTCGGTCCCGGTATCCTCGGAATCTTTGACGGAGTCCGCGATCATCACAAGCCGACCGTGGCGGTCGAAGCGTGCCTGGTTCCAATGGGCGTCCAGCAGCAGGAATCCCTCGGCGTTGCGATCCAAGCTCGCAAAGCGACCAGGCGGCGAGCTGTATTGCCGACGCTCGGTCCCCGAACCAGCGTCAACAGCCTCTCCTTCATACTTGAAGAGTTCGCGACGACCCCGACCGTCGTAGTACTCGACGTCCCCATTGGGAAGCTCTCTTAAACGCTGGTTGTACTCATGGTCCCAGCCTGGGCCCAGGGGACCGCGTCCCAGGGTCTGGTTGCGATAGGTTCGAGTGAAGGCAAAGCCCAGACTCCGGCCCCGAATCGACAAGTCCGTGGTGGAAGTTGAAAACTCCCCAGAATGCAGTAACAGACCGGGCACGACCTCTCCGGAGCCCAGGCTCGGGTTGAGGGTTGGTTCCTGTCTCACAGAGGGGCTCATCTCCCACCTCGTCGACTGGATGGATGTCCCCGCATCGGCGAACTGTGAGTCTTCACCACCGACCGCTAGTCGACTGGCAGGAGAGAGCCGGAGTTGAATTTCGTCGCCGGAGAGGATCTCATGGGAATCTTCCGGTACGCGTTCCTCGACTCGACTACAACGAACGCACTGGTCGTCCTCCCTCTCGGTCCGGTCGAATAGCCGTGTAGCTCTCAAGTCTGCAACGGCGACCATGGGTTCGGATCGATAGATGTTGTAGCCATCGTGCCACGGCACGTCGGACTGCCGGGTAAGAGGAACCGCATCGTCACCGACAAGGGAAACGCGAGGTAGTGGTTCGTCCGTGCCGGCCCCGCGAACTACGACTCCGCCCGGTCCCACCGCCTCCACATCGAGGCTCAACTCTTCGCCGGCCGCTCCCGGTAGGAACGCCAGAGCCTGGAACCACGCGGAAAGGTTCGAGGTATCTCCCTCAACTTTCGACACATTGGGGACGCCAAGGGGTGCAAGGCGGGCCAGTTCCTGGTGGCGCTCAACGTCCTCTTCACCAGCCAATCGACGAGCGATTGTCACCATCTTCGTGGATCCCAGAGCCAGAGAACTCGTGCCGTCCTCTCCCACACCTGCCGGGACCCCACCGATATAGGCAAGGCCGAGTTCAGGGACCACAAGAAGCGGAGAGTTGCCTCCTTGGATTCCCTCGACGACTTCCAGCACCCGGTCGTCGCGACCGTCGTCATTCAAGTCGACCAGACCGCGATCAAACCGACCGGTGAGGTCGACGATGACTACCTCTCCTGCCGTCGTCCCTACGTAGAGCAACCCAGAGGATCGATCGAAAGTCGAGTGAGCCGCTTCGCCAGGAATCCGGATCCGGCTGAGAAACTGGATCGAGCTCCGGTCCGCGGCGTTCAAGACAATGACTCCACCCTCCCGATGGCTCACGATCAACCAGTCCGACACTACCGATTGCCCCGTGGACGTCAGGAAAGCGTGGTCGGCAACAACCTCGACACTCGAAACGCCTCGCCCTTCGTCGAAGGTCAAACATTGGTCAGCGAGGAAGGATATGTTGGTTGGGTCCTCCATGGACACATTGAGCGTGATCACTCCGTTCAAACCCAGAACTCCCACCAAGGTGAACGGCGGCTCGCTGGGGCCGTGGCCGGGCAAGACCTCGAGATCGATCAATGCGCCACTAAAGTCACTTACTGGGCGGCCACAAACCTGCAGATTAGGCTCCCCGTAGCCGGTGTAGTAGTCCAAGACCTGGCTCAGGACTCCAGTTTCCAGGTAGGTCTGGTTGACATCGACGATGCCGATCCCGGCTCCCAGAATGTTCACGAAGGCAAAGGAGTCAACGTTTCGAAGAAGCTCGATCTCGTCTCCGATCTCCACACCCTCCAGTTCGACGAGAAATCCCTGCCCGGGCTCGCTGTCCACCCGATGCCAGGTGCCCCGAGTCAAATTGCGCAAGGTAACCGGGGTTCCCGCGGCAAAGCTCTGTCCCGACACTCCTAGTTTGAATGAGGCTCCGGCCTCGGGGATCGTCTCGGGCGAGACATCAAGACCCGACGGAGGATCCTCACCGACAAACCAGGTGTCGATCTCGTCGTTGGACACGACGGAGACCCCAAGCGGGAGACCCTCAGGAAGCTGGGTTCCCGAGTTCGAGTTGAGGAGATCGGAGACAATCGACGTTCCACGCACCGCATCGGGGTTTCGCACCGACGTGCCGTCGTCATCGACGAGCATGAGGGGGTCGAGGATGTTCAAAACACCGAAGCTCTGGTTTCCGCCCCCAACGTACAACACCCGCCCGTGAGGATCGATAGTCAGGCCACGAACCTGGTCGCGAAACGGCAGCTCGAAGCCAACCTGCCCCGCCGGTCCCTCGGGCAGGAAGTTCTTCAGGTCACTCGGATCCCTACCGTCGACTACGACTAGCCCATCGTGCTCCGCCGCAACAAAGACTAGGCTTCCAAGTCGAGCCATATCCTTGACACCATCGAGGCTGAGGCTCGACAGAACTTCGGTCTCCCTAACACTAAAAGGAAGGACGACCCGACGCCCCCATGCATTGCCCTGTGCATCCTTCAAGCTCTCCGGCAGAACGAGCCGGTAGCTTTGACCGGTGGCCCAGCCGTACTCAGGGAGGATCCTCACCCCTCGCCCGTTGTCGAAGACTTCCTCCCGAGTCACCACGGGGACCGTAGAATCGGGAGTGGAACCGGGCACGTGAACCGCGACGTCCGACGGCAGCATCAATCCTTCGTTGAACCGAATCTCGAGGGCCTCGTTGGGCCCAACGTCGGCACCCAAAGCGAGGACGTAGCGGTGCTCGGCCTGGATGGTCGCGTAGATGGTGAAGTCTCCGCTGGCTCCACTCAGGGTCGAGACACTGGGCCCTGCACCGTCGATGTCTACGAGGCTGATGCTGGACCCTGGGTCGGTAGCGTTCGAGTCACCGGTGACAACTAGAGAGCCCTCGTGAAGGTCGTACCGTATCCCCACCTCGAGGAGTTGATCGTCGGCCTCGACCCCATCGATCAAGAGGAACCGGAGTGGCGATCCACCGATCGGGTAGAGCGGCCTCGTGTCCTCGAAGATCGACGGAGGCAGCTGCTGTACACCACCCTCGGAAGGGGGAGGATCAAACAAACCTTCAAAAACCCGATACCCGGTCGTCAAGTCTCTCGCCTCGAGGCTAACGCTCTGCCCCAAAAGAGCCGGTATCCACACTCCGGAGTTGCGCAGCAGTATCGAAGTCGCTCGATCGATCACCGCAACGATGCCCAAGAGCTGGTTATCGATAGCAAACTCGAGCCCAGCGATTAGGGGAACCCCGATGAACCCCACGGGTTCATCAGTCTGCCAAATCTCATACTGCCCAGGAAAAGCCATCCCAGGAAGGTACCCACTCTGCCCAGTAGCCTCCGCAACGGAAACGATGTTCCCACCGGCAGGCATCGCCACCGAGACCACAGTCCCTGGCGAGTCCGACGGTCCCTCTTCAGCGGCTGCTTCCGCAGTCGCCTCCCCAACTAGACCCGACTCAACCTCCACCTGGACCGCTCCCGACAGCGAGGACTGGCCCACAGCGGATGACCCCGATTCCGCTACCGCAAGGCTGCCCTCAACAGTCGAAAACTCGCCGCCGATCAGTTGGACCTGGTCATTGACCATCCATCGAAGGTCGCCGAACAACTCCACCTGGCGCGCGAGGAAGTAGGTGCTCTCCGTCGAGCCCGGCGGCGCCGGGAGCCTGACGTCCAATGCCTTGTGGGCGGTCGCACCGCCAAAGGACACGTTGAAGGCCAGGACCGGGTTGAACACGGCGGGGATTGGGCTGCCGCCGCCTGGAGTCTGAGGCACGAGCGTGACGACTGCAGACCCTTCGAAGGTCCCCTCCGCGACCCCGACAAGAATGCCATCAGCGGTAACAAACTCGCTGGCGTCGGCATCGACGTGGGCTCCACGTCGATCGCTGGTCATGAAGGGGGTCAGCTCGAGGACGATCTCGTTACTGCCCTCGATCAGCACATGGAGCAGAATAGTGTCGGTAACCTGCGCCTCGATTTCTAGGTCGAAGCTACCGCTCTGGGATGAAGTCACGGAAGTGGTGGAGGCCAAGCGGGAGACGTTCTCCGCGAATACCAGGGTCGAGGCGGGAACGCTCCCAGCTGCGCCGTGGATGGCGGCGAGACCCTGAGCATCGGGCTCGATGATGTAGATCAACCGGGGGTCGATGTCCTCGTTGGTCAGGACCCGCTGAATGGTGAAGACCGAACGCACGGCTT
>JAIOJS010000416.1 GCA_019911795.1 Thermoanaerobaculia bacterium | reverse complement strand
GTCGAAGGCGTAGTAGGCGGGACCAGGTTGGATTTCCCAGTGGTGTCCGCCATCTCGGGAGACGAGGAGCCCGCTCCGCCCGGCGGCCAGGACTAGGCTCTCGGACAGGTAGCGGACGCAGGCCTTCTGTTCGACCGGTTGATCGCTGGTGGCCAGGGTCCATCGATGCCCTCCATCGTCGGTCCAGGCGATGCTTCCGCGGTCCGCGGCTGGGGCGGCGTCCGGGTTCTGATAGTCCCCGCCGACGATCACACCGTGGTCGGTATCCAGAAAAGCGATCGAGAAGATCCCTTGCGACGGACTGCCGCTGACCATGGGAGTGGGGTAGACGTTCCACTGCTGTCCTCGGTCCTGAGAGTGGAATACCCGCGCCGCGGCGCCGCCGGTGGCGATCCAGGAGTGGGCACCGCGGGTCACGACTCCGGTGCCGCTGGCCGCGAAACCGGCCTCACCGTCGACGAGAGGTGGGAGACTCGTCTCTCCGACGCGTTGCCAGGTTTCGCCGTCGTCCTCCGTTTGAAGCAGGAGAAGGCGACCGTCGGCGGAATCGCTGGTGAGGAGTCCTCGAGCGCCCGCCCCGCCGGTCGCGGCGGTGAAATCGAACCCGTTGAAGAAGGCTCCCGCCGTGGTGGCTTGCAGCACTCGCCGCCAGGACGCTCCACCATCAGACGTCTTGTAGATGCGGGAGGCTTCGTCAGGCCCGGCGCTCATCAGCAAGATGGTGTCGGGATCGAGGATCGCGATGTCTCGAAAGTCCAGTTCCGAGGAGTCTTGCGGAGCGACATCGCTCCACGTCGCTCCTCCGTCGAGGGAGCGGCGCACGGTTCCCGCCGATCCTGAAATCCAGACGATCCGGTCCCCCCACTGGGCGACTCCCCGAAGGGACGCCTCGCCGAGCCCGGCGACCTCGCTGACGGAGATCTGTTGGGTACCGGATCGATCTATGGGCTCCTCCTGAGGGATCGCCGCGGCAGGGGCGAGTCCAAGAGTCATGACGAGGAGCGCGATCCCCGGGGCGGTTGATGTAGGACGTCGGAAGGCAGAGTTGCGCTGAGGCAACTGGGACGATCGGTCTCTCATGGTCCAGGCAGCCTATCAGGCCCTTCCCAGATTGGGGTCCTTCCGCGAGTTCGGCTCTCATCGCAGAACACCCGTAGGTTCGACTTCGAGAGTCCTACCGCGCGTTTGCCTTGCTGCCGACACGTTTCGTAACCGGCCGACCCAAGTAGCGTCGTAACCTTGGCGTCTTCTGAACGTAGAGGAGGGGACGAGTTTCATCGGTGGAGATCACATGCTGCAGCTAGAGGGAATCGAAAAGACCTACCGGATGGGGAAGAGTTCTCTCCGCGTCCTGAAGGGGATTGATCTCACCATCGAGAAGGGTGAAATGGTGTCGATCATGGGCCCTTCTGGGTCGGGAAAATCGACGCTGCTCAATGTCTTGGGGATTCTCGATGCCTACGACGGTGGGGAGTACCGTCTCGACGGGACTCTGATGAAGGGACTCAGCGAGCGCCGAGCCGCCCATTACCGCAATCAGTTCCTCGGGTTCGTCTTCCAGTCCTTTCACTTGGTTCCCTTCAAGAATGCTATGGAGAACGTCGCGCTACCGCTGTACTACCAGAAGGTGGGACGGCGGCAGCGCAATCGCACCGCGATGGAGCATCTCGAACGGGTTGGGCTCGCCGACTGGGCGAACCATCGTCCTTCGGAGATGTCGGGTGGACAGCAGCAGCGCGTCGCCATCGCCCGCTCGCTGATCACCCAGCCCAAGGTGATTCTGGCGGACGAACCCACGGGCGCCCTCGATACCCAGACGTCGCGCGAAGTGATGGACATTCTGAAGGGAGTTCACGAGGGCGGGACCACGGTGGTCATCGTCACTCATGAACACGATATCTCTGAGATGACCCAGCGCGTGATCCACCTGCGCGACGGGTTGATCGAATCCTCCGAGAGGACGACCCATGGACACGGGCCTGCCTCTCCGCCCACTGGAGGGTACGAAGGTCCGGTATCGGCCGAATCGGTCGCGGCGGGCGACTAGCCGGTGTTCGATCTGGACAAGTGGCAGGAGATTCTGACCACCATCAGTCAGAACAAGCTGCGGACCTTTCTCACCGGCTTTAGCGTCGCCTGGGGGATCTTCATGTTGGTCGTGCTCCTCGGCTCGGGCACGGGATTGGCCAACGGTATCGAGTATCAGTTCCGCGACGACGCGATGAACAGCCTGTGGGTGCGCAGCGGACAGACCTCGGTGCCGTACAAGGGACTTCAGCCCGGGCGCAATGTGCGCTTCACCGACCTCGATCACGAAGAGGTGAAACGCACGATCGAGGGGGTCGAGCACATTACGTCACGATTCTTCCCCCGCGGCGAGCTCCGAGTGTCCTACGGGAAAGAGTCGTCGAGCTATGACATCCGGTCGGTGCATCCCGATCACAAGTACCTCGAGAACACCCTGGTCAAGGATGGACGCTTTCTCGACGATTTCGATATCTCGGAGTATCGCAAGGTAGCCGCCATCGGCGTGCGAGTGGAGGAGGCCCTATTCGGCCGACGAAGCGCCATCGGCGAGTACATCAAGATCAACAACATCCCGTTTCTGGTCGTCGGAACCTTCCGGGACATCGGGGGGCCGGGCGAAGAGGAGAAGATCTACCTCCCGATCACCACCGCCCAGCGGATCTTCAACGGTGGCAATCGGGTCAATATGTTCATGTTGACCACTGGGACCGCGAGTTTGGCCGAGAGCCAGAAGATGGCGGACGATGTGCGCAACTTACTCGCTCAGCGTCACTCCTTCGACCCCGAGGATCGCCGGGCAGTCTTCATCTACAACGCCAACGAGCGTTTCCAGACGGTGATGCAGCTCATTCGCGGCATCCGCGCCTTCGTATGGGTTATCGGTATCGGCACGATCCTGGCAGGAGTGGTCGGGGTCTCCAACATCATGATGATCGTGGTCAAGGAGCGCACTCGAGAGATCGGTTTGCGCAAGGCGATCGGAGCGACTCCGGGATCCATCGTGAGCCTGATTCTTCAGGAGTCGGTACTCATCACGGCGGTCGCGGGATACATCGGCTTGGTCCTGGGAGTCGCACTCCTCGAGGTCGCGTCGAGTTCCATGCCGGAGTGGGAGATCTTTCGCGATCCGCACGTCGACTTGAGGGTGGCGCTACTGGCGACCGCCATCCTGATCCTGGCCGGCACGTTGGCCGGCCTGGTCCCGGCCTATCGCGCCGCCCGGGTACAACCAGTGGTGGCTCTCAAGGATGAGTGAGGCAGGCGATGACAGAGAATTCGGAGACCCGGCGGTGAGGAGATTGCGATGTTCGATCTAGACAATTGGAGCGAGATCTGGGCGGCGCTGTCGAGTAACAAGCTGCGCACCTTGGTGACGGCCTTCGGCGTCTTCTGGGGGATCTTCATGCTCATGCTTCTACTCGGATCGGGCAAGGGGTTGGAGAACGGAATCAGCGCGGGCTTCGAGGGCGAGGCCAAGAACAGCTTCTTCATCTGGACCCGACGCACCACCAAGCCTTATCGAGGACTTCCAGCGGGGCGCAGTTTCGACATGAACAACGGTGATGCCGAGGCGGTTCAGCATCTCGTCCCCGAGGTCGCGGTGGTCAGTCCCCGCAATCAACTCGGGGGCTTCCGCGGTGGCAACAATGTGACCCGCGATGGCAAAGCCGGCGGCTTCAACGTGATGGGAGACTACCCTCAGATACGAGACGTGATGTCCATCCCGGTGCCTGAAGGTCGCTTCCTCGACCCGTTCGATATCCAGGACCGTCGCAAGGTGGCGGTCATCGGCAATCGGGTTCAGGAGATCCTCTATGAACCGGGCGAGGAGGCCATCGGCTCGTATCTCCGCATCAACGGGGTGGATTTCAAGGTCGTCGGCGTCACCGTGCCGATGCAGCAGGGTGAGGACGCCCAGAGTGAGGCGGAGACGATCTATATTCCCTTCACGACCTTCCAGCGGGCCTTCAACTACGGCGATACGGTCGGCTGGCTGACCCTCACCTCGCAGCCAGAAATTCGTGCCTCGGTGGCGCAGGAGAAGGTTCTGGCCCTGCTCAAGGACCGGCACCGGGTGGACCCGGAGGATGATCGGGCCTTTGGCTCGTGGAACACCGAGGACGAGTACCTCAAGGTACTGGGTCTCTTCGCGGGGATTCGCCTCCTGGTGTGGATCGTGGGGATCGGGACGCTCGCCGCTGGGGTTATCGGCGTCAGCAACATCATGCTCATCGTGGTCAAGGAGCGCACGCCCGAGATCGGGCTACGGCGGGCCATCGGTGCCACGCCGTTTAGCATCACTCGCCAGGTTCTCCTGGAAGCGATGGCCCTCACCGCACTAGCGGGCTACGTTGGACTCCTCGCCGGAATCGGAGTCATCGAGGCAGCCCGCGTCGCGCTCCTCGAGGCCGGGCAAGACCTCCAAATGTTCCAGAACCCCAGCGTCAGTCTCGACGATGCCCTTCTCGCCCTCGCTGTTCTTATCGTCGCCGGCGGGTTGGCCGGTCTGATCCCGGCTCGCCGGGCGGTGGGTATCAGTCCGATGGAAGCGCTCCGCGCTTGAAGCCTGTCGGCCGCGGTAGCGCCTTCGCTCGTGCGTCACATTCGACCCCATCCACTCGAGATTCCGTTCGCTCCCACTCACTGACTACGAGAGACTTGTCATGCTGAAGAAGATTCTGCTCGCCCTCCTTGGTTTGGCCCTGGTGGCTGCCTTTGTCTACACCCTGATCTTCCTGCGTGCCAAGTCCCAGGTCGAACCGGTGATCTATCAAACCCACGAGCCTTTCATCGCCGATATCGTCAAGAAGACGGTGGCCACCGGGAGCGTAGTGCCACGTCGGGAGATCGCCATCAAGCCTCAGGTCTCGGGGATCGTCGACGAGGTCTACGTCGAGCCGGGACAGATCGTGGTCGAGGGAGACCTGGTGGCGAAGGTCACCATCGTGCCCAACATGATCAGCCTGTCGGCAGCCGAGAGCCGACTGAACCGAGCCGAGATCAACCTCGAGAACGCGGTGACCGAGGCCAAGCGGAACCAACAGCTGTTCGAGCAGGGCGTGGTGTCCCAGGCGGTGAACCAGGTCTTCGAACTCGCCCTGAAGTCGGCCCGTGAGGAGCGCTCCGCCGCTGAGGATAACCTCGCCCTGATCCGGGAGGGCGCCCGCAAGAAGTCTAGTCTCAGTACCAACACCCTCGTGCGAGCCACCACCTCCGGCATGGTCTTGGAAGTGCCCGTGGAGGAGGGGGACTCCGTCATCGAGGCGAACACCTTCAACGATGGCACCACCATCGCCAGCGTCGCCGACATGGATGAGATGATCTTCGAGGGCAAGGTCGACGAGTCGGAGGTCGGCAAGCT
>JAIOJS010000415.1 GCA_019911795.1 Thermoanaerobaculia bacterium | reverse complement strand
GTTCCGGACGTGAAACTGCGGCGGAGTTGACCGCTACCTTGTCGGCCCCGGCCTTGAGCAGGAGACGAGCGTCCTCCACCTTGCGGACGCCGCCTCCCACTGTGAGAGGCACGAAGACCTCCTGGGCCACTGCCGTGACCCAATCTCGGCGCGTGTCTCGATCCTCGAAGGTCGCCGAGACATCGAGGAACACCAACTCGTCGGCCCCCTGGTCCGCGTAGCGGCGCGCCGCCTCGGCGGGGTCCCCCATGTCCTGCAACTCGAGGAAGCGAATCCCTTTGACCACCCTTCCGGCATCGACGTCGAGGCAGGGGATGATCCGAGCCGTGAGATCGGTACCTCCCGCGACCTCGAGAGCCTCGCCGAGGTCGATCGCTCCTTCGTAGAGGGCCTTGCCAAAAACGATGCCGCCGATCTCGGGAAGCCGCACTGCACGGGTCACGTCCTCGATGTTGGCCACGCCGCCAGAGACCAAGGCCGGGATTCCGGAGACTCGCGCAACCTCCACGGTCCGCTGAAGGTTGGGTCCACCCAGGACTCCATCGCGAGAGATGTCGGTGACCAGCACGGCCGGACAGGGAAGACCCACCAGTCGCTGCGCCACCGCCCTCCACTCCTCTGCTTCCTCACGCCAGCCATCCACTCGAACGGCCTCGCCCTGAATGTCCAGGGCGGGGACGATGCGTCCCGGGAAGCGCTCGACCAGGGAACGAAACAGCGCGAAATCCCGAACGACCATCGACCCGATAACCACGCGCTCGACCCCGAGGGCCAGCGTACTCTCGACCGCACGCTCGTCCCGCAACCCGCCCCCGAGCTGCAAATTCGGTCGATCGGGAAGAGCGATCAGACGCTGGAGAAGTTCGAGTTGCCGAGGCTCGCCAAAGGCGGCGTCCAGGTCGACCACGTGAGTCCATTGGGCTCCGGCCCGGGCAAAGTCTTGGAGCACGACGGTGGGATCCGAGAAGTACTCGGTGCGCTCGGCATCAGAACCCCGCAGGAGACGCACCACGCTCCCCTCCCGCAGATCAATCGCCGGAAGTAGGTCCATGGGACATCTCCAGAAAGTTGGCGAGCAGCCGCAGTCCGATGGGACCGCTCTTCTCAGGGTGAAACTGGGCTCCACAGACCCGGCCGCGGCCGGCCACCGCCGGAAACCAGGAGCCGTGTCGCGTCGAGGCGAGCTCTACCGAAAACGGGACCTCGGCGGGCGCGTAGCTGTGAACGTAGTAGACAGCGTCCCCATCGGTCACGCCCGCCAAGAGGGGATGGTCCTGTCGACGACTCAGCCGATTCCAGCCGATATGAGGTACCTGGACGGCGGGCTGGGTCGTCCTGAGGTGGCGAATGATCCCCGGCAAGAGACCGAGACCGTCCGTCGGCCCGTCCTCTTCACTGCCCTCGAAGAGCAGTTGGTAGCCGACGCAGATTCCGAGCAGCCAAGCTCCGTCTCCAAGCGCACTCCTCAGGGCGGATTCGAGATCCCCGGCCAACTGACGACGGGCCGGACCAAACGCTCCGACTCCCGGTAGAAGCAAGCAGCGAGAGGACTCTACGACCCTTGGCTCGTCGGTCACCGTCACTTCGGCACCCACCGCGCGGAGGGCGCGCTCGACGTTGCCGAGGTTTCCCACCCCGATGTCCAGGACCGTGATCGAAGCGCCGGCTGGCGCAGCGATCGTCATGCGTCCAGACTCCCCTTCGTGCTGGGCACCGCTTCTGCTCCCCGAGCCCGCAGGGCCACGGCTCGTGACAGGGCCACGCCCACCGCCTTGAAGGCAGATTCCGCCACGTGGTGCGCATTGCGACCGGTGAGAACGTCGAGGTGCAGGGTCAGGCGCGCTCGGTCCGCGAGTGCCTGAAAGAAGTCGGCGACCAGGGTCAGAGGAAAGTCCTGAGTGACCCAGGCCGACTCGAGTCCCGGCGGGACACTCCAAACGAAGTAGCCGCGCCCAGATAGGTCGACCACGGCCCGTGACAGGGCCTCGTCGAGGGGGACGTAGGCCGAGCCAAAACGCTCGACGCCGCGGCGATCTCCAAGGGCCTCTCGCAGCGCTTCACCGAAAGCGATGCCCACGTCCTCGACGGTGTGGTGTAGATCGATGTGGGTGTCGCCGGTGGCTTCCAGTACCACACCGAACCGGCCGTGGGTGGTCATGGCATCCAACATGTGGGCGAAGAAGCCCCCGGGCACGGCGAGGCTGCGTTCGCCTCCGTCCAGATCCAGACTCAAGGCGATCTGGGTTTCGCGGGTGGTTCGTTGGCAGCGGCCAATGCGGGGAGAAGAACTCATGATGCAGGCTCCGTGGTCAAGAGGCTCGAAGGATTGGAGATTGGGGGCAGAGCCGAAGGGAGAATCTCCGACAGCGCCTGATCGACGGCCCTCAGGGCTCGGGAGGAGCCGATCGTCACTCGCAGGCAGTCCCTGAGACCAGGGTAAGCACCGACATTGCGGACCCGCAGTCCGCGGGACTCGAGGTCCTCGAAGATCCGCCGCGAGGCGCCATCTGGGACTCGTACCAGAAGGAAGTTCGCCTGCGACGGGAAGACCTCGAACCCGTGTGCCACCAACATCTCTGCCCAGCGTGGTCGCAGCGCTACGGTGGCCCTGACTCGACGCTGCACCGCGGAACTCGCCGTCAGCGCCTCCAGACCCGCGAGAATCCCAGCGTGCCCGACGTTGTAGGGCAGCTTGACGGCGAGCAGGGCCTGAATCAACCGCGGGTCAGCCAGGACGTAGCCCAGCCGCAGTCCGCCCAGG
>JAIOJS010000039.1 GCA_019911795.1 Thermoanaerobaculia bacterium | reverse complement strand
AGGTTCTGGAAAGCTACGCGGATCGGAAGGCGAGACGGGAGCTCTCGGCGCTTCTGGAGCGAGCTCCCCAGGTGATTCATCGCTTCGAGGACGGGCATTGGATCACGGCCGGCCCCGAGAGTGTCGTGGTCGGCGATCGGCTGCTGGTCAAGTCGGGTGAGGTCATCCCCGTTGACGCGGTCTTGCTGTCTCCGATTGCCGTCCTCGATGAGTCCGCGCTGACCGGCGAACCCTTGCCGGTCGATCGTCACCAACATCAAAGAGTTGCGAGTGGTGCTCTGAACGCGGGATCAGCCTTCGAGATGCAGGCGATCGCCACCGTTGGGGAGAGTACCTACGCCGGGATTGTTCGCATGGTGGAGAAGGCGCAGGCCGCGAAGGCCCCCTTGGTGCGTCTGGCCGATCGTTATGCAATCTGGTTCCTTCCCGTGACGCTCCTGATCGCCTTGGTGGCTGGAGTGTGGTCGCGGGATCCCTCGCGAGTCGTTGCTGTTTTCGTGGTGGCCACTCCCTGCCCGCTGATTCTCGCCGCGCCGATTGCCATTATCTCCGGCGTTTCGCGGGCGGCCAGTCGCGGTGTTCTGGTCAAAGGCGGAGGCGCTCTCGAGACCTTGGCCAGAGGTGAGGTCCTGATTCTCGACAAGACGGGAACCGTCACCAGCGGCGTGCCGACGTTGGACGAGGTGATCGTGTGGGGTACCCAGGAAGCGGACGAGTTGCTCCGCCTGGCGGCATCGTTGGATGTGGTCTCACCCCATTCCCTGGCAGCGTCGATTGTCAATGCGGCTCGGGACCGCGCTGTCGCCCTGTCCTTTCCTAGCGATGCCGTCGAGCGCTTGGGCGACGGGATCGAAGGCACTGTCGATGGCCATCACGTTCGTTTGGGCCGCGCTTCCTATGTTCTGGGAGGCGCTCCAGCTCCACCGAAAGTGGACGACCTTCGCGCCCGAAGTCGAGCCGATGGAAGCTCACTCGTTTTCGTGGCGGTGGACGGAGTGTTAGCGGGGGCCCTCAGACTACTCGACCCCGTACGTCCCGAAGCTCTCGCAACGGTGACGGCGATGAGACAGCTCGGATTCTCGCCGATCGTCATGGCGACCGGGGATGACCGAGTTCTGGCAGATCGGGTCGCTGAGAGCCTTGGCATGGACCAGGTTCTGGCCTCGATGACACCCGAGGCGAAGCTGCTCGCCGTCACCGATCTCGCGGATCAAGGGGTCACGGTGATGGTGGGGGACGGGATCAACGACGCACCCGCTCTCGCCGCGGCTCAGGTGGGAGTTGCGATGGGAGCCCGTGGCGCCACCGCGACATCGGAGGCGGCCGACATCGTCATCATGCCGGATCAACTCGATCGCTTGGCCGAAGCAGTCGTCATCGCTCGACGGTCGCGAAACATTGCGGTTCAGAGTATCGTAGCTGGGATGGCTCTGTCGATCGCTGCCATGATCTTCGCGGCGTTCGGTTACCTGTCGCCAGTCGCCGGTGCACTTTTCCAGGAAGCGGTCGATGTCGGGGTGATCCTGAATGCGCTCAGAGCACGGGGAGTTGGGAAGGAAACAAGGTCGTGAGAGGACGGATTGCGATGCGTAGAGTCCCACTTAGGGTTCTCATCACTGCGGCGATGGCCCTGCTGGCATCTTCGGCTTGGGCCGAGCGTTTGCCGCGGACGGTGATTCCGCATCACTATCGCCTGCAACTGAGCCCCGAGCTCTCCACGGACTCCTTCGACGGTGAGGAGGAGATCGACGTCGTGGTTCAGCGAGTTTCCACGGTGGTTCGACTCCACGCCGCTGAGCTCGACATCACGTCGGCCGGAGCGCGCTGGGAGGGCAGTCCCAGAGTCCCAGCTGAGGTGACCTACGAGGCTGCAGAGGAGATGGCGATCTTGACCTTCTCCGAGCCACTACCGATCGGTCCCTTGACTCTGGACTTGACCTTCACCGGTACTCTTGACGACGACCTTCGGGGTTTCTACCGAGGCGAATCGGGATCGGGAAAGAAGTTCGCCACAACCCAGCTCGAAGCGACCGACGCCCGCCGGGCCTTCCCGTGCTTTGACGAACCGGAGTGGAAGGCAGCTTTTGACGTGACCCTGGTGGTGGATGAGGGACTGACCGCCTTCTCCAACGGGACGGTGATCGACACCACCCCGGGGCCGGTGGCGGGCAAGAAGACGGTTCGATTTGCTACTACGCCGAGAATGTCTACCTACCTCGTGGCCTTCGTGGTGGGTGACTTCAGCTGCCTCGAGGGGGGAGCGTCCGGAGTACCGATCCGAGTCTGTGCGGCCCCGGAACGAGTCCATCTCGGGCACTACGCCCTGGACGCGGCGGAGTGGCTGCTCCCTTTCTTCGAAGACTATTTCGGGGTGCCTTATCCGTTCGGAAAGCTCGACAATATCGGGGTTGCCGACTTCGATGCCGGGGCGATGGAGAACGTCGGAGCAGTGATCTACCGTGAGACCGGTTTGCTAGTGGATCCCGAAGAGTCCTCGCTTTCTCAGCGCAAGCGCGTGGCTGCGGTAGTCGCCCATGAACTCGCCCACCAATGGTTCGGGGATCTGGTGACCATGGAGTGGTGGGATGATCTGTGGCTCAACGAAGGCTTTGCTGACTTCATGGAGTCACGATCTCTCGGCGAATGGCAGCCGACGTGGAATCCGATCTTGGCGAACGCAGGGGCGGCGGGTTGGCCGCTATCCTCCGACACTCTGCGCGACCCGCGAGCGATTCGCGCCAAGGCGGAGACACCGGAGGAGATCAACGCCCTCTTCGATGGCATCGCCTACGGCAAGACCTCGGCCGTGCTTCGCATGCTGGAGAGCTACGTGGGCCCGGAGGCTATGCAACGAGGGATCCACGACTATCTCGTCCGTCACGCCTACGGCAACGCGGCGGCTAGCGATTTCTTCGACGCTCTCACCGGTGCGGCCGAAAGGCCGGTCGGGGCCGTGATGGAGAGCTTCGTCCACCAGGCCGGCGTACCTCGGGTGAACGCCACCTCGCGATGCGAGGGAACGGAGACGTTGCTCGATCTTTCCCAGGATCGCTTCTTTGTCGACTCCAAACTTCTCGGTAGCGATCCAAAGCGTCGCTGGAGCATCCCGGTCTGTTACGCCGAGGGCGAGTGCGTGATGCTCACCGAAGCGGCCCAGCAGTTCTACATTGCGGGATGCCGGGCGCCGCTCTTCATCAACCATGACGGCCGGGGCTATTTCGTGACTGAGTACTCGGCCGAACAGATTGACCTTTTTCGGCAAGAGCTGTGGACGACTCTCTCCCCGGCCGACCGTCTGATCCTGTTGCGTGACGAGTGGATGTTGGTGCGGGCTGGTGTGCGGCCGATCGGCGTTTACCTCGACCTCATCTCCGCCTTCTCGTCGGAGACCGAACCTCAGGTGTTCGACCAGTTCCTGGGAAGGTTCTCGACTCTGGAGGAACGCCTGCTCCGTGAGGAAGATCGAGATCGGTTTCAGCATTGGCTGCGAGCATTTTTGACACCGATCATGGAGAGGGTGGGTTGGGAAGCCAAGGAGGGTGAGTCGGAACTCACCGCCGGCCTACGCCAGGATCTGATGGACGTTTTGGGCACTGTGGCGGCTGATCCGCAGGTGCTGGCGCCCGCTCGGGCAATAGTGGAGTCCTATCTCGCCGGTCGACGGGTCGATTCCAACCGGCTGTCGGGGGCCCTAGACCTGGCCGCCATTCATGGTGATGCAACGCTCTACGAGCGCTATCTCCAGAAGCTCGAGGAAGTGGGAACGCCTCAGGAATACACCATGATTCTGGCGACGCTGGGGAGCTTTCGCGACGAAGTTCTGGTTCGGCGAACGCTGGAGCGAGCGCTCTCGGACAAGGTCAAGTCTCAGGACTTGAGAACCGCCCTGCGTAGAATCGCCGACAACCCGCAGGGCAAAGCCCTTCGCTGGGACTTCCTCAGGGAGCGTTGGTCGGACTATCTCGCCAAGATACCGCCCCAGAGTCACTCCTTGGTGCTCCCCTACCTGGGACGTGGGATCTGTGACGCCACGGAACTGGAGGAGTTCCGGGCGATTGCTGCGGACAAGCCGTTCGATGCCACTGAGATGGATGAGACCGAGGAAGTGATCGCCAACTGTCTCGACTTTCGACGACGCCATGCTGACGATTTCTCCTCGTGGCTACGTCGAGTAGAGGGTGATCTGAAGGGACAGTCAGATTCATGATCGGCCAGCCCGTACCGAGGGCGCAACCTCGCAGCCTGCCCCGCGTACTTCTAGAGTGCGCTTTCGAGACTCCGAACCCTTCCTGCCCTTTGTCAGCCTTCCCCCCACGCCGTTGGATCCCTTCGGTCGGTCCCGAAGACTCAAACTGGTAGACTGATCGTGATGTTCCGCGCACGTCGTCTCGTCGCCCTTCTTTGCCTTGCTGGTGGCGTGATGATGACCGCGGCAACCCTCGACGCTCAGGAGGTCCTCTTCGAGGATTCCAGGCAATCAGGCCGCAAGAAGAAGCACCTGGAGGCGTACGCTCAGAGGGTTCAGATCTGGGGAATGGTCCAACGCATCGTCGGTGACGTTCGGGCGCAGAACGAGACCCCGGTGCCAGACGAAGAGGTGCAGGCTACCGACCGCTCTTGGCGAACGGGTGAGCCCCCGGCGGAACTGGTCCAGCACCTGACGACCAACGAGTGTGCTCAGGCCCTACAGTCGGTACTCTCTTCGAGTCCTGGATACGCCTCCGCCTACGTCACCGACCGGACCGGAACGTTGGTCTGCATGTCCTCGAGAGCCGACGGCTACTCGATGGCTCGGGAGGCACCCTTCCTCCGGTCCTACGCCGGTGGGAGCGGGGCCATCTTCATCGCCAAGCCTCACCAGGACCCGTTCCTGGGAATCGACGTCCTCGAGATCTCGGTGCCGGTTCGCGATCGCACCGAGGTGATCGGCGTCTTGACCGCAGTGCGTCTGGTCGACCAGGAAGAGTAGATTGCGGCGAGCGTGCCGGCCTCTCAGGATTCGGTGGTCGGTGGTCGGTGGTCGGTGGTCGGTGGGAGTCAGCCCTCGATGCGGCGTCGAGCGATCAGCCGGAGGGTGTCGCGGATCGTCTTGCTGACGTTCATCTTGCTCTCACCCTCCTTGAGGTCGTAGCGCAGGACGAAGGGCACTTCACCGAAGATA
>JAIOJS010000414.1 GCA_019911795.1 Thermoanaerobaculia bacterium | reverse complement strand
AGGACGAGTCGCTCGATCTCACCCCAAGCGCGGGCTGAAAGCAGGGGAGCAGCCCTCAGCCGCCGGCGATGGCTCCGATCACCAGGAACGGCTCATCGCCCCGCACTACCGCGTCCGGTAGGGCGACCTCGGCAGCGGCGTCGGAGAGGTCCCGGCTGTCGACGTAGAAACGCAGAAAGGGTCGGCGTCGCCCGCTCACAGGGTCGCGAATCGTTCCCCGAAGCATGGGTAGACGTGTCTCGAGGGCATCGAGAACCGATCCGATCGAGACCGCACCCTCGACCTCGAGTTCGAGCTCTCGCTCGCACGAGGCCAGGCGGGCCAGCGGGTACGGTAGGACGACGCGAATCACGGCAGGGTCTGCACCTCGACCGAGAGCACCGGCGGTAGGTTGCGAACGATCGGGTTCCAGTGATCCCCGGCGTCGGGGGACAGATAGACCTGCCCTCCCGTCGTCCCGAAGTACACGCCGCAGGGATCGAGGCAATCCACCGCCATCGCGTCGCGCAGAACGTTGACATAGCAGTGTTCCTGCGGCAGGCCCTCGGTCAGAGGCTCCCACTCATCACCCCCGCTGCGACTGCGGTAGACGCGGAGCTTCCCCTCCGGAGGGTAGTGTTCGGAATCACTCTTGATCGGCACCACGTAGACCGTCTCCGGCTCGTGGGCATGAACCTCGATCGGAAAACCGAAGTCCGAAGGCAAGTTCCCACTCACCTCGCGCCAGCTGTCCCCGCCGTCGTCGCTCCGCATCACGTCCCAGTGCTTTTGCATGAAGAGGACATCGGGACGCGAGGGGTGTAGGGCTATCCGGTGAACACAATGTCCGACTTCCGCCGTCGCATCGGGGATGTGTTCCGAACAGAGGCCCTGGTTCTTCGGTTGCCAACTGGCGCCGCCGTCGTCGGTTCGGAAGACGCCAGCGGCGGAGATCGCTACGTGGAATCTCTGCGGGCGTGTTGGGTCGAGGAGAATGGTGTGCAGACCAAGGCCGCCGGCACCAGGTGCCCAGCTCGCCCCCGAACCGTGGCCACGGAGCCCGGGCAGCTCGCTCCAGGTCTTTCCGCCATCGACGGAACGGAAGAGGGCCGCGTCCTCCACTCCGGCGAAGACGACGTCAGGGTCGTCCAACGAAGGTTCGAAGTGCCAGACCCGGGCGAACTCCCAGGGGTGCGGCGAGCCGTCGTACCACTGGTGGGTTCCGGCGTCGCCCTCGTAGAGAAACTCGTTGCCCACCGGTTTCCAATTCTGGCCGCCGTCGTCCGAACGCTGCACGACCTGCCCGAACCACCCCGAGGACTGAGAGGCGTAGATGCGGTCTGGATCGACGGGGGAGCCCTTGAGGTGGTAGACCTCCCAACCGGCGAAATGGGGACCCTCGACCCTCCAGTTCTCGCGTCGACCATCCGAACTCAGCACGAAGGCGCCCTTCTTGGTTCCGATCAAGGCCCTCACTCGGCTCATCGCGTCTCCTACTGGATATCGATTAGTTGGTAGAGGTCCAGCAGTATACGCCGGAGGCACCGACTCTCGAAGATCGTAACCAGCGGTCCGGCGTGAGCCCACGGTCCTTAGGGAGGCTTCTTTCGGGACGAAACCCGTGTCTTGGCCGGCCTTCCACAGAGTCATCATCCCGCAGAATAGCTCTATAATGACCGATGGAGGAGGTCCGTGATGCCCCCAGTTCGCGAGCAGGGGTCGAGAGGGTCGGTGCGATGGCGGGCCTGGCGTCGCCGAGGCCTTGTCTTCCTTGTTCTTTCGAGCGCGGTGGTGGCGGCTGGAGTGCGGCTGCGGCCGGTTCGTTCGGCCCCACCCCCCGCCGAGGCAGTTCTCGAGGCAGTTCTCGACCAGGTGGTCGTAGCGTCGGTGGAACCACTCCTCGAGGTGCCGGATGCATCGGAACCAGCAGAACCCTTCCGGGCCCCAAGGCCGCTCGCGGCGCCGAGTCCCGAGCGGCTCGAGGCCTACGCCGCTCCGCGCGCGAAGACCGTTCTCGACCTTCAGCTTTACCGGGAGACCTATCAAGCTCCGATCGAGGACGGCGCCGGCGTTTCGGGGATCGCGACCCTGGTCGACTTGAACCCATTGATCAACCGTTGGTTTCTTTTGATCCTCACCTTCGACCACGGTCGAGCCGTCGACACCTATCACCTCGAGAACACCGATCCCGAGGGGACCGAATTGCTGCTCGACCCGGCTCATCCGACCAGTCTGGTCTTGCGTTCCCAGGAGGGCGTAGCGCCCTGCGCGCTTTGGTCGCGCGATGCCGACCCCTCTCTCGCCGCCGCCAGAGCGCGGCAGCGCGCTTACGTGCGCCTTTGTGGCGGCCGCTTGCTCCTCCGCTCGCGCACCGAGGGGCGAAAAACCCGCCTGGAATCGGCGACGGATTTCCTACGGGATCGAATTCGGGGGGGTGAGGCGCTGACCGTGTTCGTCCGCAAGAACCTCTATCGGGATAGCCATCTGGCGGCGGGAGATCCCTTGGCCGGCACCGATTTGCCTCGCGTCCCGCGGAGCGTAGGTGCCCCGCCGGCGCCTCGGCTCGACCCACGCTACGAGGGTAGCCTGTTGATGCCGGAGGGGTTGGCGCTCGAGCTCGAACCCGAGTTCGAGCCGAGGGTCTCAGGCGAATTAGTGGCTGGCCGCTGGTACCCCGTGCGGGAACTACCTGGGGCCTTCGTCGCCGCCGTGCAACCCCAGCTCGTCAATCGCGAGGTGATCGCCGCCCAGTTGGGTCGAGTCCTCCCCCTGGACGATGTCGAATCACGAGCCCTGGTATACCTCGTGGCCTTCGATGTAGATCACTTCGAGGTGGCCATTGCCCTGGGCACCGACCACCCTCGGGTGACGTGGTCGGAGCGCACCCTACCGGAGGTGAGAAACGAGAGCCTCCCGGGCCCGGACGGCATCGGGACGACTGAGCCGTTGGCCCGCACCGGGCAAGTTGATCCCATCTCGGCACCTCGCTTGGGCGCCGCCTTCGCCGCCGGCTTTAAGCGGAGCCACGGCGCATTCAAGCGCACCGGCCTCGCCACCCACAACTTCGGATCCCACTACGGCTTCGTCGAACAGGGTACCGTTCTGAGTAAGCTCCAGCCAGGACTCGCCACGGTCGTAGTTTGGTATGACGGCCGGGTCGAACTCCGGACCTGGCGCGAAGAGGATAACGAGCGCCTGGGGCAGGTCCGTCACGCTCGTCAGAACGGTGTCCCGTTGATCGAGCCCGACTCCGTCACCGGCGAGCCCGGTCCCGGCGAGCTCGTTCCCAGATGGATGGAGGGCAACTGGTCCGGCTCCCAGGACCAACGACTCCGCACCTTGAGAGCGGGCCTTTGTCAGCTATCGGAACCGGAGGGCGACTACCTCGTGTACGGCTACTTCTCGAGTGCTACTCCCTCGGGGATGGCCCGCGTCTTCCAGGCGAGTGGCTGTCGCTACGCGCTGCTGCTCGACATGAACGCGCTCGAGCACACCTACCTGGCCACCTATCGGTCGGAGGGTGAAAAGCTGGTCACAAGCCACCTCATGGAAGAGATGAAGGTGCTGGACGAGACCGGGGACGGGCGCTGGTTGCCGCGGTTTCTAGCCTTCCCAGACAACCGTGATTTTTTCTACCTCCTCCGCCGTGAGCCGACGCAGCCGGGCGCAGACGACGAGAGCTTGAAGGAGGCGTCATGATCTTCAGCTACAGGTTCCGCAGCGTTGCGAAGGTGTTGCTCGTCTTGCTGACCACCAGTCAGGTAATGGTGGCTTCGGGGCAGACTCTCGCCGAGCAGAACGAGGCGCTTCTCGAAGAGCTAAGTCTCGTCCATCGGTTGACCCCGGACCAGACACGACGGGTGCGGGAGATCTTCGCGGAATCGGGTTTCGTCGGGCAGGGCAATCCGCAGATCACTCGCCACCCGATGACGGTCGAGCAGTGCCGTGAGCGGCAGCCGTTGGCCAGAAGCGGCAGTGATCCCGAGCTGGAGCGACGGTGCGGCGCGCCGTTCATGGTTCCGCTCTTCGATCCGAACTCCGAGTCGGCGACCGACGCTCGGGTCTGCATCGATCAGTTCGAGTTTCCCGACGTTCCGTGCGCTTTCCCGGTGGTCTGGGTGCGGGCCCGGGAGGCGGCTGAGCTGTGCACCGCGGTCGGCAAACGGCTGTGTGATGCGCACGAGTGGGAAGGTGCTTGCGCCGGCGCCCTCACCGCGCCCGACTACCGGTTCGACCTCTCTGTCAATCGCGATGAGGCCGCGGCCGTCAAGGCGATGCGTGAAGCCCACAACCGGACTCACGCCGCGGACAAGTCCTGGTCCTACGGAGGCCAGTACCAACCTGGCGTCTGCGCGGCGGCGAGCAGCAAGAGTGAGGGCTGCGACGGCGGGAACTGGCGGCAGTGCGGATCGAATACCTATCCCGCCGGCGCGTTTCCAGCCTGCCGCAGCTCGCTCGGGGTCTACGACCTCAACGGAAACGCCGCCGAGCACATGAACCTGCCCTTGGCGCCGGAACAACTAGCCAGCCGGGGCGACCAACTGGGAGTGACCGAGATGAAGGGGAGCTGGTTCATCTTCGATCAGTACCGGGCCCATGAGGACTGGTGCCGTTGGCGAGCGCCCTTTTGGCACGGTAGTCGAGTCATGGACCCGAAGAGCCACCACAACTACCACCTCGGGTTTCGCTGTTGCAAGACGGTCGCCCCGCAGCGGGAGAATCCCTGATGCGTCTCCTCTTGGGAATCAGTCCCCTCGTCCTCCTTCTCCTGCTGGTGGGCGAGCAACGCGTCGGCATTGCGGGCGGGAGCCCAGCACCCTTTGACCCGAGCGAGGTCGTGGCACGAATCGTCCCGCCGCGACCGGCCGACGCGATCACCGGGTCGGAGTTCGCCCGGCGGACCTCGAAGATGCGGGGAGCGGCTCGACAGCGGGCGGCGGTGGCTGAGATTACGCGGGGCAACGTGCCAGACTTTGTCCGACACCTAGTGCCGGTCGAGCTAAGCGGCGAACTCCACGGCGAGACGGTTCAAGTGGTGGTCTGGGTGATCCCGGACTACTTGGCGATCGGCAGCGACGACGATTTCCTCCGCATGCCTTTGACCCACCCTTCGGCGACCGAGATCGCCGACCGTTTCGACTGCTTGTTGCCGACGACCCGGATCGTGGACGCGATCTTTGAACAAGCGCCTCATCACTTGATGCCGGCGCCGTTGCCCCCAGGGCCGAAGATGCGCTCCAGCGAGTACTACATGCGTCATCGACAGCTCATCGAGCGCCAGGTGGTCGGCATTCCACCCGGCGAACTCATCGCCGGGCACAAGAAGGATGTCGTGCTGACTGGCCGCCTGGTCCAGCGCCGCGGCCGCATCGCGATCTACGGCTGGCATCGTCCCAACGGCAAACCGATCCAGCCTCTGAGTACCGTGCACGATGCCCGGTACGCCGACTACAGCCATGGGTTGCGGTTGGTCTATTCGCAGATCAGGGTCCAGGGAGAGATGCGCTCCCTCTACGAGGTTCTGGCCGACCCCGAGTTGGCTCCCCTGGTCAGCGACGAGGGTGCGATTCCCAGTGCCTGGGAGTTGATGCACCCTTGAACCGATTGGGTTCCCGAGGTCGCACGTGTCGATTGGCACCACACCGATGAACGAGATCAGGATGGCGCGGCCATGCAACCGACTGGCACGTGGTTGCAAGAGGTACTTGGTGTAAGGATCCTCCTTGTGGATCATTGATCCGGTCGAGGAGTGGCCTGCTGACTTGGGCTATGGGAACCCATGCCGTGATCGGCCGCTATAGAAAGTCCGTCTTGCGGGTCTGGGCGACCAAGGTACCGGCCAGGGAGAGGGAGATGGTGGTGGTGATGGCGGCCAACGTCCACCACACCGGGCGGTTCCACACCGCAACAGGGGACTGCAGATGGGTGGCGATGTTTTCGAGGTGGGTGATGAAGTAGAGGAAGTAGTTGAAGAAGAGATTGCCCACTACCAGCATCACGATCGTCCAGCCCTCGGATTCCGTGATCAGGGCAACGGCCAGAGTGAGACAGTAGGCGGCGAAGAGTTCAGCGAGCAGGATCACGGCCAGCGGCAGCAATCCGTTGGGTAGTCCAGGGCTGGCCCAGATCACGCTCAGGGTGGCCACGCAGAGGATCGTCCAGGTGGCGGCGAAGATGCTCAGGTTGGCGAGGATCTTGGCCACGACGTACTCCATCGGGGAGATCGGAAGGCTCATGACGAAGGGGAGCGTCTGGTGCTTCCTTTCGTAGACGACGGTCGAGATCACCAGGTGGATGCCAAGGCCGATCACCACCGAAATGAGGAGAACCGAGCCGGCGTAAAAGGCTCCCTCGGACGGCAGGGTCAGGACCTTGAGGGAGAGGGCGCCCAGGCCGAGACAGATAAGAATCGCGGTGCGGTTGAAGTGCCAGTCCTTGAGGACGAGGCGGCGAAGCATTTCCTGGTTCATGAAGGTTGGACCTCGCGACTGGTACGGACGGTGGCGATGAAGATCTCCTCCAGGGTTAGGGGTTCGACGGCCGTGACCGTCGCTCCGACCGCGGAGTACAGAGAGGGTGTTTCAGGCTCGAACTGATTGGTGGTCACTACGCAGAGATGGCCCTGGCGCTGGGTCGAGACGACACCAGGAGGGTTCGGTAGGACAGTCTCGGGAGGAAGTTCGAGGCGCAGGCGCCGCCAACGATCGAGGAACGTTTCCTTGTCGTCCGTCGCGAGGATCCTCCCACGGTCGATGAAGGTGATGTAGTCGGAGATCTGTTCCACGTCGAGGGTGTTGTGAGAGGAGAAGAGGATGGAACGATCGTCGTCGACGACGACCTCCATCAACTCGTCCAGCAGTTCGGCGCGGGCGACGGGATCGAGTCCGGTCGTCGGTTCGTCGAGCACCAACAGTTTGGGGCGGCGAGCGAGGACGAGCAGGAGGGCAGCCTTGACACGCTGTCCGTGGGAGAAGCCCTTGACCTTCTGGTCTCGTTTGAGGTCGAAGCGTCGGAGCAGGGTGTCGGCGTAGCTCTGGTCCCAGGAGGGGTAGATCGAGCGCACGAACTCCATGTGCCAGTCCAGCGTCGTCTGTCGGTAGAGCCGCAGATCCTCGGATCCGAAACCGATGTCGCGTTTAGCCTGCACCTGACCCTTCGGTATGTCCTGTCCGAGGACTCGTACCTCGCCTCGGTCGGGTCGGACGAGTCCCATCAGGATGCGGATCACCGTCGATTTGCCGGCGCCGTTGGGGCCGATGAAGCCCATGATGCCTCCTCGCGGCAACTCGAGGTCGACGTCCTGGAGCAAGAAATGGGAGTAGCGTTTGCTGACTCCATGAAACTGGACCACAGGGTCGGTCATCGAAGGTCTCCTTGCGTTCGCGCGGGCGCGGGGACGGTATCGGTGGGTGTAGAGATTCGGCCGTCTTCCGGCGGGGCGGGAAGCGGCCGTTGGATCCGGTCGTAGTGATTGGCCATCAGGTAGCTGAGAGCTCGAGTTCGATAGCTGCGGTCATGGCCGCCCGCCATCTGCTGGTAGGTGAACGGAACTTTTTCCTGCAACAACAACTGCACGAACTCGGCGGTGAAACCGTAGAGGGGGTCTTCACGACCGCAATCGAGGGAGATGTGGGGCAGTTGATCCCGCGGGACTCTAGGCAGCAGCCAATAGGGGTCGTGA
Source organism: Thermoanaerobaculia bacterium (assembly GCA_019911795.1). Lineage (GTDB taxonomy): Bacteria > Acidobacteriota > Thermoanaerobaculia > Multivoradales > JAIOJS01 > JAIOJS01. The sequence goes on along the minus strand of JAIOJS010000414.1, from coordinate 25,703 downwards.
CCTTCGGCCTCTTCGGCGTCGACGAAGGGACGGCCGATTGGCGTGCGTTCGGCGAGACTGTCGAACCCTTCGACTCCGATCTCTAGGTCCGCTTGGTGCCGTCGGGCCCTGGCAGCATCCCCAAGAGCCGACGGGCGGCTCCGACGACCGATTACCTCGGGCGGGTGCCGAAGGTTTTCGGCCGCCTGACGGGCGTACCCCAGGTAGCCGCTGGAACTGCCGATGCTGGCGAACTTCTCGGGATGCCGTAGCCCCAACATCAGAGCGCCGTAGCCTCCCATCGAGAAGCCGCCAAGGGCTCGCCCGTCGCGAGTTGCCTGGGTGTGGAATCTCCCGTCGACCTCGGCGATCAAGTCCTCGATGATGAAGTCCTCCCATCGATCGCGTTCGGACTCCGGCCAATTGATATACCAGCTGTTACCGGCGTCAGGGAGGACGATCAACAGTCCAGGGTAGCGATCGGTCCACCGCACCGCCTCGAGCGATCGGCTCCAGTCGAGGTAGCTCTCATTGACGCCATGGAGCAGGTAGAGCACAGAGTAGGGAGCGGCGTCGGTACGGTAGTTGTCCGGCAGTACGATCTGATAGCGCTGGCTTCGTCCCACCGCCGGACTGTCGAAATCGATGGTCTGGATGGTGGCGCCGGATCCCACCGCCGGAAGCATCAGAGCGATGCCAATCCAGCGACGAATAGTGAGTGAACAGACCTCGGGTGGCATGGATTTCTCGATCTGGGTTGGAGGGTGTGAAGAGTGGAACCGGGTCAGTTGACCGGATCCGGTAGGACCGGGAGCTCGAAGAGGGTGGCATCGATCGCGCCGTTGACGAGGGTCGACTCGAACTCGATCTGGCTCGCGAAGAGTCCCTCGAGGGCAACGCTGATCTTCCGAGGTATGAGGACTCCGTCAATGGCGGTGTAGTCCCAGCTGTCGGTGACTGCCACCACCTGACCGATTCCCGGGATCTCCACGGTTTGGATGGTCTGCGAGATCAAGTGAGTCTGCGGATCGAGGTAAGCCGTGATGTCTCCCAGAATCGGACCTTGATAGCGCAGCGCATAGTGAGCCACACCATCGATCTCGTGGTCGTCGAGTCGCTCGACCGAGGTCAGTTCCGAAGATCCGAGGCCGGTCGAGAAGAACCAGTCGGATTGTGCCTGGAGTTGTTGCAACTCCGCCCCGGCAAGGACCCGCTGCCCTTGAGCCGTTCGTTCCCAGCCGGTGGTTCCGTCCCACGCGGTGGTGGTGGAGAAGACGCCGAGCTGCGAGGAGTTGTAGACCTTGCTGCCGAGAACCAGAGTTTGATCGAGAGTGCCGGATAGAGATCCGGTGAACTCGCTTTCGAAGGTAAGGCGACCGCTGCGCTGTAGGCTCTCGATACGCTCGATGGCCGCACGGCCACCCAGCGCGGTCACGTGGGCGGCGAGGAGAGACTCGGTGGTTTGAGCGGCTGGTTGGGTGGCGGGTTGTGTGTCGGATTGATTGTCGGATTGAGCGACGCTCACCGGAGTCCATGCCATGAAGACGAATACGGCGGATGCCGCCGCCCGGCGGGTCAGGGTTGAAAGGGCTGAGTTCATTCTGTGTCCTCGTTTCGACTCTTGTAAATGTGAGCTAGGCGCTCTTGGAGTTCCTGGGGATCGAGGCCGAGAATCGAGGCAACCCGGACCGAGTTCTGGAGATGGACCTCCAGTTCCTGTTCGTGCAGCTTTTGGCTGAGTTCGAGGTCCTCGGCGACAAAACTGCCTTTGCCCTGCTGCGTCACGATGACGCCCTCTCGCTCGAGTTCTAGATAGACACGCTTGATGGTGATCACGCTGACTCGCACCGCGGCCGCGAGTTCCCGAATGGACGGCAACTGCTCGCCGGGAAGCCAGTCGCCGACCGCCACCCGTCGTTTGATCTGCTCCATGATCTGGCGATACATGGGGCGTCCGTCGGCTTGAGAGAGGATGAAATCTTGGTTCATGAGGGTCTACTGTGTATACACACTGTGAATGTGAGTATACACAGTGATTCAGGTCTGTCAATAGGGGTCGCCTGGAGTTCGCCATCACCCTCGGCGCGATGCCTCAAAGGGGTGGTGAGGGCCACGTTGGGGCGACCCTCGGAGCGGCTCTTAGTTTGTAGGAACTCCTCGGTCGTGACCGGCGTGGCTGTGTTCAGTCGATCGTGACTGATTGCAGTTCGACCGAGAGGTTGCCCTCGCCCTGTCGTGCCCGAGGATCGATGGCAGCGGCGCGGGCGAAGGCTCGCTCAGCGTCTTCGGCCCGGCCCATGCGTCCATAGATCAGGCCGAGGTTGAAGAAGAGCACGTCGTTGTCGGGGGCCGCCTGCGCCGCCTCGGCCAGCTCGCGTAGCGAGCGAGCGAGGTCTTGTCGCTCGAAGGTAACGCCCAGCATGTAGTGGAGCTGACCGACGAGGTTACGGGTCAGGTAATCCTGCGGCACCCGCGGGTCGTCCTCACCGCGGAGTCGGAAGCGTTCGGGGAGGCGAAGGGCTGGGGGCGGAGATCCAGTTCGCACGACGCGATAGACCAGGCCGACCGGGGTTTGCAGGTGGGGCCGCCGGTGCCGCCCGAGGGCGAGTTGACGACCAAGGTCGGGCGGCCGAACCGTCGCGCCTGGAGGCTAGAGCCGCTGGTATCGCTGCCGCTCGAGCCGTTGCTGGTCCAGGCGACGACGAAATTGCCCTCGGGATCGACGGCGACCGCGGGATAGGACTGACCGTTCGTGGTGTAGGTGTTGGCCTGGAAGTCAACGCCGATGGGTACGCCATCGGCGTCGAACCGTCGCGTTTGGATGCTGAAGCTGCTGGTGTCGCTGCCGTTCGAGCCGAGGCTGTCCCAGGCGACGACGAAGTTGCCTTCGAGATCGACGGCGATCGTAGGAAGACGCTGAGCGTCGGTGGTGTAGGTGTTGACCTGGAATTCCGCCGGGTCGAGCGGCGTTGGCTGGGCCGCCGCCCACGCCGGTACGATCAGGACAGCCGTGAAGAGGACTTCGATGGGTAGGGTCACTCGGCGCATCTTGGTAGCTCCAGAGCAGGGTTCCGGGGGCCTAGCAAATCACTGAGAGCCGCGGCGCCGCGTGATTCGGTCGGAGTAGGTAATAGCTACTGTCAAACTACCACAATTTTTTATGGCAAACAGTAAGAAGACCTCGGAGGAAGACCCCGCGGCTTGGGTCGAGCCCTGGTGCATCGGACAGGGCATCCACTGCGTCCTCGAAGGGCGGAGGAATCCTCCGCCCGGTCGCTGCGGGAAAGGGCCGTCGCGCCGAGCAGTGCTCGTGCCGGTTTCAATCTGTAGCTCGTAGACGTCGGAACGCCGTTCGGCCTCAGTTAGTCGCCGAGGCTTCGCAGGTCACCTCAAATCTTCTTGCAGCTGATGGCTAGCGCAGGAGGCCCAGGCCCTGCCTTCTTAGGAGCGTGATCGGAACTGGGGTGACACCTCATTCTGGGGTGGTAGGGATAGCTTTCTCCGACAATAGTATGCCCTATAGGTTGTAAAATTCATGGTAGTATCGCGATTGTCGGGCGTGCGACTGGGAATGTTGCTTTCGCGGACAGATCTTTCCGTGAAAATCATGGAGACTGAGGGACGGTGAACAACGACCAGTTTGCGGCTCCAACGAAAGAGATGCCCCGAGGGCTCCCTAGGATATCGGTCAAGTGGTCGATAGTGGTCACCCTAGGAGTTCTCGCTGCCACGGTGATCGGAGCGGTTCTGGTCTACATGGCCGGAGGGACACAGTTTCCGCTCAGCCACATCATGTACGTGCCGATTCTCGTTGCGGCGTTCGCCTTTCCGCGCATTGGAGGCGTTCTTGCGGGAATCGCGGCGGGTCTCGCTCTCGGACCCTTGATGCCATTCGGGGTCGATGCGGGTGAAGCTCAAACTAGCATCGGTTGGCTGACCCGGACCGGGTTGTTTGCAGTCGTCGGTGGGGTTAGCGGGATGACATTGCATCGACTCCGGGGGCACCTCGAAGACTACCGCTGGCTCGCCTACCATGCAGCAACCAGTCACTTGCCCAACCAGAGGAGCCTACTCGAGATTCTTTCCGGTCTCATCGCCAGCCGTCGTGATTCGGAGACGGTGGCCATCTTTCACGTCAATATTGAGAACGGAACCGAGATCGCCGAGGCCTTTGGCTTCGAGTCGATCGAGAGGCTAATGGAGACCGTAGCCGGTCGTATCGAGAAGATGGTACCGGACTCGGCTATACCAGCATGTCAACTATTGTCTTTCGCCTTGGGTACTGCGCAGGCCGCCGGGAGACTGGAGGCTGAGTCACTTGCCACGCAGCTCGTCCAATGTGTCTCGCAACCCATCGAAGTCGAGGGCGTTTCGATTTTCGTCGACACCGTAGTCGGGGTAGCGATCGCTCCGGACCACGGCACCAATCCCGTGGCCCTTCTCCAGATCGCAAGAATCGCGGCACGACAGGCCGCAGAGAGGGGGCGTCGGGTTTGGGTCCACCAAACTGGCGAAACGACAAAGAAGGATGCTCTTGCGCTGTTGGCCCGGGTACCGCAAGCGATTGCCGAGAACGAGTTCGTCCTGCACTACCAGCCCATCGTTCGACTCCAGGATGGCCGACTCGTGGGGGCGGAAGCACTCCTCCGTTGGCAACATCCCGAACGCGGTCTCCTGGCTCCCATGAGCTTCATCTTCGAGCTCGAGAGGACGATACTGATTCACCCGCTGCACCAATGGGCGCTGTCAACAGTCCTCCGTTGTCTCCAAAGCGCAGGCTTTGGAGACACTGGCTATGTCTCGATCAATCTCTCGACGAGACTTCTCTACGACGAACAATGGATCGAGGAGTTCGCGGCCCTGATGCGTTCGAGCAGAGTCACCTCTTCGAGGGTCATCTTCGAGGTCACCGAGACGGTGCTGATGACTGATCCCGAGGGGGCCGCCGACAGTCTTTCCAAGTTGCGTCAACTGGGCTGCCGCACTGCGATCGACGACTTCGGAACCGGGTTCTCTTCCCTCGCCTATCTCAAGTTGCTGCCCATCGACTACATCAAGATCGATCGGGAATTCATCACCGGGGTGGACTCCTCGACCTCCGACCAGGCCATCGTTCGATCCGCTATCTCCATGGCCCACGAACTCGATATCCAAGTCATCGCGGAGGGCGTCGAGACTCGAGCCGTCGAGTCCTGGTTGCGTGAGCATCAAGTCGATTTCGCTCAAGGCTTCTACTATTCGCGACCTTTGACACCCGAGGCTTTCAGCGAGTGGAAACAGAACCGCGTCCTCTAGTGGGTAGCCCGGAACCTCTAGAGCACCGCGGTCTCCTTTGAGCGTCGACTTGGAGCTTGGACACTGTCGGCAGCCGAGGTCCGACGTCAGATATTGGGATCGCCCAAGGTCTGATGCTCGTCACCCGAGGCCGCAACGTTGGGGTCTCGTCGCCAGGTCTTGATCAGGAGCAGCCCTTTCCCCGCCCGTTTGGCCTCGTAGAGAAGGCCATCCACCTCAGCGATCGCCCGGTCGACGCGTCTAGGGGAGTCGAGGAAAGCAACGGCACCTCCACTGACCGTAACGGCCCATCCTCGGTTGCTGGTTGCGGTCAAAAACTCACCTTGGAGTCGCTGGAGCAATTCGTCGAGTTGTAACTCCCCGGTCTCGGGTAGCAGGATTCCGAACTCGTCGCCTCCTAGGCGAGCCGCCACGTCGGGGCGGCGGAGAGTGGACTGAAGCACTCCTGCCATTGCCATCAGCACTGCGTCACCTTCAGGGTGCCCAAACTGATCATTGATCTGCTTGAAGCCATCGAGATCTAGATAGGCCAATGACAGAGTGTGACCGTAGCGCCCTGACCGGGCGATCTCCGAGGCGGTCACCTCTAGAAAATGACGGCGGTTAGCGAGACCGGTCAGGGGATCGGTCCGTGCGAGCTGCTGCTGCAACGTCAACTCTCGATGGAGGGCCGCTAGGAGATAGGCGAAGATCAAGAACGAAAACAGTCGAACGGATCCGTTCCAGTATGCGATGTAGGGGTGTGAGTAGGTGGCTCCTCCGAACCAGTCCGCTTGCAACCAGGCGGCGGAGCAGACAATGGCCGACGCAATGCCGGCCCTCAGGCCGAATCGCCAGGTGGCAACTCCGAGGGGACCAAAGTAGAAGATGGAGAAGGAGATCTCCGCACCAGTAGTCCAGTCCATCACCCAGATAAGTCCGGTGACGACGGCTACCGCGACGACGACCAAATAGGCCGGGGCCCCGAGTATCATCCCTTCGATAGTTCGACTGGATGCGGAATCGTCTGGTTCGAGGGTGGATTGGTTCATTGAGGCTCTTGACTGCGGAAATCAACCCACGGAACTCGGGTAGATCTGCAAGTAAGTGTCGTCGGCAACTCTCCATTCTACTGGAATCTAGCGGCTCCTTGAATGGAGGGCCTTACAGTTGGAGAGGAGGGGGGAGCGAGGATAACGTCACTGCCGCTCGGGTAAGGGCTTTTTTGGGGTTCGCCCGAAGCCCGCGCCCGCGCATCGGTCGTCCGACGGGGGGCTTGGATTCGTTCAATGGCAAAGTCCGGAGAGAGGCCACTTCGGGGTTCTGGAGTTCTCTTCGACTACACTGAATTGAATCGACTCACAAACAGCGGATGTCGCTCGCCCGTACTTTGAGGCACCGACTCTGCTCACGACCGAAAGAGGTGGAGTGTATGAAGAAGATCCTACCAATGATGGGCCTGATGGCGTTGCTATTCGTACCGATGGCGGTCGCGCAGGAATGGTCGGCGGAGCAGCAGGAAGTCTGGAAAGTGGTGCAGTGGACTTGGGATGCTGACGACGATACCGATTGGTGCGAGGCCGTTTGCCATGCCAACGTCACCGCATGGGACAACAACTATCCGGCGCCCCGGAATCGCGAGACGATTCAGAAATGGTGGAAGCGGAACGCGGAGAAGTCCAAGACACTGGAGGCGACCGTCACCCCGGTTAGCATCGTCGTAGAAGGCAACGTCGGAGTAGCTCACTACTACTACAGCGTCATGTCCGAGGATATGGACGGCAAGAGAGAAACGGAGCACGGTCGGTACACCGACGTCCTGGTGAAAGAGAACGACAAGTGGGTCTACATCACTTGGAGCGGTGGCGAGATCGACGACGACTGAGAAGCTCTTCTAGGAGTTTCTGATCGAGGGAGGTCCGCGAGAAGCGGGTTTCCCTCGCATCGTTTGAGTGCCGTCTTGGCGATACTGGGCCGTCGGACTTCCTATTGAGGAGGACCCTTTTCAGGGCTCTCTCGGATCCGCTGTTTCTAGATCAATCCGGAACGAATCGCCTTGCTGACCGCGGCCGACTTGGAGTGGACGTGGAGCTTGTCGTAGATCGACCGCACGTGGTTCCTTACCGTATTGATCGATATCTGAAGCTTGGTACCGGCACTCTGGTAGCTCTGTCCCTCGGACAGTAGGGCCAGGAGTTCGAGTTCTCTGGGCGTCAGGGAGGTCGCGTGCTCCGTCCGGCGCACAGGGCGTCGGAAGACTTTCATCAACCGGCGCGCGATCGAAGGCGAGAGAGGAGCACCACCATCCGCCGCCTCCTGGATTGCCTGCAACAGGCGCGCCGGTCGGATGCCCTTGAGAAGATAGCCCATCGCCCCGTTGCAGATGGCTTCGAAGAGACGGTCATCGTCGTCGAAGACCGTATGCATGACGACCACCGACGTGGGGAATCGTACCTTCAGGTCAGGCAAGGCTTCTGCCCCGCTGCGCCCCGGCAGATTGACGTCGACCAACAGAACGTCGAGGGGGCCGACGGTCGAGTCGGCGAGCGCGGCCTCGGCGCTCATCCAATCTCCCAGGCAGCGATAGCCCGGCGTCCCGTCGATCAGCTGGCGAAGGCCCTTCCGGATGGCTCGATCGTCTTCGATGAGACCAACTCTCAGTGCCTCTCGTTCAATCCCCGGTTCGATGCTCAAAATCTCTGCTCCATTCGCGATACTTGCTCCATTCTGGCAGGAATGTCCTAACCGACTGATTCCCTTGGGTTGTGTCTATCCATTGCTATTCGGGCTCAGCTGACGGATGGGAATGATCAAGGCAACGCGAGTCCCTCCAAACGGGCGGTGACTCACCGTAAGGGATGAGCGGAGGTTGGAGGCCCGCTGCCGCATGTTGAGGAGACCTCGACCAACGCTCTGTCCCGAGTCAATCCCCTTGCCATCGTCATCGACGAGGATCTCGAGTACGGACTCGGACAAAACCACTTCCACCGAGACATTTCGCGCCTGAGCGTGCTTGTGAACATTGGTAATGGCCTCCTTGAGAGTCAGGAAGAGGTCTCTCCTCGCTTCGCCTTCGAGCGCAAACCTCTCCAGGTCGGGCGCCAGGGTCATCCTGAAGGAGACGTTGACCGGCTCGAGCTGACGTATCGCGAAGTCTCGGAGTCGTGAGAAAAGCGTTTCGAGGTCATCTTGCCTCGGATCGAGGGCCCAAATCAGATCACGCATCGACTCGAGCCCCTCGCGAGCGGACTCTCCCACTTCCTCGATCAGCGGCTGACCGGAACCGAGTTCACGAAGAGCCAACTCACTGAGCAGCGAGATCCGAGAGAGTGTGCCGCCAAGATCATCATGGAGATCAGCCGCGACTCGGGTTCGAACACGGTCGAGTTCTAGCAACCGCCGAACCCGTCGGCGATGCCAGTAGGAGAAACTACCGATCGCGATCACGATCATCGCCAAGGCAAAGAGCGGTCGACGCCAGAACGGGTGAGCGACCGAAAAGACGAGTGTCGCCGCCGGTGGCTTCACTCCGTCCGGACCCTCGTGCCCCTGATACGCCCAGCGCACTTCGAGGAAGTGGTCGCCAGCACCGATCCCAGCCAAGTGGACCTCACCATGGTCGATCATTGGGGTCCATTGACCCTTCCCCCAACGCCATTCCATGGGAATATCCGATTGGAGGGCGCCGATCGGTGTCGTGGCATGCAGCCGCATCTGGTGGTCTCCCGGGGACAAGCGGGCCAGGGTCAGGTCTCGTACTCCGAGCATCGACAGAGGAACTTCCTCTCCATCGATGGCAATGGCCGTGATCAACGGCGATCGTTGTATGAGTTGTTCGTCGGGCTCAACAAAGCGGGAGACTCCTCCCGGCGTTCCCACCCACAAGTTACCCTCAGTATCACGGTGGAGGGCGAGCACCCGAGGACTGGCGAGACCGACTGAAGTGCCGAGACGCTCCGCCGACTCGGCGCCGGGAATCCATCGCAGCAGTCCGTTCTCGGTACCCAGCCAGAACACACCCTGGGCGTCCTCGTCGATCGCCTCGACGCCCTCGCGAGCCACGATCTGGGTTACCGGCCGAAACTTGACGTCCGGCGCGGTCGGGTCGTCGCAGACGATCAGGCCTCTCTCCAGCGAAGCGGCCCACAACCTCCCACTCTGGTCGACGTGCAGATCGGTGACTCGCCCGGCGGGCACTCCTGCCGCCTCTCCGAAATGTCGCATCTCGGACCCATCCCAGCGAAGGATGCCTTGACGGTAGAGGCCGATCCACAGGTGGCCGTTGCGGTCTTCTGCAAAGGTGTAGGCAGAACGGGCATCAGGAGGGATACCCTCCTCGGCTCCAAAGCTCTGGAAACGCCCTTCGGCCCGAAGCCAGCGACTCACGGGGCGGTCGCCGTCCGAACCGACCCAGAGGTCTCGGTGGCGATCCTCGTAGAGGCTGAGCACCTGCCCGCGGCCCATCCCCTGATCGGACGTAAAGGTCTGATCCGGGAGGCGACTACCTAGTGTCTCGACATCGGTTACCCCGTCCCACCGAAGAAGGCCCTGGCTGGTAGGAACCCACCAAGAGCCTGAGGAATCCACCGCGATCAGCTGGCCTCGGCCCCAGCTCATCTGGCCGAGACCGCTAGGAGAACGAGGGACTACGGAGTGCCACCTCTGACCATCGAACTGCTCGATGAATCGTTCCCCACCCTCGACTCCGCTGACGGCGAGCATCGATCCGTTCGGCCCCTCGAAGAGCGACTTGAGAGCGAAGCCCGGCTCGCCACCACCGAGGCCGTCGTGATGATTGAAGGTGTGAAAACCCCGAGCTAGGATGACTTGAGCCCCGGCGAATTTTGTCGCCGCCCATAGGTTCCCGACGGTGTCTTCGAAGAGCTGGCGGACCCGTCGTGAGTCGAACCCTTCGGCCTCACCCAGCGGTTTCCAGCCCTCGCCATCGCCTCGAAACAACCCGTCGACGGTACTCACCCAGACTACGCCTTCTCGGTCGCGAAGGACGTCTCCTTCCCAGTACAGGTCCGGAAGTCCGTGCTCCGGCCCAACCCACCAACTCGTGCCCAGCGATTCGGGACACCCAGTGCCCGAACCTGGAGCCGCCGCCGGCCGGCTCAGCGCTTCCGACGAGGAATCGTTCACTTCCGAGTCAGGTCGCATGGCAACCAGTCGACCGCCCACGACCAGGCGCAGGCAGCCGTCGAGGTCCGCGTCCAGGGAAACGACACGTCGCGACCCGTTCCAATCCCCCAATCGGTAGGTCGTCCACCCCACCTCCGAGCGACGGACGATTCCACCGTCCAGTGCGAACCACTGATTTCCATCAGGGTCATTCACGGCGTCGAGGGCCGGCCCCTCCAGACCACTGAGATCGAAGTCGGGTTCTTCGAGGATCCGCCCGGTTGCTGGGTCGAGTTCGAGTAAGCGGCTTCCCGTCCCGATCCAGAGCCTGCCCTCGGAATCGGTCCAGGCGAGCCGGACTTCACTCCCGTCGAGGCCGGGGACAGATTCAAAGTTCTCCTCGAGGGGGCGCGACCTCAGCAATCCTCCAGACGTCGCCACCCAATACTGTCCACCGGCCCAGGTCACGTCGAGGATCGAAACAGCCGGAAGATCCTGCCCGCTGCGCCACGTTACGAAACGCTGACCGTCGTAGCGAACGAGCCCCGACAGGGTTCCGAACCAGAGAAAACCCATCTCATCGCGATCGATCGACCGCACTTCGGCGCTCGGAAAGCCGTCGTCGTTGTCCACCGCCCTAATGGGCCAGCTCTCAGCCTGAACCTCTCCACCCAGCCATGACAGAACACAGAGGACCCGGCCAACGAGGCCGATCATCGACCGGCGATGGTTCGAGAGGCGACTCGTTTGGCGGGCATCCAGCCAGGCCATCGAACTCCTTACTTTGCGGTACACCGGTCTGGATTGTAGCGGAGCCGATCAATACCAGGCCGAGACTACGGACCCGCTGACCACTGAGTCGTGTCGCCCGATTCGAAGTCATCGAAGAACAGATGATCCCTTTCGATCGCTCCGATGTCGCAGGCTGCGATACCGTCGTTGTTCCCGTCGAGAGGACGGCTTGGGCCAAAGCGCTGGTCATAGGTCGGACAGCCGGTCGTCGAACCGAGCGGATCATCGACGGCTGGGCTACTAGCCCGGGGCATGTGCGAGAGGGTGGCTCCACCATAGTCACCCAACGGCAGCAGTCCGGCATCCGCAACATTGATAAGGTCGATCGTGGGATTGAGTCCACAGCTATCGCCCGGACTCTCCAGGTTGCCGCCGCCCGTGATGAAGAGACCCGGCGGAACCGTCCGACAGGTTCCTGCGATCAGAGTGTTCTTCAAAGTGGTCACCCCAGAACCGTTGAGATGGGCCAGGGCGGTCACCCCTGGCGAAGCGGCGACGATGGTGACGAAGTCGAGCTCCAGAGAGCCAGAGTTCTGGACTGCACTGCCGTCGTTCGTGGCGGTATTGCCGCTGAGGGTCATGTTGTCGAGGTCGGCGGTGGCGGGAATGCCAACTGAGAGTCCCCCACCGTGCGCGGCGTGGTTGTCGACGATCGCCGACAGAGTGGCGGAGAGGGCGCCGCTGAACATTGAGATCCCACCACCACCATTCGTGGCTGAGTTCCCGTTGATCGACGTGACATTGAGCGTGAGATCACACTCCGAGTAGACACCACCGCCTTCCCGAACCGGGCCGTTGGCGACCACGACAACCCCATCGAGAACAAAAGCTCCGTCCTGGCAACGAATACCTCCTCCCTTGAATAAGGCGTCGCCGGCCGGAGCCGTCCCACCCGTAACCGTAAGGTCCTTGAAGAACAACATGTCCTCGCTGGCGGAAGAAATATCAAAGACCCGATCGCCGATCAGCGTCGCGTCAATCACGGTGTTGCCGTTTCCCACGATGTGAACCACGTCGAGGATATCGAGGTCGCCGGTCTGATTGAGGTCCTCGTCGGCTCCCAAGCGTGTCAGGGTGAAGTCCGAGGCGCTGAATCCAAAGGTCACGATGTCGGTTCCAGGATGGCTATTCGCCCGCTCGATGGCTCCCCGCAGACTGCAATCGCCGACGATGACAGGGGAGCAACCGGTAGACAGGGTATCCAACTCGGTGTCGACTATGAACGTATCCGCAGCAGTTAGTTGCGCCGTCACAACTAGCAGGAACACGAGGGTCTCGACGGATCGATTTCCGATCTTTGCTGGCTTCAATGGTCGCTCCTCCATACTTCATCTCAACTGAGCAGAAGGAGCCTAGCGAGACAATGCCATGGGCTGAAGAGCATGATCATGCGCCTCGGTCCTTGACTCGAGGGGGCGGTTGAGGATCGTAGCCGCCGGTCCCCGTGGCATCCCTCAGGGGATGGGCAGCGGCCGACCACTCGATTGACGGAAGGCCAGACTGAGATATTTGAGATACCACAGTGCACGGGGATAGTTGCCCCGATCCCGCTTCGCGAGAAAGCGGACCATGTCGAAGTAGTTTGCGTTGGTCGGGACCGGCGTCGAATCGAAAACAGGGTTACCGCGGATATGGGAAATGATCGACTTCGCCGCGTGGGCGTAAGCCCATGGAGTCGAGGTGATCGTCTCCAGGACTCCCGGCGCCAGAAGGAAGAGATTCGGCGCATCCAGCGCGAGAAAGTGCGCCCCACAGCGCCGTTTGATGGCCGCGAGGCTGGTGAGCCGCGACAGGTCGCCGGCCTCAAGGTAGCTCAAGTCCGTTTCGTATCCAGTGCCCCATAGAACGAGATCAGCACGGCACGATCGCCCTGAGGAGAGCCGCACAGTATCTCCGTCGATACGCACTATCTCGCCTTTGTGGCGGTTGATCTTCTCGAGGTCTTGGACCATACGTCGCCGGCCGGGGATGAGCATCTGGTGTCCGAGGTCGATCGATCTATCCGGTGTCAGTTCGTCGAGGCCCGCCTTCCTGTAGCGGTTGCGAAGGTTCCGGTCGGTCCGCTTGTTCAGCATCGCCGCCGGGATGCCGAGCATCTGCATCCGCGCAAGGGAACGCAGGTTCGACGCGTAGTACTTGCGGCGAAGGGTGGGGAGCATCCACTTGAGCGAGCGATACACCCAGGTGACGCTGAGGGCCTTGTGCTCGAGGCACAGATCGAGGAGATCGAACGCCGAGGCCCCTCCGCCCACGACCACCACGTCCTTGCCGGTCACTTCGGAAGGGTCGCGCAGTGTCGACGAGTGGTACTCGGTCAGCGTCGCTTGGGCTCTCTCGATCTGCGGAACGACGGGGCGATTGTGGCCACCCGTGGCGGCGATCAGGAATCTGGAATGACCGGCGTACCCATCGGCGTGGACTCTCCACCCGCGACGGGTAGAGCGGGCCGCTCGCACCCTGGTACCCAGGCGAATCGACGGTGCGAGATTGAATCGGTCGATCCACTCGCGAATATTGGCCAGGACGCTGGCCTGGTTTTCGCCTGCGATCGGCAGATCACCCAGCGTCCAGTCCTCTTTGCGGATCTGGAGATCCTGCCAGGCGGGAAGATCCCGCCAGAGGCCACCGACGGCATCGCCCTTCTCCAGCAGGATGGCGTCGAGGCCCGCGTCCTTGGCGTACTTGAGGCTGATGATGCCCCCAATACCGCCCCCAATGATGATCAGGTCGTGCTGTGGGTCTAGACGGTTCGAGCTCATGAGATCACGGAGTCTCTTGCTACCATTGGATCCCACCCTACGCCGTCGCCGGATCGGCTCGGCAGCTTAGCCGCCAGCCTGTATTGCTTTGACATCGTCTGCGGTCAGGGCTTTGCCCCCGATGCCCCACTGACCGCTGGGCACGTCGATGACCCGCACCCAGGTCACTCCACGCATGGATTCGCCTTCGATGGAAACCATGACGTCGGTGACCTTGCTGATCATGCTCTGCTTCTCGGCTGCACTGAAAACACCTGCGAGGACCTGAATATCTACGAGTGGCATGTTGGACTCCCATTCTCTTGTCTGGTGGCTGCGGCGGTATGCACGCGTCCTATGGCCAGAGCATGCGGCCAACGGAATCTTCATGCTTGAGGGCCAAGTGGGCTAACGTGTGGAAAGTGTGGGGTCACGCCTTGGATGAGCAGCGTCAGAATGGGGGCGTTATCGAGATCTTTCGCTTCGGAGATTTCCAGCTGGATAACAGGGCGTTCGAGTTGCGCCGCGGTTCGGTGGTCATCCCGGTGGAACCGCTCGTGATGGATCTGCTGATCCAGTTGCTCGAGCACCCCGGGGAGGTGCTGAGCCGTGATCGGCTGGTCGATTCCGTCTGGGAGGGACGGATCGTGTCCGAAAGCACCATCTCCACCGCCATCAAGTCAGCACGCCGGGCTTTGGGAGATACGGGCCGGGACCAGAAATACATTCGAACTCTTCGCGGGCGCGGTATCCAGTTCGCGGTGCCGGTGGCTACCGCTAGTACCACCCCGGTAGGCGAACGTCCGCCGAGATCCGACGTAGCCTTGGGGCCGGCACTCTATGTCCGCCCGTTCGAGACCATGGGCGACGAGGGGCTCGACCACCTCGCCCGCGCCCTACGGACGCGCACTGCGTCGATCCTGGCGCGCATTCCGCTCCTGTCCATCGCGTCTTCCTTTCCCGAGGCGGACCGAATGACGGATCCCTTCGAGTTGCGGTCTCGTTTCGCGATTACCCATGTCCTCGAGGTCCGCCTGCAACAGGCAGGGACCCTGCTGACGGCCGACGCGGCTTTGACGGAAACGCTCAGTGGGATCCAAATATGGGCGCAGCAGTTTGGAACTACGATAGGGATCGGCGATCAGGGGACGCTGCTACAGAAGATGATCCGGCGACTCGAACCGCGCCTCATGCAGGCCATGGCGGCCGAACTGAAGACGGACGGCGGCGCGCCGAGTGCTCGTACCCTGCTGATGCAGGCCATCGTGCTGCTCGCCCTCAAGGGATGGCACCGCACCACTTTCGTCGAGGCCACCGAGATGATCGAAAGGGCCATCGCACTCGATCCAGATCTTGCCTTGGCCCATGCCCATCTAGCCCTGCTCATGGCGCTCGGCCATCGGTTCGGGCTGCTGCAGGAAGACGACACGACGGTGCCGGCGGTCATCGCGGCGGTGGACAGGACGCTGGCATTGGAGAATCAGGATTCAACGATTCTCGGCCTGGTCGGTTGCGCGCTTGCCGATGTCGGGCAGGTGGATCGTGCCCTGCCGATCCTGCAGAAGGCGATTAGGGTGAACCCAGAGAACGGGCATGCCAAGACCGCCCTCGGGGCTGCCTTCCTGGTCAGACACGACTATGCCACAGCAATCCGGTACCTGTCCGAAGGCATCGCCTGCAGCCCGGGCGACAGCCGGTGTGCGGTCTGGGGGGCTGCGCTCGCGCTGGCGCTCCTCGCACAACGCGAACTGGACGACGCTCTGGAAGCCGCCGAAAACGCGTGCCAAGAAGACGACCGGTTGTACTTGCCGCGGCTGTCCCTGGCCGCGGGACCAGACGCCGGCTCCAAACGACTCTCCCAGGATGGCGATGACCTCTCGGCGGTTCAGATCCGGCTTGGTGCGCACGCATTCCCGCAACGCGAGGGCGGCGTTGACCTGATCACTGCGTGCGAGATGAACCGCGGCCAGGGACAGCCGCGGCAAGTACAACCGGTCGTCTTCTTGGCACGCGTTTTCGGCGTCTGGTCCATGGCCGAAACTATGACCAAGCGGGGCGCAGGGACGTAGGCACGTCCTCCACTCAGTTCCCGCAGACAGTGGTAAAGCGACCCCGACGGCTCGATACCAGCTCTCTATGAATCGCGGGAGTCTATAGACCGGATGCGCTGTTTGGGCTGAGCGACCCGACTGCGGTGGGATGTTCGTGTCATGAATAGGGCGGGGTCTCCGTTCTATTCAGTGAGCCTGGACATTCCTTCCAGGCAGACTACCCAAGGGGAAGCATCATGCAGCATCGAGTCCTACCGAAGTCGATCTCCAGGCCTCGCCGACTACCGACGTCGCTGGCCTTCGCGCTCGTGTTCGCCTCAGTCTCGGGGTGGGTCGGAGCTCAAGAGCCCGGGACCCAGCTCGAGGGGAAAGCGATCGCAGAACATCCGGCCGGCAAGGCTATTCTGGAGGCCTCTCGCTTGCTGAAGAACGGGGAACTGGGGCGGGTCCAGATGATGAGTAGTCGGGACGTCAGGGACGAGTGGATCGCTCTATCTGACGAGTACAAGCAGGAGGACGCTGAGGCAGCCCGCCTGTCGGCGCCCGATCCAGAGACCTTCGCTCGCGACCTCGAAAGCCGTGGAGTGATGACGTTCTATGCCGATGCGGCAGAACTCTCCGTTCCTTCAGAGGACGGCGCGGGAGTGGCGTTGGGTATTCTCCGACTCGAGGACGGTATCTGGCGAGTGACCGCTGGTCCCAAGTTCATCGATTTTGGTCCGGGGGAGAACTCCGAGCCTCAGTTCCGAGGGGCCGAGATCCTGGACCACGAGATCGGCAAGCTATTGCTGTCCTACGGGGCCGCTTTGGCGGTCGATGTCGACTCCGCGATGTTCCTAGCGACCGAGGAGGCCCAGGCCGAGCGGCTCAGTCTGAGCCCCGAGGAGCGCGAGGAGAGTGACCGCTACCGACGCTCGATGTTTTCTGACATGGGTGACTTAATCCACCTCATTCAGGAGAGCGGCGCGCTCTACGTCCATTCCGGGACCGCCTATTTCAACGGCTACACGACGACGAGTACTCCTGGAGACGATGGAACGGTCAACTTCACATCCTCGAGCGTAGGAATCGGCCTGGCTCTCGAGGATGGCGCCTGGAAGATCGCCAACTAGGGGCAACGCGGCTGTGGCCTCTGATCCCGTGCGCATGGGACAGGTCTACGCCGAGCTGTAGGTTCCTCGGCTGGCTGTATCAGGGGTCCTTTGGGGGGTGTCAGTCCTTGCGATCGGATTGCGTTCTGGTAGGTAGAGCCGCGATCGAGGCCGAAGGGAGCGTCCCTCACTTTCAATGGTAGGAGTCCTAGGAGACGAACGATGAAGTACCGGTACCTATGGATCGTGCTTTCCTTGAGCAGCAGCCCGTCGTGGGGACAACCGTCCGATGTCGAAGTGAGGAAGCTGTCGCCGGCGGGGCTCCCGACCTCCGATGTAGTGTCTTTCAACATCAAGGTATCTCCGGACGGAGAGTGGGTCGTGTTTCAGGTCGACGCCGAGACCAGTGGCATATCGGACCTGTTCTCCGCTCCCCGATACGAAGGAGAGCCGAGGCGCCTCTCGGCCATCCGTCCTCCAGGGAGCGATCCGCAGTTTCGCTTCTTCGTCACTCCGGACAGTCAGACGGTTGTCTATGCGACGGATCAGATGACCCTCGGCCGGAAAGAACTCTGGAGTGTTCCGATCGAGGGTCCCGCGGCGGCCGCGATTCGACTCAGTCCAGCTTTGGCCATGGGCCAGGAAGTTGACATCTCTATGGGACTGTCGGACGACGGTTCTAGGGCGTGGTTCAAGGTGATTGGGGGAGGAGCTTCCGAACTCTGGGTAACGCCAGTGGACGGCGCGCAGCCGCCGAACCAGCTCAGCGACGATCTGTGGGTGCTCGAAGTTCTCGGGGCCGGAGAGCGCCTTCTCTTTCGCGCGAGAGAACCCAACGAGACCAAGGTTCAACTCTGGAGTGTGCCATGGAACGGATCCGCTTCGCCGACACGGCTCAATGGTTCCATGATCGAGGCCGGCAATGTTCGAGAGCTGAACTTTGCCTATGGCGATGTGCTCAGTCCCGATGGCTCACGGGTCATCTACTCGGCCGATCAGCGTTTCGATGAAGTCTTTGAGCTGTTCTCAGTCCCCATCGAGGGTCCCTTCACGGCGAGTACCCGTTTGAGTGTGCCCCTTCAGATTAATGGTGATGTCTTCACCGCCCTGATCTCCTCCGACTCCGCTCGGGTCGTGTACATTGCAGATGCAAATGTGAGCAACCGCCGCGAGATGTGGAGTGTCCCCATCGACGGTCCCTCCGAAGCCTCGGTGCGACTAAATTCCCCGATCCTCTCAGGTTACGGAGTTGTGGATGTATGGGAACGGAACAACTTCATCGTCCACCGTACTCAGGTTTCGGCTACCGGCTCGACGAATGCGTATCGGGTACCCATTGAGGGTCCCTGGCAGAGCGGGATTCTTCTGAACGACCCCCTGGGGCCGGAACTCGAGGTTTTCAGTGCAGCACAGGTCACCGGTTTGGACGAAGAGTTGGTTCTCATCAAGGGAGACCTTCGGGTCGACGGCAAGCTCGAGTGGTGGAGCGCTCCCCTCGATGGTTCCTCGTCTCCTCATCCACTCTTTGGCAACCCACCCGCCGGCAGCGGAATCGACTCGCAGTGCCGGACCGACTCTTCCTCGAGTTCGCCCTCGAGGGGAAGACTGTACTTCTGTGGTGATCTCCTATCGGCTTCGACGTCGGAGCTCTTCGCGGTGAACCTCGACTTCTCTTCGCAGGCGGAGCGATTGAGCTATTCGATCTTTGCCTTCGGAGGTGAGGTTCAGGAGTTTAGAGTCTCTCCGGACGGTGCTTGGGTCGCTTACCTCGCAGACCAATCTGTGGACGAGCGAGTGGATGTCTACCGGGTTCGAAGCGACGGGACCGCGTCGCCGCAGCGGGTCCACTCGACGCCAATCCCGGCGGATTCGGCGGCACAGAGGGTTCAATGGACCCCCGACTCGAAGGGAATAATCTACGTAGCCGACCACGAAGTACGCGGGAAGTTCGATCTCTGGATTGCGGACAGCACGCTGCTTTTTGGTGATGGTTTCGAGGGGGGCGACACCCAGGCTTGGGGGTTGGCCACACCATGATCTTGGATCGCGAGGACCGAGGGAGCGTCTTGCGAGAGACTGGTCTATCCAACCCGCGATCGATGGAGCTGGCGATGGAATCGGCAATCGGACCGAGGGAAGGAAACCTAGGCGAATCCCATCTCGAGATCGCAGCTAGGAGATACTCATCAGGCCGAGATTCCAGGGGCGGATCGAGTATAGGATGCGCTCAATGGTCACCAAGGAACCCGCCGAGGGGCTTCAGGGGGATATCTCCCTGCTCCTGCTTGCGTCGAGGGCTGGAGATGACAGCGCATCCCAGAAGCTGTTCGAATTGGTCTATCCCAACCTCCGGCAGCTCGCGGTCCGGCATCTCAGAGGAGCGCGCAAGGGTCCTTCAGCAACTTCGCTGGTCCACGAGGTTTTCTTGCGCCTGGCCAGGCAAGATGAGTTGCCGTTCGCCGATCGGGTCCACTTCTTTGCTGTCGTCTCGCGGGCGATGCGGCAGATCGTGATCGATGGAGCCCGCAAGCGAAACTCGGCGAAGCGATGGGGAGACCAGGTGGCGGTCGACTTGGACCCTGCGACCTTGTCGGTGGCCGCGGCCGGTTCGTCGGTCGAAGAGCTGTTGGCTTTGAATGTGGCCCTCGATCAGCTGGAAGCCGAAGAACCGCGGCTGGCTCAGACCGTAGAGTGGCACTTCTTTGGCGGTCTGACCTTTGCCGAGATCGGCGACGCGACCGGCATCTCCGAGAGGACGGTGCTGCGAGACTGGCGAGCGGCCAGGGCTCTTCTCCATGACCAGCTCATGGGCGCCGACCCGAGTCCTTGATGGGCGACCCTAGAGAGCCTTCGACGCCATCGGATCTCGTCCGCGAGTTCGGCGAGCTCCTCGATCTGGACGCGAGCGCCCGAGGTCTTCGCGTCGAGGAGATCGCCAAGACCGCTCCCGAGATGGCCAGGCTCCTCGAACGGATGCTGACCAGAGACGCGGTCGCCGAAGGGCCCTTGGAACGGGGAAGGGTAGAGGTCGTCTCTGAGACCAGTCGCAAGCTGCTGTCGGATGAAGGTTCGAGCCAGCTCGGTCAGGTCGGGTCGTGGCGCCTGAAAGAGCGACTCGGCGAAGGCGGTATGGGAGAGGTCTTTCTCGGTGAGCGTAGTCAGGGTGGATTCGATCAGCGCGCGGCGATCAAGATGGTGCGCTTCGGACTCTCGACCGATGGGATGGTCCAACGGTTCCTGCTGGAGCGGCAGATCCTGGCCAGGCTCGAGCACTCCGCGATCGCTCGCCTCCTCGATGGTGGTCTGGCTGCGGACGGACGCCCGTGGTTTGCCATGGAGTTGATCGAAGGCGAGCCGATCACCCGCTATGCGAGCCGCTCAGACCTGTCGGTCGAGAGGATTCTCGACCTCGTGATCGCCGTCGCCGAGGCGGTCGACTACGCCCATCGCTCGCTCGTCCTTCATCGCGATCTCAAGCCTTCCAACATCCTGATCACGGCTCAGGGCTTGCCGAAGCTCCTCGATTTCGGGTTGGCCAAGGTCCTCGAAGGAGAATCGGACGCGGGTGAGAGCCGATCCGAACTGCGCGGCTTCACGCCGTCCTATGCCGCACCGGAACAGGTTCTCGGTGAGGCGGTCACGACCGCCACCGATGTCTATGCGCTGGGGGTTCTGCTCTACGAACTGCTCACCGGTGAATTGCCCAACCCAAGAACCAACAACAGTCCCGGGGCACTTGTTCAGGAGGTGGAACGCGAGGTTACGGAGAGACCCTCACAACGGCTCGAACGGACCTCGACTGGTGGGCCGGAGACCCGTCGCCGTGCCCGTCGTCTGGAGGGTGACCTCGACACGATCCTCCTCCGGGCCCTCGCTCGCGAACCGGAGCGTCGTTACCGGTCGGCGGCGGCACTGGCCGACGACCTCCGGCGTCATCTCGGCGGCCAACCGGTCTCCGCTCGTCCGGATACCCGTTCGTATCGACTGAGCAAGTTCCTGCGTCGGAATCGAGTGGCGGCGGTTGCCACGGTCCTGACCCTGTTCTCCCTGGTTGCGGGATTGACCGTCGCGCTGATGCAGACCGGTCACGCCAAGGAGGCCGCCCTCCAGGCGCAACACGAGAGCGAGCGAGCGGTCCGATTGAAGGACTTCCTGCTCTCGGTCTTTCGCGAAGCAAGTCCCCTGCAACGAGCCAAGGGGGAGCCGCTTTCCGTCGAAGAGCTACTGGACGCTGCCGAGTCGCGCATCGACGTCGAACTCGTGGACGAACCCCTGCTCCAGGCCGATCTTTGGGATGACTTGGCCGAAACGAGGGCCTCGATGGGCGACCTCATGAGGGCGGCGGAGTTGATCGATCGGGCGATCGCCACCAAACGCGCCCAGTTGAGAAGCGACGATCTGTCGATCGTCGAGAGCCTGACGAACCTTGGAGCGGTCGCCAACCTTCAGGAGCGAGCGAAAGAATCAGTCGCTGCCTTGGACGAGGCTATCGCCATCCTCGGGCAGCGGGGCGAGTCGGACTCCTTCCCGGCGACGGCAGTGTCGGTGAACCGCGTTCACGCCCTGCTCTTGCTCCATCGTGACGACGAGGCCGCGGCGGAGGCGGAACGCGCGCGCGCCCTCGTCGAGCGCTGGACTCCAGGAACACCGGACGCAGCCCTACAGAGCCACAATGCGGGACTGATCGCGGTGCGCCGGGGCCGCTATGAAGAAGCCCGGGTATTTTTCTCGCGTGCCGTGGAGGAGCTAGAAGCGGTTGTCGGGCCAGATCATGCATTGCTCCAGGTGCCGTTGACGGGGTTGGCGGATCTTTTGGAGAAGAATCTGAGCGACCCAGAAGCGGCCCTACCAGTGCGCGAGAGGATTCAGAAGATCGTCGCGGCACAGTTTCCCGAAGACGCCCCTAGGCGGCTCAAGGCCGAAGGGGAGGTGGTGAGGATTCGGACCCTCATCGGGGCATCGAGCACGGAAGACCTGGCACCGCCAACTAACTAGTGGACTGTAACCCTCGAACGGTTAGTGGTTGGGCGTGTCATCAGGGGCGAGATCAAGGCGCCCCGACCCAGGCATAGCGGGACCTCTGTCGAGGAGGGGCAACGCCGAGCTCGGCCCTGAGGGCCGGCCAGGCGCTAATCGTTTGGGGGCTACAGTCCACCAGAGCCTAGATCACTAGGCTCGGGTTCCTCCCGACCGACGAATAGGAACTCGAGGCCTCGGTGGGTCCGAGCGCCCTGAATCTCGCTCCTGAGAATGCCCCTTCCGATCCTCTCGATCCCGAGAGGAGATTCTCGGTGGACTCGCTGGAGGTCTGCGTCTGTCAACTCTGGCGACTAGGCGGCGAGAAGCTGTGTACACCGTTGGAATAAAAGGACTTGGTGGTACTCGGTAGGTGATCTTATGGACTCTTTGGGTCCATCGGAATCGTGGTCCAGGGCTCCTGGCACTGGGGTTGCTCTAGGGCGAAGTATCCGACAAACCCGATCTGAGGAGTACCCATGCGAAACCCGTTGTCATCCCCGGCCTTGACGGCCCTGCTTCTATCCACCTTTCTCGCCGTAGCCGGAGCTGCGTTTGCCTCCGACTTCGAAACCGTAAGTGAATCCGATGATGGGTCCACCACCGAATGGTATGGAACTCGCCCGGAGCAGATTGCAGGCGCCTCAGGCACGGCCTGGCAACTCGACGTCAGCCGAGCCACTCTCGATGCTGCGATCATCAGCCAGGCCAACCTGGGTCGTGAGCTGGTCGATCTCGAGATCCGCTGGAACGGCTCGCAGGAGCGCTTCACGGCCCTCTTTCTCGACACGGGCGCTGTCGTCCACACCCTGATCCAGGGACCCTACTCCGAGTGGGAAACCTTCTTCAACGCGATGGCGGCCAAGGCGGGACGCTATCTCGATGTGGAGGTCGATTACTTCGATGGGAACAAGCGCTATTCGTCCATCTTTCTGGAGGACGGCGACTTCTATGGCGCTGTTCTGAGGACGACACAGACCGATGATCAGTTCCAGGCGAATCTGAAGACCTATCTGACGCTCGGCTACTCGCTAATCGACTTCGAGGCCTATACGGATTCAGGGGGCAACCTCAAGTATGCCGGGATCTGGGTCAAGGACCCCAACCAACCGATGACCCATCTCTACTACGGTTTACAGTCGCCCGATGTGACCGATCTCGTGAGCCCGATGGCGGGTCGGGTCATCGATCTCGAACGGTACTGGGATCCAGCCCGCGGCTATCGCTACGCCATGATCATCGCGCAATATCCAGGCGGGGAATGGGCGCAATATCGAGGGATGACCTCTACGGAACTCGCCACTCGAAACAGCCAGAATGCAGACGGGAACACGTTCCTCATCGATATCGACTCTTATGTCAGCGGCGGCACTCTGAGGTTCAACGGTGTCTGGGGTGACACCGTGAAGTCGCTGCATGAAGTGTCGGCGATGCCGTCCGAGCCGGACCTGGAGTCCAACTCTGCTCAGTTGGATGCTCTCATTGCGGCCTTCGAGGGTGGGGCAGGGGCACCGCGCGGCAGGCTTGGACTCTATGCGCGCAATCTCGGAACCAACCAATCGATCGCGAACCGCCATACCGAGCCCTTCTACGCCGCGAGCACCGTCAAGACGGCGATTCACGTCAAACTGAAGCGCGAAGAACAGGAGGGCGAGATCGCCTTCACTTGGATTGGCAACTACACCGATGGGGTCGATTCGAGATTTCGCTGGTACGTCGACGAGCGGGACCAACTCTCCGGCCCGTTGAATGATTTTCCTGGCCTCGGCAACACAGACTGGGGGCTGCAATTCTCCGTGGCTCGGTTTGACCAGGCGATGATGCAGGTCAGCGACAACGCCGCCGCATCCCTTCTGGTCGACCATCCAACGCTGGGGACGGCCAATTCCGATCAGAGCCTGAACCATTGGATCTCAGGGATCCCAGGGGTCGGCAAGGAGTACGGGTTGGTCTTGAGCATCCAGGACATCGATCGCACGATCCTCTGGCAGGGCCAACAGGGGAGCGGCTTCGAGTCCGAACCCTCATACTTTCTCGTCCCGCCATCAGCATTCGAGCCGCTGTTTCGTACCGGGTCCGATGCGTTCCAGGACTTGGAGCAGATCTTTCCCGATGGGTTCCCTGCATTCAACTCGGTCCGTGGACACAACCGGCTGTACGCCTCTGGGATCTCGAGTGTGACGCCACGAGCACAGGGCGGGTTGATGGAGAAACTGTGGGAGGGGGACCTGCTGGATCCGACCCCGACCTCCCAAGCTCTGGCTGTCATGCTCGAGGGCACCCCTCTCGACAACCATCCGTCATTTCCCTCCAACGCCCAGCTTTTCGACAAGGGGGGGACCAAGGGGTGGAACTCGACACCGTCGACGCTCGCTATCAGCGATTCCGCTATCGTCCAGCTAGGACCGGACGCTGTCTCGATCAATCTCTTTGCTCAGGACGGTGACCGGATCACTTGGTGCGGACAGACGACGGGGACGGGACCCGATGACGATATCCGCTGCGACCACTTTCCCGGACTCGCCTGGCAGCTACTGCAGGACTTGGCCGCCAACCTAGAAGCCGCCGAGGAGCCACAGCTGGCGTTCTCTCCTTCGGTGGTTTCCGCCGGCGCTCCCTTCTCAGCGAGTTGTGATGTCGAGAACCTCGGCGGGGGAGACAGTCGAGGCTTCGATGTCGACTTCTATGCATCGACCAACCAGACCATCTCGTCGGGGGATAGGTTCTTGGGCCGGGTCCGAGTCGCCGGTGGAGTTCTCGGCCGATCCACCGTGTCCGTTGACCTTTCGGTCCCGTTCCCTTCGTCGGTCCCGCCCGGTAGCTATTGGTTTGGCTGTATCGTCGACGCGGACAAGAGCCAGAGCGCTCAGTTCGGTGAGGTCGGAGAATGGGACGAGGCACTGGCCAGCAATACATCGGTCGTGACATCGCACCAACTTACAGTTCAGGTTGCGGTGGATCTGATCTTCGCGGATGGATTCGAGAGCGGTAACACGTCCGCCTGGTAGGAGAGGTCTGAGCTCCTACTCGGCCGTTGGCGTGCGAGGTGTAAGATCGGCCAACATGGCCTTTCGACTGCTGTTGCGAGAGGGTGGCGAGACTCGCCGCCGACGGCTCAAGCCGGGGGAGAACCTCGTAGGTTCCGACCCCGGCTGTGATATTTGCATCGAGCACCCTTCCGTGTCTCGGCACCACGCTGCCCTCGTCGTCCTCTCGGGTGACCGGCTCGAGGTCGCCGACTTGGGATCTCGCAACGGCACTCGCCTCGAGGGCGAGCGGATTCGCACCAAGGCGAGCGCACGAGCCGGCCAGGCAATCGCTTTTGGTTCGGTCACTGGAAGCCTGGAGCACTTGCAGGAGGAGGACGCTCGGCCGGCCGACCTGACGGCCCCAACGTCCTCCGGCCAGGGAGAGAGAGGTGAAGCCACCGGGAGTTCCGTGCCGTCGAACACAACGGCCTCGGTTGGACCCCTCTCCGTCTTTGCTCTCGGCTACCTCCCCGACTTGATGGTAGCTCTCGCAAACGGTGCGGCCGTCTACGTTTTGGCCCAACGGGCGGGGGCTGCTCTGCTCGAGACGCTTCCTCTCGGGCGGCTCGTGGTTTCCGAGCGGCTGGAAACCGGTGAGAGCGTCGAACT